>DATHUD010000152.1:0-17561 GCA_035462575.1 Thermoanaerobaculia bacterium | reverse complement strand
TGACTGACTCTAAAGTCCTACCAGCCCCGCGCTCACGTCCCACAGCCGCCGGGCCAGGGCCTCATCCCGCGCGAGGGGCGCGGGCGCCACGGCCTTGCCGCGCTCGAAATATTTTCCAGTGACACCCTCCAACTCCGGGCTGGCCGCCAGTTGCACGATCGTGGCTCCGCCCTCTTCGGCGCTCAAGAAGAAGAACGGACGCAGCAGGAGCTGGATCAGGGGCTTCGACCAGGTGGGAGCGCCGGACCAGATGTTCGTAGCCACGGTGCCGGGGTGCAGGCTGTTCGAGGTGACGCCGGTGCCCGCGAGGCGCCGCGCCAGCTCGGCGGCAAAGAGGACGTTCGCGAGCTTCGAGCGCGTATAGGCGCGCAGGATGGAGTAGCCGCGCTCGAAACCCAGATCGTCGAAGTCGAGGGTGCCCTGCCGGTGACCGGCGGAGGCGACCGTCACGACCCGCGCCGGGGCGCTCCGCACCAGCAGATCGGTGAGCAGGTTCGTCAGCAGGAAGTAGCCGAGATGGTTGACGGCGAAGGTGGCCTCGATCCCGTCCACCGTCAACCGGCGCGTCTTGTTCACGCCGCCCGCGTTGTTGACGAGGACGTCGAGGCGGTCGTGGCTCGCGAGCACGGACTCCGCGAGACGGCGGACGTCCGCCTGCGAGGAGAAGTCGCAGAGCAGGTGTGACACCTCGTTCGAGCCGCTCCGCGCGATCACGTCCTTCAGAGCCGCCTCGGTGCGCCCGGGGTCCCGGCCGACCAGGACCACCCGGGCGCCACGCCGGGCGAGCTCCACCGACGCCTCGAGGCCGATGCCGCTCGTCGCTCCCGTCACCAGCACGTTCTTGCCGCGCACGTCCCAGGCCATAGCTACGCCCTCCCGGGAGGACGCTATCCCCGCGGGCCTGGCGAGTCAAATTTCCGGGGGACGCCCCGCCCACGCCCCCCGGAACGGATTCAGTTGTCAAAGATCTCCTCGGGCAGCACGCTTCGAGAAATAAAAGAGACCTTATCCTCATTTCCGCTGCGCGCGGCCCCGTAAAGCGGCGGTGAATATAAAGCGCCGATGGGAGGCCGTCAAGGCCAGATTTGCCAAAAGACCTGTCCGTCCTTCTGAAAGACTTTTTGCGGACGGAAAAAGTCTTTTGCCGCCGCTAAAAGTCTTTAACTGGGCCCAAATGACTTTGTGCTTCGACTTTTTGACTTTTTCGATCAGGAACAGGCTTGTCAAGGCGATCCAAAGCGCAGTAGGATCTCGCAATTGATTTTTAGGGCGCGGAAAAAGTCGGATCCTTCGCCTGAAAAGTCTTTTGTTCGATCTGAAAAGTCTTTTGCCGCGGGCGAATGACTTTTCCCGCGTCCAAAAAGTCTTTTGGTGGATCGAACAAGGTTTTACCCGCTCTCCGGGGAGCAATTCCGGGGGCGAATGCTCTTTGACAACTGATGCAACGCCCCCTAGAGGGGCCGCGGAGGCTTTTCCTGGCCCGGAAAGCCTCCGTCCGGCCGGGCTCCGTCTTCGCGGCGGGCGGAGCCCGGCTCTTGGATGCGGGCTCGGCCGCGTTCAGACCGACCTCATCTCGGCGACCGCGGAGTTGATGACCTCTTCGTCCACGCCCTGGCGGCGCAGGCTCTCGAGGAGCCGCTCGAGGCCGGGGTTCCGGTCGAGCCTTTCGAGGTCCTGGCGCAGCCCCTGGCCGATGTAGGCACGGATGAGAGGCTGGTAGCCCGAGAAGCCGAGGATCGGAGCGACGCGCTTCAAATCCTCCACCACGTCCTCCGGCATCCGGATGCTGATGGTCGTCATCGGGCGGTCCGCCCGCAGGCGGTTATGGAGTTGTTGTGCTTTCACGAGGGGAATTCTGCCACGACGTATATACGTTGTCAATACGTTTTCTCTGTCCTGGAGGAGGGCGCGTGAAGGCGCGCTTCGGCAGGCAGGGGACCGCGTCAGGCAGCCGAGTCGCCGGAAGCTGTCGAGGCCAGCTCGAAAGCTTCGGCGAGCAGCTCATAGGAACGCAGCCTCTCCTCGGGGCTGTGGATCATCGTGCTCACCATCACCTCGTCCACGCCGGCCTCCTCCGCGAGGACCTCGATCCGGGTGCGGACCGTGGCCGGGCTGCCGGCGATGTGGAGCCCGCGGTAGTCGCGGATGGACGCGAGGTCCTGCGGGGTGTAGGGGTAGGCCTTCGCCTCTTCCGGCGTCGGCAGCGGGGCCGGCCGGCCGGTCCGCATGCGGACCCAGGCGAGGTTCATGGTCCAGGCGAGATGCTCGGCGCGCTCGTCCGTCTCGGCGCAGACGACCGCGGTCCCGAGGATCGCGTGCGGCTCCGGGAACTGCTTGGATGGCTGGAAGCTCTCGCGGTAGGCGCGGATCGCGGGTCCCGGGGGCGTTGGGCTGAAGTGGCTGGCGAAGCTGTAGCCGAGCCCCAGCGAGCCGGCGAGCTTGGCGCTCGCCCCGGAAGAGCCGAGCAGCCAGATCGGCGGCAGCTCCACGTCGTCGGGGATGACCCGGATGGACCGGAAGAGGTTGTCCTCCGGGATTTCGCCCCGCGAGAGGGCCAGGAGCTCCGCCAGGAGGGAGGGGAACTGCTCGCCGTCGAAGGGGCGGATCGCCTGCAGGGTGACCTGGTCCGTGCCCGGCGCGCGGCCGAGCCCCAGATCGATGCGGCCGGGGTGCAGGGCTTCGAGCGTGTGGAACGCTTCGGCCACCATCAGGGGAGCGTGGTTCGGCAGCATGATCCCGCCGGAGCCGACGCGGATCCGCCGGGTCGCCGCCGCCACGTGCGCGATGAGGATCTCGGGCGCGGTGCTCGCGACGCTCGGGAGATTGTGGTGCTCGGCCACCCAGTACCGCGTGTAGCCGAGCCGGTCCGCGAGGCGGCCCAGCTTCACCGTGTTGCGGAGCGCCTGAGAAGGCGTGAAGCCCGATCCGACGGGAGCCAGGTCGAGCACGGAGAGCGGGAATGCCATGGGTGGAGCGCGGCGAGGCTCAGCCGCGCCGTTTGCCGGTGGTGAAGTAGACGGTGAGGACGGCCCGCCGCTCGCGCCCGGCCGGGCCGGCTTCGAAGGGGGCGAGGACGACCGTCCCCCCGGAGCCGCGGACGAGGACCGGGTCGGCCGGCCAGCGGCCGGTGCCCTGGGGGCAGTCCTGGCGGGCGAGGCAGTCGAAGGTCGCTCCGCCGTCCTGGACCTCGAAGCGGTAGCCGAGGTAGCGCGCGCCCGCCGGCACGGTGACCCGGAGCACGTGGCAACCGGCCGGCAGGTCGGACGGCACCTCGCCTCCCTGGAGGCGGGAGCCGATATCCCCGCAGCCGCTCCCGCCGCCGGGAGGGACCACCCGCTCGGTGGAGAGGGACGACTCGCCCGCCTGGCACTCGACGCAGGTGCGGTCTTCGAAGCTGCGCATCCGCACGGCGTCAGGGGCGGGCGCAGGCGTCGGGGCGGGCGTGGGAGCCGGAGTCGGGGCGGGCGCCGGGGGCGGCACCGGAGTTGGGGCCGGGGTCGGAGTGGCGGGGGCGGGCTCGGCGGGAGGGGTGGGCATCTCCCGGGGCATCTCCCGCGGTGGCGCCGGGGCCGGCGCCGCGACCGGAGGCGCGGGGGTGGGCTCCGGCCGGGGCGGGGTCTCCCGGCGGGGAGCGGGCGCGGCTGGAGCCGGTGCTGGAGCCGGCGTGGGCTCTTCGCGGGGTGGCCGAGCGGCCTGCGGCTCGGAGCGGCCGCGGGAGATCTCGACCCGGAGCGTGCGCAGGGCCCCCGGGACGTTGACCTGGTTGGCCAGGAGCACCTTGGGGCGGTTCTTCTCGTCCACCCGGATCTCGGCGATGTAGGTCATGTACCCCTCGAGGCTGACCTCCATCGTCCAGGGACCCGCGGCGAGGCCGGAGACGGCGGCACGCCCCCGCGAATCGGTCGTGGCGGGGGGCGGGCCGTCCGGGGGATCGACGGCGGTCGAGCGGAGCTGGACCCGGGCGCCGGCCGCGGGCAGGCCCTTCTGGCCCTCGACCCGGACCTCCACGGCCGCCGGACCGCTCCAGAGCTGCGCCTCGGCCACGGGCGCGGCCAGAACAAGAAGAAGGAGGAGAATCGCGACCTTCGGCATGTCGAACCGCACCATCGGGCCCCCTTTCCGAGTGGGGTGGACCGGGCGATTCTATCCCGAAACCTCGCCCGGCCTTTCTCTCAGCGCCCCAGCGGGATCTCGAGGATCGTGGCCTCGCCGAGCGGGGCGCCGGCTTTGAGCCGGCCCTCGCGGTCGAGGCTGTCGAGATGGCTGTTGGCGATGACGAAGAGGGAGGCTCCGGAGATCACGCCCGTCGTGGGGATCTTGAAGAGCGGGTTGCGGCTCTCCAGGATCTCTTCGGACAGGATCGCGTCTTTCGCGGCGTTCAGCTTGAAGCGCACGATGCGCTCCGCCCCGGAGCTGTTCTGGACGGCGACGAGCTGGCCGCCGTAGAGGTAGAGCCCGTCCAGGCCCGTGACGTTCACCGCCTCCGGGTACTTCAGGGCTTCGACCTTGCCGGTCGCCACGTCCACGAAGGAGAGGCCCTTGAAATCGGCGACGTAGAGCCGCTTCCCGTCCGAGGAGATCGCGAGGCCGTTGGGATAGGCCAGGGTCCCCGGCGCGGCCAGGGTCTCCAGGGCCTCCTTGCCCGGCCGGAGCCGGTGCACGGCGCCCGCCGTGCTGTCGGTCACGAACACCTCGCCGCCCTTGGCGATGGCGATGTCGTTGCACAGGTGCGGAGGTTTGTCCGGGAGCTCGTATTTTCCCTTGAGGCCGCCCGTCGCCAGGTCGTACCGGAAGAGGTGGGAGGGGGCGGTCGAGATCCTCGCGGCCGGCCCGGAGCACGCCCAGAGAGTCCGCGTGGCCGGATCGATCCTCATCCCCAGGACGCCCTGAAGGCCGTCCTGGCCGCTCGCCGTGAAGTCGCTCACCTTGCCGGCCTTGTCGATCCGGACGATCTTCTGCTTGAGAAGGCTGCCCAGGAAAAAGTCGCCGGTCTTCGGGTCCTTGGCGATCCCCTCGGGGATGAGGTCCTTTTCCGGGACCCGGAGCGCGACCTTGCCGCGTTGGACCACCCGCCGGTTGGCCTGGGCCTTGGCGAGCAGGGCCTTTCCCTCGGGTTTGGCCAGGAGCCGCGCGAAATCCGGGTTGTCGGCGAGATCGAAGTCCAGCTTCTGATCGACCGCCCTCCCGAGCCATCGCACCGCCTCGGTGTCGTTGCCCGCCCGGGCGTACGCGGCGGCCATCTCCACCCAGAGGCCCCTCTGGTCGGGGGCGACCTGGAGCATCCGGCCGATCTCCTGGACCAGCGGTTTTTCTTCCTGCGCCGTACCGGGGACGGCGAGGGCGGAGAGAAGCGGGAGAACGAGGACGACGGGGGAGAGAATTCGGCGCATCATGATGACCGGCATCATACGCGACTCTCTTCTCACTCCACGGCGCGGGGCGTCGAGTGCGCCCAGACGACGCCCACGACGCCGCCCAGGGTGAGCAGGCTGCCGAACACCTGGAGCGGCGCCAGCCGGTCCCCCAGCAGGACGACGCCCAGGCCCATGCTGAGGACGACCGTGAGCTGGTTGATCACCCCCGCCTGCAGGTTGGTCACCCATCGGTAGGCGTAGGTCATGAGGAGCTGGGCGGCCACCGAGGTGAGGCCCACCGCCGCGAGCAGCAGCCACTCCGTGGGCGTCGGCGGCTTGTACCGGGAGAGCCCGAAGGGGGCCGTCGCGAGCAGGCCGAACAGGGTCAGGCTGCTGTAGATGGCCCACGACCCCTCGGTCCTTCGGGCGGCGCGGATGGCGGTCACCGCCGCGCCCGAGAGGATCGACGAGGCGAGCCCCGCCGCCTCCCAGATCCCGAAGCGCAGCCCCCCCGCCGTTTCAGCCCCGCCCCCGGCGACGAGGACCATGCCCACGAGGGCCGCGACGAGCGGCGGGATCAGCCGGCGGTCGGCCCGCTCGCCCAGGAAGATGGCGGCGAAGGCGACGCTCCAGATCGGGGAGGAGTAGTTCAAGAGCGTCGCGATCCCCACGGGCACGTGCTCGATCGCGAGGAAGTAGAGGAGCACGGCCACCCCGCCGAAGAAGCCCCGGTAGAAGAGGATGTCCAGGCGCTCGAACGTCAGGGCCTTCCGGATCATCCCCGGAATGAGGACGACGGGCAGCAGCATGAACGCGAAGCGGAAGAACGCCACCTGGCTCCCGGAAAGGTCCGCCGAGGCGAGCTTCGCCGCGAGCGCCATGACGGCGAAGAGCGCCGACGAAAGCACCATGAGCACGAGCGGGTGGCGGGCGGACACCGGCGCATCATCTCGCAAGGGTGGAGGTGGGGGAAGGTGGTGGAAACCGGGGACGGACACGGACAGACACGGGCTCACAGGGACGAACACGTCCTTGCAGGTCCGTGAAGGTCCGTGTCAGTCCGTGTTCCAGCCCTTCAGATGCGGTAGCCCAGGCGGAGAAGGAACTTCGAAGTCTTGCGCATCTGCTCTTTGTTCGGGATCTCGAAGTCGAAGGCGTCGGCCAGGCGGTCGATGATGCTGAAGGCCACGCAGATGTAGATGGCGTCCTCGATCTCCTCGTCTCCCAGGTCATGCTCCCGCAGCTTGTGAATGTCCTCGGGGCCGACGTCGTCCGGGAAGTCGGTCAGCTTCTCGATGAAGGTGAACGTCGCCCGGAGCCGGTCGGAAACCGGCGCGGTCCGCCAGTCCCGGATGATGGCTTCGGCCATGCTCTCGTCTGCAGCCGCCGCGACCGCGGCGTGAGAGGTCTCTCAGAACACGCACTGGTTGCGGCTGGAGACGAAGGTCGCCAGGAGCTCCCGCTCCGTGACCGTCCAGGAGGACGTCTCCCCCCGCAGCACGCCGTTGACGACGGCCATGAACGGCTTGCCGAAGAAGTTGGGACGGTAGAGGGCGGTGCGGACGATGTCCAGAGGCGGCAGGCCCAGCATCCGCATCATGCCCATCTCCATCTTGCGGAACGCCCCCTGCCCGGTTTCGAGCGTCTGGAGCCTCATCTCAGCTCACGCTCCTTTCGAGGGCCACGAGCCCGGTCCGCAGGCGTTTCAGGCCGGCTCCCAAGGCGGCGGCCACCGTGGCCTCGAAGATCTCGTCTTCGCTGTATCCCGCCTCGCGAAGGGCCAGGATGTCCTCGTCGGTGACCTTGTAGGCGTGCTGCACGACTTTGGTGATGTAGGGAACGAGCGCCGGCGGCACGTCCTTGCCCGCTGCGATCGCCGCCCGTACCTCCGCGTCGAGCGCACCCGGGCTGGCGAGCACCCGCCTCGTCAGCTCCTCCATCCGCTTCCCATGGCGGTCGATCATTGAAGTCTCCTTTGTACTGCTTCTTCTTCTACCACACTAGGTACTCCCGGGATCCTTTCCCGTGACAAGGAGTGTCGATTTCGGGCTGCCGCGTTTCATGTGCAACTCCCTATACGCACGGATGGGGCTCCAGGATGCATAGAATCCCCCTCCCATGCTCCTGACATTGCGCACCACCCGCCCCCCCGCCACCGACCTCGCCTCCTTCCTCGGCAGGGACCCGGGCCGGGTGGAGTCGTTCGAGAGGCCGTTCGGGCGGATCCACGTGTTCTACCCGGAGGCGGACGAGACGGCGTGCACGGCGGCGCTGCTTCTGGACGTCGAGACGCCCGGGGACGGCCCGAGCGACCGGCCCTACGCGGCCTCGCCGCTCCTCGCGGAGGCCGTCGCCTGGCTGATCCCGGAAGAAGGGGCGGGAGCGGGGGAGGAGCCGATGCCGCTCGAAGCCAAGATCGCGGCGCTGCCGTGCCGGGGCGGGGAGGCGTCGGTGCGGCGCCGGTTCGAGCCCCTGGGATACCAGGTGAAGACCGAGACGCATCCGCTCGACCCGGAAAGGCCCGACCTGGGGCCGAGCCCCTACCTGTCGGTCACGCTCCGCGGCGTCTGCCGGGTCCGGGATCTCCTGGCGCACCTCTCCGCCGGGATCGCGGCGCTGAACGAAGAGGGAGCCGGATGAGGCTCCGCATCCCCGAGCTCTCTCTGGTCCTTCTGATCGGCCCGTCGGGGTCGGGCAAGTCGACCTTCGCCCACGCCCACTTCAAGCCGTCCGAGGTCGTCTCGTCCGATGCCTGCCGGGCGATGGTCTCTGACGACGAGAACGACCAGTCGGCGACCGGGGACGCCTTCGACGTCGTCCACCTGATCGCCTCCCGGCGCCTCGCCCGGGGGCGGCTCACGGTGATCGACGCGACGAACGTGCGGCGCGACGCGCGGAAGCCGCTCCTCGAGCTCGCCCGGGAGCGCTACGTGCAGGTGGTGGCGATCGTCTTCGATCTCCCCGAGGAGATCCTTCGCGAGCGCAACCGGCGGCGCCCGGACCGGCGGCTGCCCGATCACGTCGTCCCCCAGCAGCGGTCGCAGCTCCTGCAGGCCCTCGCCGGGCTCCCGAGGGAGGGGTTCCGGGACGTCCACGTGCTGCGGTCCCCGGCGGAGGCCGACGCGGTCGCCGTCGACCGGCAGCGCCTCCGGCCCGACCGGCGGTTCGACCGGGGGCCCTTCGACCTGATCGGCGACGTCCACGGCTGCGCGGACGAGCTCTTGGAGCTGCTCGCGGCCCTGGGCTACGTCCGCGACGAGACGGGCGTGTTCCGCCATCCGGCGCGGCGCAAGGTGGTCTTCCTCGGCGATCTGGTGGACCGCGGGCCGCGCGTGCCGGACGTGCTCCGGATCGCGATGGGGATGGTGGCCGCGCGGACGGCGCTCGCGGTGCCCGGCAACCACGACGCGAAGCTCGTGCGCTGGCTCGCCGGCCGGAACGTGCGGATGGCGCACGGGCTCGAGCGGTCCGCGGAGCAGCTCGAAGAGGAGAGCCCCGAATTCCGGGAGCGGGCCTCCCGCTTCCTGGACGGCCTCCCGAGCCACCTCGTGCTCGACGGCGGACAGCTCGTGGCCGCCCACGCCGGGATGAAGGAGGAGATGCAGGGGCGCTCGACCGGCCGGGTGCGCGAGTTCGCGCTCTACGGCGAGACGACGGGGGAGATGGACGAATTCGGGCTCCCCGTGCGGCTCAAGTGGGCGGCCTCGTACCGCGGCTCCGCCCTGGTGGTCTACGGGCACACGCCGGTCCACGAGCCCGAGTGGCTGCACCACACGATCAACCTCGACACGGGGTGCGTCTTCGGCGGCCGGCTCACGGCTCTGCGCTATCCGGAAAACGAGCTCGTCTCCGTGCCGGCCCGGCGCGCGTACGCGGGGACGTCCCGGCCGTTTCTCCAGCCGCCCGCGCCGCCCGCGCCGGAGATCCCGGAGTGGCTCGTCCACCTGCCGCCCGCGGCTCTCCCCGTCCGGACGCCGGATCGCCCCGGGCTCCTGGAGCATCCCGCCGAGGCTTTCGCCGAGCTCCGGGGCCAGGGCGTCGACCGGGCGGTCTGCGAGGAGATGCACGGGGGCTCCCACGCCGTCGTCGTCGTCTGCCGGGACGAGGAGACGGCCCGGCGGCGCTTCGGGCTGACCGGCGAAGGCCTGGCCGTGAATCGCACCGGCCAGCGCCTCTTCCCGGAAGGCCGGCTCGAGCGCCAGCTCCTGGGCCGGGTGCGGGAGGCCCTGGACCGCTCCGGTTTCTGGGAGACGCTCAAGACGGACTGGGTCTTCCTGGACTGCGATCTCCTCCCCTGGACGAGGGAGGCCGTGTCGCGCCTCGCCGCGGTGGGGGCCGCGGCCCGGGCGTCTCTCCCCAAGGCGCTCGCGCGGCTCGCCGAGGCGGGAGCGCGGGGCGTCGACGTGCGGAGCCTCCTCGCCCGGTACCGGGAGCGGCAGGATCTGGCGACCCGGTTCACCGGAGCCCTCCGCCGGCGCTCCTGGCCCATCCGTTCCGCCGCGGACCTCCGGCTCGCGCCGTTCCACGTCCTGGCGACCGAAGGGGCGGTCCACACGGACAAGGATCACGTCTGGCATCTCGCGACGGCGGCGGAGATCTGCCGGGCCGACTCGGGGTTTCTGGTTCCGACGCGCCACCGGGTGGTGGCTCTCGCCGATTCCGAGAGCGAAGCCGAGGCGATCGCGTGGTGGGAGGAGCTGATCGGAGAAGGGGGGGAGGGGATCGTGGTGAAGCCTCTGGCGTTCGGCGGTCCGGCGTTCCTGTGCCGCGGCCCGGAGGCCCTGCGGCTCGTCCATGGGCCGGAGTACACCCGTCTCGGATAGGATTCCGGGCCGAGGAGGCCTCGCCATGATCGTTACGACCGACCACGGACCCGTCCGCGAGCTGCGGCTCGACCGCCCCCCCGCCAACGCCCTGTCCCCGGAGCTGATCACGGCCCTGACCGCGGCGGTCCAGGCCGCGCCGGGGGAGGGGGCGCGGGCCCTCGTGATCTCCGGGGCGCCCGGGATGCTCTCCGCCGGCCTGGACGTCCCGTACCTGCTCACCCTGGACCGCCCGGCGATCCGCGAGGTCTGGAGGAGCTTCTACGCGATGCTGCGGAGCCTCGCCTCGTCCCCGGTGCCCATCGCCGCGGCCATCACCGGCCACGCGCCGGCCGGGGGCGCGGTGATCTCCATCTTCTGCGACTACCGGGTCATGGCGGAGGGGGAGTTCAAGATCGGCTTGAACGAGGTGCAGGTGGGGATCCCCCTGCCGCCGGTGATCCTGGAGGCCCTGAAACGCCTCGTGGGACCCTACCGCGCGGAGCGGCTCGCCGTGGGGGCGACGCTGCTGCCGGGCGCCGAGGCCCTGCGGATCGGGATGGTCGACGAGCTCGCCCCCGGCGATCAGGTGGTGGCCCGGGCGGTCGAGTGGTGCCAGCGGCTCCTCGCCTTCCCTCCCGAAGCCATGACCGAGACGCGAAGGCGCGCCCGCGCCGACCTCGCCGGTCTCTTCGACGAGGCCGGCGAGGCCGAGCTCGACCTCGTGGCCGGCAACTGGTTCAGCCGCGAGACGCAGGACGCTCTGAGAGCTCTGGTGGAGCGGCTGGCGAAACGGAAGGGCTAGGCCGCCGCACGGCCGCCCGCCACACCGCGTAGAGCAGCAGGAAGAGGCCCAGCGAGCAGACGATCGCCGGGCCGCTCGGGAAGTCCACCTGGTAGGAGGCGATGAGCCCGAGCGCGCTCGCGAGGAACCCCACGGCCCAGGCGATCACGATCCGCATCCCCCAGCGGTCGCTCGACCCCAGGGCGATGATGGCCGGCGCCACGAGGTAGGAAAAGACCATCAGGACCCCCGCGATCTCGACCGAGAGCGTGATGATCACACCGAAGGAGAGATAGAAGAGGAAGTCCCACAGGCGGACGTTCATCCCCTGGGCATACGCCCGCTCCGGGTCCTCCGAGATCAGGATGAACCGCTTCCGGAAGACGTAATGGAAGAGGCCCACGGCCGCGTAGATGATGAGGTCCTTGATCACGGTGGGCCAGGTGACCCAGAGGATCGTGCCGGCGAGGAGCTCCTTGATGTGCTCCGCCCCCTCGGGCGCCCGGTCCGCCACCAGGATGGCGGCGGCCGAGGCGATCACGTAGGTGATGCCGATGAGCGCCTCCTGCGGCACTTTCGACTCGTGGCTCCGCGAGCGGGTGAGGCTGAAGACCAAGGCTCCGAAGACCGCGGCCCCGAGCGAGTAGGCGAACGAGGCGGCCGTGCCCGGCGGGTGCCCCTGGACCATGGCGACCACGGCGCCCAGCGCCGCGATCTGGGCGAGCGCCAGGTCCACGAAGATGACCTGGCGCAGCAGCACGTGGAGGCCCAGGTAGCCGTGGACGCCGACCAGGATGAGGCAGGCCGCGAACGGCGCGGCCATGAAGGAAAGCATTTCGAGCATCGTCGCCTCCTAGGCCGCGTAGGCCTTGGCCAGCCGGTCCACCCAGAGGTCGATCAGCTTGAAGTAGGCGTCCGCCCCGGTGCCGCCGGGCCCCATGGGGACGATCACGGTCTGGGCGCCGGTGCGCTCCGCGATCGCCTGCGCCTCGGACGGATCGAAGTAGTCGGGCGCCATGACCACCTTCACCTTCTGGGCCTTCATCGTCTCGATCAGGTCGTGGACGTGCCGGGCCGAGGGCGGAATGCCCGGTTTCGGCTCCACGTCCCCCACCACCTGGAGGCCGAAGAGGGGCGTGAAGTAGGTCCAGTTCTTGTGATAGGTCACGAGCTTCTGGCCGCGGAAGGCCGCGCCTTTGCCGAGCCAGCCGCCCAGCGAACCGATCAGCTTCTTGCCCTTGTAATCCTTGGCGGCGAGGAACGGGATGAGCTTGCCCTGCCGCGCCAGGGCGTCGAGCGTGTCGGAGCCCAGGATCTGCGGGAGCTGGTCGCCGTAGAGCGAGGCATCGATCCGCTTTCTGAACGCCGCGAGGTTGGCGTCGTACGTGGCGGCGCCCGCCGGGTCCACGCGCTTCAGGCCCGCCGCGATGTTGCCCGCGATGATCTTCGCGTTGAGCGGGCTCGTGTGGATGTGGGGGTTGCCGTAGATGTGGAGGTCCCCCGCCTCGCGGCTGGGGTTCGCCGGCACGTCCAGGAGCGGCACGCCCTGGCTCGCGTTCACGTAGCCCGGCTGGCCGTCGCGGATCTTGCGGTTGCCCGACTTGTCGACCAGGACCGGCGCCCAGAGCTCGAGGTCGAGCCCGGTGGTGACGAACAGGTCGGCGTCCTTGAGCATCAGGGCGTAGGACGGCTTGGGCTTCACGAAGTGCGAGTCCTCGTTCCCCTTGGAAATGGACGACGCCTGCACGCGGTCGCCGCCCACGGCCTGGGCAATCGAAGCGTAGGCGGGGAGGGTGGTGACCACCTTGACCGGGGCCGCGGAGGCAGTGGCCGCGATCAGCGCGATCAGGAGGAGGAGCGGCAATATTTTGAACGCACGGGGCATGGGGTTTCTCCTGGCTAGTAGGTCTCGTGCTTGTGGGGTCCGGCGGCCCAGGTGAGCTGCAGGCTGAAACGGTTTTCCTTGTCGCCGGTCAGGTCGTCCTTCAGGAACCCGTACTCCCCGCGCAGGCGCACGTATTCGCTCTGCCACCAGGTGAGGTTCGGAAAGACGCCCCAGCGCACGTGTCCGGGATCGAGCGGATCTTCCACGCGGTCGTAGCGCACTCCCGCGTAGAGGTTCTGGGCCACGAGGCTCTCGAGGTACGAGTAGCCGCCCCAGGCTTCCTGGAGCTCGCCGCTCTCGTCATCCCGCTGGGAGCGCAGCAGCTCCGTCCTCCAGGTGATCTCGCGATACTTGGCGCGCTGCGGGGGCTGCCAGTGGAGGGTGAAATCGGTCCCCCAGACACGGCTCTCGCCGCCCTGGCCGTTGGTGCCGCCGATGCCGGAGAGGCCCAGCTCGGCCCAGGTCGCGTCGCCGATCTCCCAGAAGTTCTTGAGGTGAGCGAGCCCCACGAGGTTCGAGAAATTCTCGCCGCCGAAGGCGTCGCTCTCGCCGTCCGTCACCTGGAGGGTCAGCTCGTTGGCCGTGGCCCAGGGGCGCGGCAGCAGCCAGGAGGCCGAGAGGCCGGTCTGGGCGAGCCCCTCGTCCCCGAAGTAGGTCTGGAGGGCTAATGGGTAGTCGAGCTGCGGGAGGGCGTGGAGGTGCCACCGGTTGAGCGCGCCGAACTCCTGGCGGAACTTGCCGGCGGTGAGCGTGAGCCCTCCGGGGAGGCCGGTGTAGGCCACGTAGCCCTCCTCGATGTCCACCCCCTCCTCGGGGGAGAACGAGAGCGTCCACCTGGTGAGCGAAAAGGGGTCCAGGGCGGCCTGCAGGTTGAGCTCGAACTCCCGGGCGTCGAAGTCCTCGCGCCCCCGGTCCGTGGTGAAGCCGACGAGGTCCCCGGTCATCGAGATCTCGGGGTTCAGCCGGTTCAGGTTCCGCTCGCTCCCCGCGGTGGCCAACTCCGGTGCGGCCTCGGGCTCAGGCGCCTCCCCGGCGGTCTCCTGGGCCGCAGCCCGGAGCGCGGCGAGCTCGTCGTCCGCCTCGGGCTCTCCGGAGGCGGGCCGGCCCGCTTCGAGCTCGGCGAGCCGCCGCTCGAGCTCCGCGATCCGGGCTTCGTAGGACTGTTTGAGCGACTCGATCTCCTGTCGCAGGGCCGCGACCGGATCGGTCCCGGGGGCCTCCTGGGCCGGAGCCGCGGCAGGCACGATCAGCCAGAGGGCCGCGCACACCGCCAGCTTGAGGTCAGGCATGTTTCGTCTCCCGTTGTCGGTTCACGTCGAGACCCGCCCGCACAGGCGGGCGAGCCGGTCAGACGAACGCGGGGGAGACGGGCGGAGCCCGCGCCGGCTCGAAGCGGGGGGCCGCCTCGGACGAGGGTCTTTCGGAGGGGACGAACTCGGCGCCACGGTGATCCGGCGGACGCAGGGCGGCGGCCGGACGGCCCGGGGCGGAAACGGTCTGAAGCTGGAACAGGCAGCCGACGCAGGGAGGGTGGACCTCGAAGTGGGACGCCTGCTCCCAGTGCTCCGGGGCGTTCGGGTGGACCGCGCTCCCCTCGATCTCGACGCCGGACGGCGCGCCGGAATGCTCCGAGACCGGGTCGTGGGGCACAAGCCCGCCGAACGCGAGCCCCGCCATGGCGAGGAGAACGAGGAGCGCTCTTCGCCAGGAAACGGGTGCGGGCCGGAGGCCAGGGTTCTTCATCGGCGTAAGAAGATCATAGCGGGTCGCGCCCCGCCTGCAAGGGGGAACATCCGGGCGAGGCGGGGGATTCCGTCAGGCGGCCCGACGCAGGCGGAAGAGGGCGCTCCCCGCGAGCAGGAGGAACAGGAGCGCCAGCCCCGCGGTGGAGGCGGCCGGCACCACGGGCACGGGATCGTTGGCACAGGTGGACGGCGCGGTGAGGAATGGCGTGAACGCCACGCGGTCGTCCAGCGGGTCGCCCGTGCCGCCGGGGTTCGAAGCGATCGTGGGGCCCGTGGGGCTGCCCCACCAGTTGCCGGACGCATCGGCATCGCTCTCTACGGCGGGGAAGTAGGTGCGGGTGAGGATCGCGAACACGGTGTTGCCGGAGAAGTCGTTGCCGCGGATCGTGTGGGTGTTGTTGTCGATCGAGAGGCCCCAGTCGTTGCCCAGGATCCGGTTGCACCGGATGTCGTTGGCCAGGTTCTCATCCGCCCGCGGCGCGCAGAAGGCGTCGCCGATGTTGGAGATTCCGAAGTTCGAATCGGAGAAGGTGTTCCCGCGGACCTGATTGTTGCGGGAGGACGCCAGGATGAGCGCCGAACCCAGGCCCAGGGCAGGATTGCCGGTGTACCGCATCCCGGAGACGACGTTGTCCTCGACCACCACGTCCCCGGCGCCAAAGGAGACCTGGATGCCGTTTCGGGCCACGAGCGGATCGGTCTGGGTGGTGATCACGCTCCGGAGGACGCTCCCGGTGGGGCCGGCGTCCGCGGCGCAGTCGCAGCCCGAAAACACGATGCCGGTCTTCTGGAAGTCGGAGATCGTGACGCCCCGGATGTCGACCCGCGGCCGGGGAACGGGGGCCGGGTCCGCGGTCTGGACGACGATGCCTAAGCCAGCCACCTGATTGCTCGACGCCGGGTCCGTCCGCAGGTGCGTGACCCCGCCGCCCAGGATGGCGCCCGAGGAGTTGCGGTAGAAGATCCCTGCGAGGCGGTCCGTCTCGGTGAAACTGGCGAAGACGGCGCTGCCGTCCACGACCAGGCCGGAAAGGACGATCCCGGTGCTGCCGTTGACGAAGACGACGGCGCGGCCCCGGCCGCCCGAGCAGGGGCTCCCCTGGGGCACGTCGGACGGTCCCAGGACCGCGAGGTCGGGGCGCAGCGTCACGCCGCCGGCTTCGAGGGTGAGACCGGTCCGGTTTTCGATGCGGACCCGCTGGTTGTAGACGCCGGCCGCAATGAGGACGGTGTCTCCGGAGCCGGCGGCGTCGACCGCGTGCTGGATCGTCGCGCAGGGCGTCGCGGCATCGAGGCACGAGTTGGCCGTGTCCACGCCCGCCAGGGCCACGAAGCGGGTGAGAGCGAAAGCGGAGGCCGCCTGGAAGAGGCAGACCCAGGCGAGCAGCACACCGGGGAGCGTGCGATGAGGTGTCATCAATTGACACTGAGTGTAGCAGGGAAAGCGACGAAACAACCGGGCGAGGCAGGGGGCTCCGGTCACCCCCCGCCCCGCCCTCCGCTGCACAGGTTTATGCAGCGTTCCGATGGCTTTCGAGCCGCTCCTCCCGCCGGCTCCTGACGAGCGACGCCACGACCGAGGCCGTGAGGATGGCCGCGATCACCCCGAGCGAGACGGGCGAGGGGATCTTGTAGAGGTCGATCAGGGTCATCTTGACGCCCACGAAGACCAGGACCCCCGAGAGGCCGAGCTTCAGGTAGACGAACTTCGACATCACCCCGGCGAGCACGAAGTAGAGCGAGCGCAGCCCGAGGATCGCGAACACGTTCGAGGTGTAGACGAGGAACGGATCGTTCGTCACCGCGAAGATGGCCGGGATCGAGTCCACCGCGAACACCAGGTCCGTGCTCTCGACGAGAACGAGCACGAGGAAGAGCGGCGTCGCCAGGAGCCGCCCGCCCTCGCGCACGAAGAAGTGGTCTTTCCGGTACTCGTTCGTCACCGGGATCAGCCGGCGCACGAGCTTCAGGAGAGGGTTGTTCTCCGGATGGATCTCGGCGTCCCGGAAGATCGCCATCTTGAGCCCGGTCAGGATCAGGAAGGCGCCGAAGAGGTAGATGATCCAGTGGAACTTGGCGAGCAGAGCCGCCCCCGCAAAGATGAATGCGGCGCGCATCACGAGAGCGCCCAGGATGCCCCAGAAGAGCACCCGGTGCTGGTACGCCGGCGGCACCGCGAAGTAGCTGAAGAGCAGGGCGATGACGAAGATGTTGTCGACCGACAGCGACTTTTCGATCAGGTAGCCGGTGAATAACTGGATCGCGGGCTCCGACCCGCGGAAGTGCCAGAGGCCGGCGTTGAAGACCATGGCGAGAGCGATCCAGACGAGGCTCCAGGTGGTGGCCTCCCGGATCGACACGACATGGGATTTCCGGTGGAAGACCCCGAGGTCCAGGGCGAGCATGGCGAGGATGAACAGGTTGAAACCCGCCCAGAGCCAGAGGGATGTTTCAGGCATGAAGCCCCTCTCCTAGAGAGACGGGCCGCGTGGGTTTGGCGGGCGCGAACCCCCACGGCACGTACGTGTCGTGGTGGTCTCGCCGAAGCTCGATGCTCTCGAACGGCCGGAGGGGAGTGACTCCCTCGTGTTGACGACCGTCCGACCCAGAAGGATTCCTGGGGGGCTACTCCCCACCGGTAGCAACGGCATTAAGCACGAAATTCGGGTCCGGTGTCAAGGCAGCTCGTCTTCGAGCCGGGCCTTTTTCTCCAGATCCCTCAGCATATTCCCCAAGCGGCGCTCGACCCAGCGCTCCAGACGGAGTTTCAGGTTGGGCGTGAGCTCCGGAAAGGCGTCTTCGAGGCGGATCTCCAGGATGTCGCCGCTCTGATTGGATTGGATCAGGAAAGGAAAAGGTGACTCCGGCGAGAAGAGGACGGACGCACGGAGCTCTGTTGTCCCGGGAACGAGAGGGCTCCCGAGCACGAAGTCGACGTTGTTCCCGAGGCGAGTTGGCCGTGCTTGGAGGGAGAAACCCGGAGGCCCAAGC
>DATHUD010000151.1:0-4498 GCA_035462575.1 Thermoanaerobaculia bacterium | reverse complement strand
GCAGGTGATCGCGCCCGAGATCCCCTGGAGGCTCCCCGTGATAGATCTCGGAGCGGCTCCCGGCGAGCTGCGCCGCCTCGCCGCCGAAGAGGCCCTGAGGCCGTTCGATCTCGCGAGAGGCCCGCTCCTGCGGGGCGTGCTCGTCCGTGTAAGTCCCGTCGAGCACGCCCTCCTCATCACGATTCACCACATCGTCTCCGACGGCTGGTCCGTGGGCGTCATGGTCCGTGAGGTCGCCCAGCTCTACGCCGCCGCCCTCGAAGGCCGCCCCGCCGCCCTGCCCACGCTGCCCATTCAGTACGCCGACTTCGCCGTGTGGCAGCGACAGTGGCTCCAGGGCGACGTGCTCGCGAAACAGGTGGATTTCTGGCGCGAGCGGCTGGCCGGCGCGCCGGAGCTGGACCTTCCGGCGGACCGGCCGCGCCCGGCGGTGCAGAGCGACCTGGGCGGCGCCGTTCGCTTCCGGATGGAGCCTGCCGGGGAGGTTCTGCGCCTCGCCCGCCGGAACGGCGCAACGCTCTCCATGGTCCTCCTCGCCGCCTTCACGGCCCTCCTCCGGCGCCTGACCGGCCAGGACGACCTCGTGGTGGGCACCGGCATCGCCAACCGCAACCGCACGGAGACCGAGGGGCTGATCGGCTTCTTCGTCAACAGCCTGGCACTCCGGCAGGACGCCTCGGGCGATCCGGCGTTTACGGATCTCCTCGCCCGCACGCGGAAGACGGCCCTCCTGGCGTACGCGCACCAGGATCTCCCCTTCGAGCGGCTGGTCGAGGAGCTGCGCCCCGAGCGCTACCTCTCGCACAACCCGCTCTTTCAGGTGGCCGTCGTCCTCCAGAACGCCCCGGCAGGAAAGCTCGCCCTCCCGGGCGTGGACATCGTGCCGCTCGACCTCTTGCCGCCCACCACCCGGTTCGACCTGGTGCTGAACGTGGAAGAGGAGGGCGACGCCTTGAACGCCACCCTGGAGCACAGCACCGACCTCTTCGATTCCTCGACGGCGCGGCGCCTGGCCCTCCAGTTCGAGCGGCTCCTCGCCACGGTGGTGGCCGAGCCGGAGCTCTGCCTCTCGGAGATCCCGCTCCTGGGAGACGGGGAGAGGCACCAGCTCCTCGTCGAGTGGAACGACACGCAAATAGCCCGCCCCGCCGGGAGCGTGCTGGACCTCGTGGCCGGCAGCGAGCTGGCCGGCCGCGCGGGCGCCATCGCCCGGATCCTCCGCGAGCGGGGCGTGGGACCCGAGGTTCCGGTGGGGCTTCTCTTCGAGCGCTCCCTGGAGATGGTGACCGCCGCGCTCGGCGTGCTCGCGGCCGGGGGCGCGTACGTGCCGCTCGACCCCGCCTATCCGGCGGAGCGGCTCGCGTTCACCGTGGAGGAGACGGGGATGCCCGTGGTCCTCACCGCGGAGACGCTGCGGGACCGGGTCCCCGGCGGGGTGGAGGCGCTGACGGTGGACGGAATCGGAGAGGAGGCATTCGACTTCGAATCCCCCGATCCGGACCAGACGGCCTACATCATCTACACGTCGGGGTCCACGGGGAAACCGAAGGGCGTTCCCATCTCCCATGGCGCGCTTTGGAACCTGGTTTCGTGGCACCTGCGGACGTACGGTCTGACATCCGAGGACCGAACCACCCTCATCGCCGCGCCAGCCTTCGACGCGGCGGTCTGGGAGATCTGGCCCACGCTCGCGGCCGGAGCGAGCCTCCATGTGCCGGACGAGGACACGCGCCTCAAGCCCGCACGGCTCCTCGCCTGGATGGCGGAGCAGGGGATCACGGTGAGCTTCCTCCCTACGCCGCTCGCGGAGGCCGTCCTGGAGCTGCCGATGCCGGAGGGGCTGCGCCTGCGCGCTCTGCTGACCGGTGGCGACCGGCTGCAGAAGGCCCCGCGGCCGGGTCTGCCGTTCGCCGTGGTCAATCATTACGGTCCTACCGAGAGCACAGTCGTGACCACGTGGGCCGCGGCCGAGCCGGGAAGCGCGGAGGCGCCGTCCATCGGCCGGCCCATGGACAACCTGCGGGTCTACGGGGTGGATCGGGACCTGCGGCCGGTGCCGCCCGGCGTGCCCGGGGAGCTGGTGATCGGCGGCGCGGGCCTCTCCCGCGGCTACTGGCGCCGGCCGGACCTCGCGGCCGAGCGTTTCGTGCCCGATTCCGTTGGGAATGAGCCGGGCGCGCGCCTCTACCGCACCGGCGACCTCGTGCGCTTCCGGGCGGACGGCACACTCGCCTTCCTCGGCCGCATCGACGACCAGGTGAAGGTGCGCGGCTTCCGCATCGAGACCGGCGAGATCGAGACCGTGCTCGGCCGCCATTCCGAGGTGCGCGAGGCCGTCGTGGCCGTGCGAGAAGGCCGGCTCGTCGCGTACGTCGTCCCCCGCGAGGAGGAGATCGCCGCGCCCGAGGCGGATGAGCAGGTGGCCCAGTGGCAGGCGCTCTACGACGAGACCTATGACCGGAGCGCGGTGTCCGCCACGGTCGCCGAGGACCCGGCCTTCAACATCCACGGCTGGAACAGCAGCTACACGGGTGAGCCCATCCCAGCCGAGGAGATGCGCTTCTGGGTGGAGAGCACGGTCGCGCGCATCCTCGATCTCGATCCCCGGCGCGTGCTGGAGATCGGCTGCGGCTCGGGCCTCCTCCTCTTCCGCGTCGCGCCCGAGACCGAGCGCTATCACGGCATCGACTTCTCGCCCTCCGCCCTGGGGTTTGTCTCCAAGCACCTTCAGGGCCGCGGCTGGGATCACGTCTCGCTCGCCCGGGGCCTGGCGGATGACTGGAGCCGCGTCGAGCCCGGCGCGTTCGACGTCGTCGTCATCAACTCCGTGGCCCAGTACTTCCCGAACGCGGACTACTTGGCGCGCGTGCTCGAAGGCGCCGTGCGCACCGTGGCCGCCGCCCCCGGAGGCGGCGCCGTGTTCGCCGGAGACCTCCGGAGCCTGCCGCTCCTCGAAGCCTTCCACGCCTCGATCGAGCTGGACCACGCCGCCCCCTCGCTCCCCGTCGCGGAGCTGCGTGGACGCGTGCGCCGACGGGGGGAGGACGAAGAGGAGCTGGTGATCGATCCCGCCTTCTTCGAAGCCTTGAGGAAGCGCCTCCCCGAGATCCGCCGCGTGGAGGTGCTCGTCAAGGAAGCGCGGGACAGGAACGAGCTGACCCGCTTCCGCTATGACGTGGTCCTCCACGTGGAGGCGGTGGGGGAGGAGGACGCGCCGGCCCTCGCCTGGACGGACGGCTCCGGCCTCACGCTGGACGATCTGGACCGCCGTCTCGAGGAGTCCCCGGAGGCGATCGCCTTCGCTGGGATCGCCGACGTGCGGACGGCCGCGGACGTTCACGCCGCGGAGCTTCTCGGCTCCTTCGACGGCACCGCCGGGGACCTCCGCGCCGCCGCCGCCCGTCTCGCCCAGGGCGCCGTCGATCCCGAAGACCTCCGCGACCTCGCCGCCCGCCACGGCTTCGACGCGGAGATCACCTTCGACGCCGCCCCCGGCCGCTTCGCGGCCATCCTCCGCCGCCCCGGCTCCGCGGCCCGTCCCACGCCGCTCTTCCCGGCGGACCGCCCGCTCCGTGCCTGCGCGAACGATCCCCTCCGGGGGAGGCTCGTCCGCCGGCTCGTGCCGGAGCTGCGCCGCTTCCTGCGCGGCGAGCTGCCGGAGTACATGATCCCCTCCGCCTTCGTGGTGCTGGACACCTTGCCGCTCACCCGCCACGGCAAGGTGGACCGCGCCGCCTTACCCGCGCCCGACTGGCACGAAGGATCGCCCGCCACCGCCTTTGCGGCGCCGCGCAACCTCACGGAGGAGGCGCTCACGCGGATCTGGTCCGACCTCCTGGGCGTCGAGACCGCCGGCATCCACGACAACTTCTTCGAGCTGGGAGGCCACTCGCTCCTCGCCACCCAGCTCGTCTCCCGCGTGCGGGACGTCCTCGGCGTCGAGCTGCCCGTGGCCCGCCTCTTCGAGCACCCCACGCCCGCAGGTCTGGCCGAGCACCTGGGGGACACGGTCGCGCCGTCCCTCCCGCCGGTCCGGCGCGTGCCCCGGGACGGCCATCCGCCGCTCTCCTTCTCCCAGCAGCGGCTCTGGTTCCTGGACCGCTTCGAGCCCGGCTCGGCGCTCTACAACATGCCCTTCGCCCTGGAGATCCGGGGAGACGTTTCCCCCGGTCTCCTCGAAGACGCCCTCCGCGAGGTCGTCCGCCGCCACGAGGCCCTGCGCACCACGTTTGCGGACCGGGGAGGCGAGCCGGTTCAAGTGATCGCAGAAGAGGCGGGCTTCGCGCTGCCGGTGATCGATCTCGGCGCTCTTCCGGACGCCGAGGCCGAGGTCCGCCGCCTCGCAGAAGAGGAGGCCCGGACGCCGTTCGATCTGGAGACGGGGCCGCTCGTACGGGGGGCGTTGGCCGTCCTCCCGCCCAGGGCCCTCACCACCCCGACCCTCTCCCAGCCTCCCGCCCACCGCCGGGAGAGGAGGGAGACTGCTTCCATGGACTTG
>DATHUD010000150.1:0-29070 GCA_035462575.1 Thermoanaerobaculia bacterium | reverse complement strand
CAGCGCGCCGACCGGCTGGCTGAAATCCACCCCGCGTTGCGCAAGGCCGCCGGCCCCGCGACGGACCTCGAGGTCCACCCCGGCCGCGCCGTGGTCTCCCTGATCTCCGAGGACCTGGCGGCCAGCCCGGAGCTCGCGCAGCGGGCCCTCGCGGCGGCCCGGGACTACGCGCCGCGCCTCGTCACCGAAGGTGTTGCGGCGCCGTGCGTGCGCTTCCTGGCGGACGAGGCGGATCTCCCGCAGATCGTCTCCCGCCTCCACGCGGAGCTTCTGGCCGGCGCGCCCGGGGAGGTGGTGGAGTGAGCCGGCTCGCTCTCGTGGGCTACGGCAAGATGGGGCGGCTCGTCGAGCAGCTCGCCCCGGACCACGGCTTCGAGGTCGTCCTCCGGCTGGACGGCAAAGCGAACGCCTCTGGCTCCGGGATCACGCAGGACGCCTTGCGCGGCGTGGACGTGGCCGTGGACTTCTCCGTGCCCGCCGCCGTGGCGGACAACGCGGAGCGGCTGGCGGCCTTGAAGATCCCCACGGTCGTCGGCACCACGGGCTGGAGCGAGCACCTCCCCCGGGTGCGGGAGGCCGTGCTCCGGCACGGCTCCGCGCTCGTCTACGGCGCCAACTTCTCGGTGGGGGTCCAGGTCTTCTACCGGATCGTCGAAGCGGCCGCCCGGCTCCTCGCGAACGAGGAGTCCTACGGCGCCTGGGCCTACGAGATCCATCACAGGATGAAAAAAGATGCGCCGTCCGGCACCCTGCGCGAGATCCTCCGCGTCATGGAGGGGGCGGGCTACGGCCGGGCGGTCGACGTGGCCAGCAACCGCGCCGGCCACGTGCCCGGCACCCATCAGGTGGGATTCGATTCCGAGGCTGATACCATCACCCTGGAGCATCGCGCCAGAAGCCGGGCCGGGTTTGCACACGGAGCGTTGCGCGCCGCGCGCTGGGTGCCCGGCCGCGAAGGCGTGTACGAATTCAGTGAAGTCTGGGAGCAGATCGTCGAGGGAGGGAACTAGAATGGTCACGCCGCGCGGAGCAGGTTCCGTTTCGGCACGCCTGGAGAACATCATGTTTCAAGGATGCGGTACCGCTCTCGTCACCCCGTTCCGCTCCGACCTGTCTCTCGACGAGGAGTGCCTGCGCCGGCTGGTGCGCCGCCAGATCGAAGGCGGCGTCCACTTCCTGGTCCCGTGCGGGACCACGGGAGAGAACCCGACGCTCACCCGGCGGGAGCACCTCCGGGTGGTGGAGATCACCCTGGAGGAGGCTCACGGCAAGACCCCGGTGCTCGCCGGGGCGGGCGGCAACGACACCCGCTCGGTCGTCGAGCTCGCCCGCGAGCTCGAAGCCCTGGGGGCGGACGGCCTCCTCGTCGTCACCCCCTTCTACAACAAGCCCACGCCCGAGGGCCTCTACCAGCACTACCTCGAAGTCTCCCGGGCCACCCGGCTCCCCATCGTGGTCTACAACGTGCCGGGCCGCACGGGCCTGAACGTGGACCCGGCGACGCTCGCCCGGCTCGCCGAGATCGAGACCGTGATCGGCGTCAAGGAGGCGTCGGGCAACATCGCGCAGATGGCGGCCATCTTCCAGGCGGTGCCCGACAGCTTCGCCGTGATCTCGGGGGACGACGCCATCACCCTGCCGCTCATCGCGCTCGGAGGCACGGGGGTCATCTCCGTCGTGTCGAACGAGGTGCCCTACGCCATGGCGCGCCTCACCTCGCTCGCGCTCGAAGGGGACTTCCCCGGCGCCCGGGAGATGCAGCGCCGTCTCCACGCGCTCATGGAGGTCAATTTCGTCGAGTCGAACCCCGGACCGGTCAAGGCCGCGCTCGGCCTCATGAACCTGATCGAGCCGGTCTACCGGCTGCCGGTCGTGGCGCCCAAGCCCGAGAGCCAGCGGAAGATCGAAAAGGCGCTCCTCGACCTCGGCCTCATCCCGCCTTCCCCCGAAGGAGGGGAAGCTCCCTTCGGAGACTGAAGACGCCATGGACCTGCGAGAGCAGATCGAGCGGCTCTACGCCGAGCCGCCCATGGAGTACCGCGGCGAGCACTTCGGGCTCTTCGACGACTTCAAGGCCGCGCTCAACCGGGGCGAAGCCCGCGCCGCCGAGCCGGACCCCGGCTCCCCCACCGGCTGGCGGGTGAACGCCTGGGTGAAGCAGGGGATCCTCGTCGGCTTCCGCCTCGGAAGGATCGTCGACATGACGGTCGGGAATCCGCCCGACGGCCACCTCCCCTTCTTCGACAAGTCGACCTATCCTCCCCGGCCGCTCGACGCCGGGTCCGGCGTGCGCATCGTCCCCGGCGGCTCGTCCATCAGGGACGGCTGCTACCTCGGCAAGGGCGTCATCTGCATGCCCCCCATGTTCATCAACGCCGGCGCCTGGGTGGACGAAGGCACGCTCGTGGACTCGAACGCCCTCGTGGGGAGCTGCGCCCAGGTCGGAAAGCGCGTCCACCTCTCCGCCGCCGCCCAGATCGGAGGCGTGCTCGAGCCCGTGGGGGCCCTGCCGGTGATCGTCGAGGACGACGTCCTCGTCGGAGGCAACTGCGGCGTCTACGAGGGCACGGTCGTCAAGCGCCGCGCCGTTTTAGGAGCCGGCACCATCCTCACCCGCTCGACCCCGGTCTACGACCTCGTCAAGGAGACGATCCACCGCGCCGACGGGGACACGCCCCTGGTCATCCCCGAGGGCGCCGTCGTCGTCCCCGGCTCCCGGGCCGTGGCCAAGGGGGCGGGCAAGGAGTGGGGGGTTTCCCTCTACACGCCCGTGATCGTCAAGTACCGGGACGAGTCGACGGACCAGCGGGTGATGTTGGAGGACTGGTTGCGGTAGGCCCGGAAGGTGTCTGCCGCGCCCCCTCTCCCAACCGTTTCAGATCCGCCTCGGCCGCGACGTACCCGAACGCGGCCCACTGCCCGCCGGCCAGGACCTCGCGAAAAGCCTTCACCGCCTCCTCGCGCCTCCCGTTGTAGAGGTACCAGTTGCCGAGGCCGTAGCCGAGCGTGGGCGGGTCGAGGTCGCCGTCGGCCCCCTTGCGGAGCTCGTCCGGCGGGATCTCGCCCTTGTACATCCGCAGAAGGCGGAGGTAGGCATCATTTTCGATCACTTCGAGGCCGGCGCGGATGGGAGTCAGGATCTCTCGGGCTTCGGCTTCGCGGCCGAGGCGGCGGAGCGTCATGTAGAGCCAGTGGCTCGTGGCGGCCAGCATGTCGGGATTCTTCGACACGTCGAGGCAGCGGCGATAGGCGGCGAGGGCCTTCTCGAAATCGCCCTTCAAGTAATGGGCGAGCCCCAGGTGATACCAGACGTTCGACTGGAGGGTGCTCGTGGGGATGTTCTTCGCGTTGGGGAGGCCGTCCGGCTCCACCTCGTCGGGCTTGCCTTCGATCAGACGGGCGGCCTTCTCGAAGTCCAGGATCGCCGGGCCGAGATCGCGGACGGTGATGTACCGGTGGCCGCGGTGACGGTAGAGGCGCGCGTCGTCCGGATGCTTCGCGATCCCCTGCGAAAAGATTTCGATCGCCTCGCGGTAGCGCCCCAGATAGGCCGTGCGCCGGCCCACCCAGATCAGGGCGTCCGCGTCGTCCGGATTCTTCAGGAGATCCTCCCGGGCGTCTGCGAGCTTCGCCTCGCGGTCCGCCCGGACCTCCGGCGGAAGGGGCGCGGAGACCAGGGGCTCGCCGAAGAGGGAGACGGCTTCGGGGGCGGACGAAGGCGCGGGGACGGAGGCGGTCCCCGCGCAGGCCGTGGCCAGGAGACAGACGAGGAGGAGAGCGGATCGCATGCGGGGGATTCTACCCTCCCGCCACCTCCGGCACGTCGTACGTATCGATCTCTTTCCCCTGGAGGTACTTGTCGAACCAGGCCACGATGTGGCGCAGGCGCTCGATGCGGTGCCAGGGCTGGCCCGTGCGGGAGAGGTTGTGCCCCTCGCCCGGGAAGCGGACCATGACGACCGGCTTCTTCATGTACTTGAGCGCCCGGAACATCATTTCGCCGCCCGCCGCCGCGGGCGTCCGGTAGTCCTCCTCCCCTTCGATCAGCATGAGCGGTGTCTTGATCTTCGCCGCGTGGGTGATCGGCGAGCGCCGGGCGAAGTCCTCCGGGTCCTCCCAGGGAGCGCCGCGGAACCAGAAGGGGGTGAAGAGCGTGAAGTCCGCCGTGTACCAGAAGCTCGTCCAGTCGGCGATCGAGCGCTGGGCCGCGGCCGCGGCGAAGCGGTCGGTCTGCGTGACGATCCAGTTGGTGAGGATGCCGCCGCCGCTGCCGCCGGTCACCCCCAGCTTCTTCTCATCGATATAACCTTTTTTGAGCAGCTCGTCGACGCCCGCCAGAAGGTCCTTGGCGTCGTCGCCCGGGAACTCGTACTGGATGATGTTGCCGAACTCCTGCCCATACGTGGAGCTCCCGCGGGGATTCGGGTAGAGCACCACGTACCCCTTGGCCGCCATCCAATGCATCTCGTGGAAGAAGGCGTGGCCGTAGGCCGCGTGCGGGCCGCCGTGGATGTTCAGGATCAGCGGATATTTCTTTTTCGCATCGAAGCCCGGCGGCTTCTGGACGAAGCCGTGGATCTCCTTGCCGTCGAAGCTCTTGTAGGTGATCTCTTCCGGAGCGGTCAGGTCGAGCTTCGCGAACAGCTCCTCGTTCGGCCGCACCAGGGGGGTCATCTTCCCCGTGGCGGTGTCCAACGCGTGGAGGTCGGTGATCACCAGGGCGGTCGAGATCACCACGGCCAGGCGAGAGCCGTCCGGCGTGGCCGTGTAGGAGACGACCTCCTGGGCGCCGTCCGTGAGCGGCTGGACGGCTCCCGTCGCGGCATCGAAGCGCTTCAGGTTGACCCGGCCGCGCTCGCCGCCGGTCATGAAGATCGTGCGGCCGTCCCGGCTCCACACCGGCGCCCCGGGGTTGCCGCCGCGCGGGGGATGCTGGTCGGCGGCCAGCCCCTCGGCCACGTCGCCGTCGTAGTCGGCGGTCAGGTTCTTCGCCGCGGAGCCGGGGGCGGCGTCCACGACGAAGAGGTCGGTCTGGTTGTGGGAGCGGGCCGGGTTTGCGTTCTGCACGCCCGTGAACGCGATCCGCCGGCCGTCGGGCGACAGGGCGAAGTCGCCGATGCCGCCGTCGATGCTCGCGACCCTCCGGATCTCGCCTCCCCCGGCCGGCACCGCGTAGAGGTCGGAGTCCGGCGAGGCGTAGTACGGCTCCTTGACGCGGTTCGAGATGAAGTAGAGGAGCGAGCCGTCGGGCGACCACTCCGGCCCCCCCTCGTCGAATTCGCCGGTCGTGATCTGCTTCGGCTCGGCGGCCTTGGAGCCGGGGGCCGGCACCGCGACCGTCCAGATGTGGTTGGGCCGGGTGGGATCGGCGTAGCCCGCATCGTCGAAGCGGTAGATCGCCTCGGTGATCACGCGGACGTCGCTCTCGCGCTCGTCCTCGCCTCCCTTGGCTTTGGCCTTGTCCTTCTCCTTTTCCTTCGCCTTCTTCGCCAGGTCCTTCTCGTTCGTTCCGCTCCCGAAGGCCAGGGTCTTGCCGTCCGGCGACCAGACCGGCCCGCCCGCGCCGCCCGGCAGGTCGGTCACGGCCACGGCCTCGCCGCCCGCGAGCGAGATCACGTAGATCTGCGGCGGCTGGGGCTTGCCGTCCTTCTCGACGGCCCGGGCGAACGCGAGGCGGGTGCTGTCCGGCGACCAGCGGGGCGAGCCGTCCCGCGGGCCGCTCGTGAACTGGCGCGCGGGCTCCCTGCCGTCCGTCCCCACGATCCAGAGGGCGGTGTCGTAGCCGTCCTTCTTCTCGTTCACGGTGACGCGGACGAAGACGACATGCCGGCCGTCCGGAGAGATCTGCGGGCCGGCGATCCACTTGAAGTCGAAGAGATCGGTCTCGGTGATGGGCCGCTTCTCCGCCGCGGCTGAAGCCTGCGGCGCGGAGAGGAGGACGACGGCGAGCAGGGCCGCGGCGAGGGCGCGGGGTCTCGGGAAATCCAAATGCATGGGCAGACTCCTTCCGGACGATCGAAGCGATCGCTCTGTGTACGGATGAGGCATGGGTAAGGTTGCGGCTCGCCCGGCGGTCACCAGGGGAGGCTCTGCGTCTCGACTCTCCCCGGCGGCCAGGGCCGGCCCCGGAGAGGGAGCACCATCGACTCGACCGTCGATGGGCATCTCTGCAATGCTATCCTTGAGAGGTTATGGGCAACCAGACCCTTCACTTCGGCAGGATTACGATCGACCCCGCGATCTGCAACGGCAAACCCACGATTCGTGGGAAGAGGGTCACCGTCCAGACAATCCTCGAGTTCCTGAGCGCCGGAGAAAGCCGGGAGGAGATCCTCCGGCAGTATCCGTCTCTGGAGCCCGAAGACATCAATGCCTGCCTGGCACACGGTTTTTCCCCAATGTAGAGACGCCCCGTGGGGCGTCTCTGAGGCGGCGATATCCTCCCGAAAAACGCAGACGTGCCGCGGGGTTCCCGCGAGTCCGGACCGTCCTTCCCGATCCGGAGACGCCCCACGGGGCGTCTCTACATTGGGGGAAGCGGAGGAAAGAAGATCTAGCTACGCCCCGGCCAGCAGCGCCTCGAGAGCTCCGGGGTCGATCGGCTTGACCATGTGGTGGTCGAACCCGGCCTCTCGCGAGCGGCGGCGGTCTTCCTCCTGGCCGTAGCCCGTCATCGCGACCAGCATCACGCCGGCCATCCACTCCTGCTCGCGGAGCCTCTTGGCGACCTCGAAGCCGTCCATGCCGGGCAGGCCGATGTCCAGGAGGACGACCTCGGGGCGGTAGTCCGCGGCGGTCGTGAGAGCCGCCTGGCCGTCGTGGGCCGTGCGCACGTCGTGCCCCCAGAGCTGGGCCATCAGCGCGATGGTCTCGGCGGAGTCCAGGTTGTCGTCGACCACGAGCACGCGCCGGCCCGGGCGTCCCTCACCGGTTGCACGAGAATCCTGTGTCATCTCACGTCTCCTTTCCCCCACGCCCGGGGCAGGCAGGCACACGATGAGCTCGCTCCCCCGCCCGGGTCCCTCGCTCCGCGCCGTCAGCACGCCGCCGTGCATCTCGACCAGGGTCCGCGCCAGCGTCAGGCCGATCCCCAGCCCTCCCTGGGAGCGGTCGAGAGACTGGTTCCCCTGGAGGAACGGCTCGAAGATCTGAGACAGCAGCTCCGGTTCGATACCGATCCCGGTGTCGCGCACCGAGATCAGGACTTCGCCCCCCACAACCCTGGCGGAGAGCTCGATACTCCCGCCGGGGTCGGTGAACTTGACGGCATTATTGAGCAGGTTGGCCAGAATCTGGTCGAGGCGTGTCGGGTCCGCTTCGAGGACGACCGGCTCCGTGGGCTCCGTAACCTCGAAAAGATGCCCCTTCGCCTCCATCTGCGGGCGGACGGCTTCCCCCGCGCGCCGCACCAGGAGGACGACATCGACGGGCTCCTTGTGGAGCTGGACCTTGCCGCGGGTGATCCGCGAGATGTCGAGCAGATCGTCGACCAGCCGCACCAGGTGCTGCACCTGCCGCTCCATCATCTCCCGCGCGCGCTCCAGGGCGGCGGGGGACGCTCCGGGCGAGGCCATCAGGTACAGGCCATTCCGGATCGGCGCGAGCGGGTTCCTGAGCTCGTGGGCCAGCATGGCGAGGAACTCGTCCTTCCGGCGGTCCGCCTCGGCGAGGCGCTCGGCCCGGAGCGTCAGCTCCCTTTCCAACTTCCTCCGCTCGACGACGTCGTGAAACACCATCACGACCCCGTGGAGCCGCCCTTCCTCGTCGCGGATCGGCGCGGCACAGTCGTCGATGGGGATCTCCCCGCCGTCCCGCGAGATCAACACGGTGTGATTGGCGAGCCCCGCGGTGGTGCCTTCCCGCAGCACCTTCCGGACCGGGCTTTCGGCCCGGGCCCGGCTATCCTCGTTGACGATGTCGAAGACCTCCTCGAGGGGCCTCCCCGCCGCTTCGGTCTCCGTCCAGCCGGTCAGATCCTGCGCGACGGGATTGAGGAAGCTCACCCGCGCCTCCATATCGGTGGCGATCACCGCGTCGCCGATGCTCTCCAGGGTGACCCGGAGCCACTGCCGCTGCTCCCGCAGATTCGCCTCGGCCCTCCGCCGTTGCGCGATCTCCCGATTCAGGCTCTCGATCCGCTCGTTCAAGACGAGGAACTGGCGGACCGATTTCTCTTTGGGCGCGAACCGGAGCGCGATGAGAGCGAGCTCGCCCCCGAGGCCTGGCCGATACAGGGCGCCGTCGCACCGGCAGGCCAGGCCGGAGCCCCCATTGCGAAGAAGCGTCAACGCGCCGGGAACGAGCTGCCGGCTTCGGGAGCAGTCGCGCAGATAGCGCTCGACGTCGTCCGCGGGCTCGGCCACGATATCCGCCAGCCGGAGGCCCGCGAGGGAGCCGGGAGGAATCTCCAGCCGGCTCCCGAAGGCCCGGTTGGCGGCGAGGATGGTGCCATCCCGCGCGACAAGCAACAGGCCTTCAGACAGGAGATCGGCCAGCTTCAGGAACTGCTGGTCACCGATCATCGGCCGGCGTTACCCCGAGAAGTACTCCCGGCCCGTGGCGGCTTCCGCTTCCGGTGTCGGTCTGAGATGAACCACGACGCGGCAGCCGGGATCCCCCTGGGCGATCGACCTTTCGATGACGACCTTCGAATAACCCAGATTGTCGGCCGCGATGGTCCCGAACACGTTCGAGGTCATCATGCACAGCGCCGGACGGCCGATCACCTTCTCGGCGAACGGGCAGGCCCGGTTGCCGAGAACGATCTTGTCGTCGCTCTCCTCGATGATGAAGAAGTCCCCCTGGATGCGCCGCTTGAGGTCGACGAGCACCTGCGCCACCTGCTCGCGGTCCAGGTTGGAGACGGCCAGAGCGTTCCTGTAGCTCTCGTTGATCTGATCACCGACGCGCTGGCCGACGACGCTGACAAAACCCGAGGCTTCCTCCATCCCGACCACATCCTGGAGCGTACCGGCGAGCTCGCGGATCAGCGTGCGGAGGAAGACGTCCCGCTCCAGGCCGATCGGCAGATCCTGAACGGAGGTTGGAGAGCTCTCTTGCATGGCGTCCTCCATGTCAGTTGACGTACCTTGATGAAACTGACGACGCCGGCTTGGAGATGCAGGAACGTTGCCAGGAGCGGAGGCGCGAGCCTCTCCTCCGACAGGGGCGCCTACTTCTTGAGACCGATTTCCCGCAGCCGCTGCTCCAGGAACGCGCCGGCCGTGATCGGCGGGTACTTGGGCGGGTTGTCCGCGGAGACGAAGCGGTCGAGGATCGTCAGGTCGCACGACGAGTAGGGATGGACGAAGAACGGCATGGAGTAGCGGTCGCGCCCGCTTTCGGACGGCGGGTTGACCACCCGGTGGGTGGTGGCGGGCACGGCCTCGTTGGTGAACCGGGAGAGCATGTCCCCGGCGTCGACCACGATCTGCCCGGGGCCCGTCTCGACCGGCATCCACTCCCCCTCGCGGGTGAAGATCTCGAGCCCCGAGTCGGTCGCCTCGCACAGGAGGGTGATGAGGTTGATGTCCTCGTGCGCCGCGGCGCGCACGGCCGGCACGTGCTCGGGCCGGACCGGCGGGTAGTGGATGATGCGCAGGATGCTGTTGCCGACCGTCATCATCGAGGCGAAGGTCTCGCGCGGCAGGTCGAAGGAGTCGGCGAGCGCCCGCAGGATGGTTTCCGCCACCCGCTCGAGGCTCTCATAGAGCCGCCGGGTGGGCAGGCGGATCTCCGGGATCTCCTGCGGCCAGACGTTTTCCGGGTACTCCTTCCGGTAGGGGTGCCCCTCCGGCGGCTCCTGGCCCACGTGCCAGAACTCCTTCAGATCCGGCAGCGGGTTGTCCTTCGCGTGCTCGACGCCGAACGGCGTGTAGCCCCGGGCCCCGCCCTCGACGCCGGAGTACTTGCGCTTCACGTCGTCCGGCAACTCGAAGAAGCGCTTCCACAGGTCGTAGGTGCCGCGGATGAGCGACGGGTCGATGCCGTGCCCCTCGACGTTCAGGAACCCGAACTCCCGGAGGCCTCCGCCCAGCGTCTCCACCATCTGCGCCCGGGCGGTCGCGCCGCCGGACGTGTAATCGTTCAGATCGATCGTCGGGATGTTGCGCGCTGGGCTCATGGGGGGTCTCCAGGATTCAGTCGTGCCGTTCGGTGCCGGAGTTTATCAGGCGCTGCGGGAGACGGCGAATGCCTTCCGCCCCCGCCCCCCTGGCACACCCCGTGCTATGTTCTTTCCGCGGGGTGCGGAGGGACCGATGCTGCGACGAATCCTGAACAAGAAGCAGGACGAGCTGCTCGCCGAGAACCGGCAGTTGGTGGGGGACCTCCAGCAGGCGCTGGCGCGGTTCGATGCGTCCGAGGAGGATCAGGGGACGCTCCAGCGGTCGGCCCTTCAGTTGGACGAGCTGTTCCTGCTGGTCGTCGCGGGAGAGTTCAACGCCGGCAAGAGCGCGTTCATCAACGCCCTCCTGGGGGACAAGGTCCTCGAGGAAGGGGTGACCCCCACCACGACCCGCGTCCACGTCATCAAGCACGGCCCCGAGCTCTCCCGGACCCCGGTCGAGCCGGCGCTCGACGTGATCACCGCCCCGGTCGAGCTGCTCCACGACATCAACATCGTCGACACGCCCGGCACCAACGCCATCCACCGGGAGCACGAGGCGATCACCCGCACGTTCGTGCCGCGGTCGGACATGGTGCTCTTCGTCACCTCGGCCGACCGGCCGTTCACGGAGTCCGAGCGCGCGTTCCTCCAGGGCATCCGCGAGTGGGGCAAGAAGGTCGTCGTGGTGCTCAACAAGATCGACATCTTCGAGGATCCGGAGGACATCGAGCGGGTCCGCGCCTTCATCGCGGACAACGCCCGGGCGCTCCTGGGCTCCACGCCGGACATCTTCCCCGTGGCGGCCCGCCTGGCCCAGAGGGCCAAGGCCACAGGTGACCCGGAGCTTCTGGCCCGGAGCCGGTTCGAGGAGCTCGAGAGCTACATCGTCCGGACGCTCGACGAGAAGGAGCGGGTACGCCTGAAGCTCCTGAACCCCCTGGGGATCGCCGAGCGGCTCTCCAGGAAGTACCTGGAGGTGACCGACGGGCGCCTGAACCTCTTGAAGGAGGACTTCGCGGCGATCGAGGATATCGAGAGCCAGCTCGCCCTCTACAAGGAGGACATGGAGAGGAACTTCCGCTATCGGCTGTCGGACGTGGACAAGGTGCTCCACGAGTTCGAGAACCGGGGTGTGGCGTTTTTCGACGACACGATGCGGATCGCCCGGATCTTCGACCTTGTCAACAAGTCCAAGATGAAGGCGGACTTCGAGGCCAAGGTCGTGGGGGACATGCCGCAGGTGATCGAGAAGCGGGTCTCCGAGGTGATCGACTGGCTGGTGGCCGCGGACCTGCGCCAGTGGGAGGCGGTGATGGAGCACCTGTCCCAGCGCCGCCACGCGCACGCGGACCGCATCGTCGGCCGGGTCGGAGGGAGCTTCGACTTCGACCGCACGCGCCTGCTCGACAGCGTGGGCCGCGCCGCGAGCCAGTCGATCGAGACGTACGACAAGGAGCGGGAGTCGACGCGCCTCGCCGAGTCGGTGCAGGTGGCGGTCGCCGGCACCGCCCTGGCCGAGATCGGGGCGATCGGCCTGGGCGCCATCCTCACCCACGTGGCCGTCACCGCCGCGGCGGACTTCACCGGCATCCTGGCCGCCTCGACCGTCGCCGTCCTCGGGCTCTTCATCATCCCCAGCCGCCGAGCCCAGGCGAAGAAGGATCTCAAGGAGAAGATCGTGGAGCTGCGCGAGCAGCTCATGACGTCTCTGACCGGCCAGTTCGACCGCGAGATCGAGGGGAGCCTGCGCCGGATCGACGAGGCGATCGCCCCCTACACCCGCTTCGTCCGCGCCGAGCGTGACCGGCTGACCACCGCCCGCGAAGAGCTGGGAGCCGTGGACCAGGGGATCAACCGCCTGCGGGCGCGGGTCGAAGGGCTCTGACCGCCGGACTGGAGTATCCTCCTCCCTTCAACCGAGAATCCGGCCGGGAGGAGAGCGCGCTTGAGCCGAGAAGCAATCCCCGCGAAACCGAAGAAGCTTTCCACCTGGCAGAGCCTCGTCAAGGCCTTCACCTCCTGGCGCACCGCTTCGGTGTCGCTCATGTCCTTCTCCTCGGGCCTGCCGCTGGGGCTCGTGTGGATCGCCATTCCGGACTGGATGCGGGACATCGGGGTGGACATCCGGGTCGTCGGCCTGATCACGCTCGCCCAGGCGCCGTGGACGTTCAAGTTCCTCTGGGCGCCGCTCATGGACCGCTATTTCCCGCGCCGGCTGGGACGGCGGCGGGGTTGGATCGCCATCTCCCAACTGGCCCTCTTCGCGTTCACCCTGATGCTCGCGGGCGTGGGGCACCATCCGGAGACTCCCTGGGTCGTGGGCGCTCTGGCCCTGGCCATCGCGTTCGCCGCCGCCACCCAGGACATCGCGGTCGACGCCTACGCGGTGGACGTGCTGCGGCCGGAGGAGCAGGCGCTCGCAGTGGGGGCGCGCAATTTCATCTACCGGATCGGCATGATCTGGATCGCCGGCGGCCTGGCCATCACCCTGGCCGGGACGTGGGGCTGGCCGGCGGTCAACGCCGCGCTCGCCCTCCTCTACCTGCCCCTGCTGATCGTCACCTGGAAGGCGCCCGAGCCGCTCGGGCTCCCCGAGGCGCCGAAGACCTTGAAGGAGGCCGTCTGGTATCCCTTCCTGGGATTCCTCTCCCGCCACCGGGCGCTCGAGATCCTGTCCTTCGTCCTCCTCTACAAGTTCGCGGACAACCTGGTCCAGAGCCTCCAGCGCCCGTTCCTGATCGACATGGGATACAACGAGGTGGACCGGGGCGTCGCGCTGTCGACCGTGGGGGTGGTCGGAAACGTTTTCGGCACCCTGGTGGGCGGCCTGCTGACCGCTCCGCTCGGACTCGGGCGGGCGCTGTGGATCTTCGGGTTCTTCCAGATCTTCTCGAACGCGGGCTACGCCATCCTCGCGGCCCAGGACGACGTGAACCGGCCGCTGATGCTCGCCGCGATCGGGTTCGAGACCCTGTCCTCAGGGCTCGGGAGCGGCGCCTTTTCGGTGCTCCTCCTCCGGATGACGCAGAAGCGCTTCTCGGCCACCCAGTACGCGCTCTTCTCCAGCCTCTTCGGCCTCCCCCGCATCCTCTCCGGACCCATTGCGGGCTACGCGGCCTATGCCTACGGCTGGGAGGCGTTCTTCTGGGCCACGCTCCCCGTGGGCATCCCGGGCATGATCCTCCTCTCCCGCTTCGTGCCTTGGAACGCCCGCGAGGTGGACTTCCAGGTGGAGCCGCCGAGCCTGAAAAAGCCTCTGGGCCGCGGGGAGCTCTTCCTGCGGGGGCTCGCCGGAACGGCGGTGGGCACGGCCGCCGCCGCGGCGATCACGGCGGCGCTCTCGGCCTTGAAGGTGCTCAGGGACAACCCGGCGGCGCCCTTCGACCTGCTGACGCCGCTCGTCGCCCTCGTCCGTCCCGCGGACGGCGGGGGTTGGCTGACACTCCTGGGGCTCCTGACCTTCGGAATCGTCTGCGGGCTGTTCACCGCCGCGGTGACGGCGGCGCGGCACGGGGCGGGCCAGGAGCTCGCGCTCGAGGAGACCCGCCCCGACCTTACGTCAGGGTAGCGGGATGGCGAACGCCCGCACGAGGAAGATGGCCATCTCCGCCCGCGAGGTGGCCATGGCCGGGCAGAAGTTGCCCCCGCCGCAGCCGTTCGAGATGCCGCGGGCCGCCAGATCCCGGATGTAGCCGCAGGAGAGGCTCCCCGCCGGCACGTCGATGAAGGGGGAGTCGAGGCAGGGCGCCGGGGTGTAGCCGCTCCCCTCGAGGGCCCGCATGAGGAAGATGGCCATCTGCTCCCGGGAGACCGCACCGCCTGGACAGTACTTCCCGTTGCCGCAGCCCAGGGTGATGCCGCGGACCGCGAGCTCCTGGATCCACGGGCAGAAGGTGCTCGCCGCGGGAACGTCGGAGAAGGGGTCCGCCGTGCAGGGAGGAGGCACGTAGGAGCCGTCCTCGATGGCGCGCAGGAGGAAGACCGCCATCTGGTCCCGCGTCACCAGGCTCCCCGGGCAGTAGCGCCGGGGGAGTGTGGCGCAGCCGGTCGTGACGCCGGCGTGGTAGATGGCCTCGATCCAGCTCCGCGCCCAGTGCTTGGGGGCGACGTCGGCGAAGACCGTCTGGAGGAAGTCGAGGCCGGTCCCGACGATCTCGGACCCGTCGCCGGACCAGAGCTCATCCAGGCCGAAGGTCAGGTAGGCCGTCCGGTAGGTCGGCCCGATCCAGGTGGTGCCGAGCTTCCAGCCGGAGGAGTCGAAAGCGGCCTGGGCTCCGGGGGCCGGCGTGACCGTGCCGGCGTACCAGTACATTGCATAAGGCCCCAGGCCGGAGAAGACACCCTCTCCCTGCAGCATCTCCACATAGGTCTCGGAGGGAGCCGGGGAAGCGGCCACCCCCAGATAGGGGTGGAGCGGCGCCCCCTGCGCGAGAGTCTGCGGAGCGAAGAGGAACAGCGAGCCTCCCCCGTCGAGGTACTGCGCCAGGGCCGCCTGGGCCGTCGAGGTCAGCGGCTCCCAGTAGCTCATGGACCAGAGGACCGTGGGGTACTCGGCGAGGACGGATGCGGGGGGCTCCCCGTCCTCCTCGAGCCGCCACGTGCGGAAGATCGTTCCCTGGGTGGTCAAAGGGTTCGAGTAGTACCACTCGTCATAGAGGTCCCCGCTGACCAGGAGGACCTCCGGGAGACCCTCAAGGTATTGGACGTTCACGGTCCGGGCGCTCGCGGGCATGACCACGGCGTTCGTCTTCAGATAGCTCGGGTCGTCGTCCGTGCCGGTCCAACTCCCCACCCGCCATCCTGCGGCGGGGCTCGCCGTGAGCTGGATCTCTTCGGCATAGCGGTACTGGCCCGCCGGGCATCCCGCGGAGCTCGCGGGCGCGGCCGCGGGGTCGCTGCCCGACCCGGTATGCGTCCGCGTGAGAGCGTAGCAATGGGCGAAGTACGTTACGGAGACGGAGAGGCCGCCCGCCGTCATGGTCACGGTGTTCGAGGGGGACGTGCTCGCGTCGTTGGCCGTCCCGCTCCAGCCCGCGATACCCCAGCCGGTGGCCGGGACTGCCGTCAACTGGATGACCTCACCCGGCAGGTACCGGCCCGCCGGGCAGCCCGGAGAGCTCGGGGGCGAGGCCAGGGGGAACCCTCCGGATCCCGTGCGGCTGCGCGAGAGGGAGTGGCACGGCTGCTTGTCCACCCTCAGGAAGACCGCGTCCGGATAGGGGCTCTCGTCCGCGTCGGTCGAGGTGACGAGGAGCCGGTGGGCGGACGCCCCGGCGGGCGCGCGGCCGAAGTCGACGGAGACCGAGACCTCCCGCGACCCGCCCGGCGCGATGTCGAAGGGGGCTTCGGGCAGCCACCGGATCCAGGAGACGGGGCTCTCGAGCTCCAGGCCGAGGACGGAGAGCACGGCGGTCCCGTCATTGTGGACCGTGAACGTCTCGGAGTTGAACGGGCCGGAGAGGACGGCTTTTCCGAGGTTGATCCGGCGCAGGTCGGAGACGCCCTCTGCGGAGACGGAGACGGCGGTGTTGCGCAGGGTCCCCAGGATGTCGGAGACGGTCGCCCCGGGGTTCGCCTGCTTGAGGACGGCCCAGGCCCCGGCGACGTGCGGAGCCGCCATGGAGGTCCCGTTGAAGCTCGCGGTCCCGCCGCCCGGCACGGAGGAGGTGACGTCGACGCCGGGGGCCAGGAGGTCCAGGAACGAGGCGATGTTGGAGAAGTAGGCGACGGCGTCCGCATCGTCGGTGGCGCCGACGCTGATCGCCGACGAGATGCAGGCGGGAGCGGAAATGTACCCGGAGTAACCGGAGTTTCCGGAGGAGATGACCGTGGCCACGTCGATCGACCTCAGGTTGTCGATCGCCGCCTTGCGGGCGGCGTTGTCGAAGTCGCAGCCCTCCCGGCTGTAGTAGAGCCCTCCTCCCAGGCTCATGTTGACGGCGGCGATGTCGAAGTCGTCCGCCAGCTCATAGACCCGCTCGAGCGCCCGGATCTGGTCGCTGGGCCAGGAGCCGACGCAGCCCGATCCCCCGCAGTAGTAGGTATCCAGCGAGAAGACCTGGATGGCGATGATCCCGGCGCCCCGGGCCACTCCGAAGCCGGGACCCGTGCCGTTGTTGCCCGCGGCGATCCCGGCCACGTGGGTTCCGTGGTTGCACCCGTCGGTCCCGGCGGGGCAGCTCACCCCCGAGCCGGGGGCGGTGGACTCGGGCGCTCCGCCGGGGCAGAGGCTCGTCGTCCCGGAGCCCGTCGTGGAGTAGCAGGCCTCGGAGACGACCTTGCCGCCCGCAAAGAAGGGGTGGGTCTTGTCGACCCCGGTGTCCAGGACGGCGATCACCTGGCCGTTGCCGGTCAGTCCCTGGCTCACGGCGACGTTGGTGCCGATCGCGATGTTGCTGCTGGCGAGCGAGGGCCGCTCCAGGATCTCCTCCGCGATCCCCGAGACCTCCGGGAGGGCGGCGAGCCGGTCCAGCGCGTCGGCGTCGACCGTGAGGGCCAGGAAGGGGATGTACTCGAAGCGGGCGTTGAGCTTCACGTCGACCCGGTCGAGCTGGTCGAGCACCGCGTCCTGGGCCGTGTCGATGGCCCGGCGCTGGCTCTCGATCGCCTGGGCGTTGTCCAACCGCCCCTCCGGCGCGAAGCCTCCACCCACCCTCACGAGGACGCGGACCGAGCCCTGGCTCTCGGCCTTCTCCCGGAGCGATCTCCAGACGGCCGGAGGCGTGGGCAAAACGTACTCTTGAGCCTGCGCTTGCGCGGAGAGCGCCGGCGGCTGGGCGGCGCCGTAGTAGAGCGTCGTGGGGTCGATCCGGATCTCCGGAGCCGCCCCGAACGCGGCGGAGGCGCCCGCCGAAAGCAGCAGCGCCCCCAGGATTACCCCTCTTCCCCAACTGAAAGGCCTCGATCTTGTAGACTCCGGACGGCTCGAATGAACGTCGTTCACAGGCAAATCCTCCGTCGTACAGGGAAAAGGGTCTTATCTAAAATATCACGAAGACCTCGACACCCCGGAGTGGCAGGATTCAAGAAACCGTTTCGTAGAGTCTTGCGTATAGATGCAGAAGGCCGCCGTCACGCGGCCGGGTGGAAGAAAGGAAGGAACCGAAATGCCGCTCTATCGCTCTCGCACACACAAGGTCTTCGCCGGGGTCTGCGGCGGAATCGCCGACTGGCTGGGCTGGGATCCGACGGTCGTCCGCATCGCCTACGTCGTGCTTTCGATCGCATCGGTCGGATTCCCCGGCACGATCGCCTACATCATCCTGTGGATCGTGATGCCCAAGGAGCCGGTGTAGGATGAGGCATGCACCTCCCGCATCTGCTCGCGGTGGCCCGGGGCGATGAGCCCGCGGATCTCCTGCTCACCAATGCGCGGCTGGTCAACGTCCTGTCCGGCGAGGTGTACAAGACCGGAATCGCCATTGCGGGCGGCCGGATCGCCGGGCTGGGCGAGGACCGGCCCGCCCGGCGGACGATCGACCTCGACAAGCGGTTCGTCGCCCCGGGCCTGATCGACGCCCACGTCCACATCGAGAGCTCTCTCGTGACGCCGCCCGAGTTCGCCCGGGCGGTGGTGCCCCGGGGCGTGACCACGGTCGTCACCGATCCGCACGAGATCGGCAACGTCCTGGGCCTCCCCGGCATCCGCTTCATGCTGGAGAGCTCCGAGGGCCTCCCCCTGGACGTGCTGGTGAACGCCCCCTCCTGCGTGCCGGCCTCCCGCCTCGAGACCTCCGGGGCGCGGCTCGAAGCGGAGGACCTCCAAACGCTCCTCGATCATCCGCGCCTCCTGGGGCTCGCCGAGGTGATGGATTACCCCGGCGTGATCGGGGGCGACCCCGGGGTGCTCGCCAAGCTCCGCGCCTTCGCCGGCCGGCCCGTCGACGGCCACTGCCCGGGCCTCCAGGGGCGCGAGCTGGACGCCTACGCCGCGGCCGGGATCGGATCGGACCACGAGTGTGTGACGGCCGACGAGGCGCGCGCCAAGCTCCGGGCGGGCCTCACCGTGTTCCTGCGCGAGGCGAGCGGCGCCCGGAACCTCCTGGACCTCCTCCCCGCCGTCTCCGCCCTGACCGAGCGGCGGCTCTGCCTCTGCACGGACGACCGGCTGCCCGAGGACCTGCTGGAGGAAGGGTCGATCGACCACCTCGTCCGCTTCGCCATCCGCGGCGGGGTCGACCCGGTGACGGCGTTCCGCATGGCGACGTTGAACCCGGCCGAGCACTACGGCCTCTCCGACCGCGGGGCCGTGGCCCCGGGCCGGCGGGCGGACCTCATCGTCTTTTCGAACCTCTCGGCCCCGCGGGCGGAGATGGTCTTCCGGGCGGGCGAGCTGGTGGCGGAGGAGGGCGTGCTCGTCGCCCCCCTGCCCGCACGGGGCGCCGCGGGCCTGCCGCGGTCGGTGCGGATCGACACCTCCCGCCTGGAATTCGCGATCCCCGCCACGGCGGGCAGGGTGCGGGTGATCGGCGCCGTTCCCGACCAGCTCGTGACCGAGAGCCTGGTCCTCCCCGCCACGGTCCGGGACGGCTTCGCCGTGGCGGACCCCTCCCGCGACCTCTTGAAGATGGCCGTGATCGAGCGGCACCATGCCTCGGGCGACCTGGGGCTGGGCTTCATCCGTGGCGTGGGCTTGGAGCGTGGGGCGATCGCCGGCACGGTGGCCCATGATCACCACAACCTGGTGGTGGTCGGTGCGGACGACCGCTCCATGCGCACGGCGGCCCTGGCCGTGGCCGAAGCCGGCGGCGGCCAGGCCGTGGCCGTGGGCGGCGAGGTCGTCTCCCTCCTGCCGCTCCCCATCGCCGGGCTGATGTCGGACCGCCCGATCGAGGAGGTGGCGCGCCGCGCCCGCGAGCTGCGCGACGCCGCCCGCCAGCTCGGCTCGCGCCTGCGCGAGCCCTTCATGGCCCTGAGCTTCTTCGCCCTCGAGGTGATCCCCGCGCTCAAGCTCACCGACCAGGGGCTGGTGGATGTGGAGAGGATGCGGATCGTGGGGTTGTTCGTGGACTGACACGGACGAGCACGGACAGCCACGGACAGGAAATCCCGCTGTCCGTGGCTGTCCGTGTCGGTCCGTGCTCGTCCGTGTTCTCCCCCCCTCCCCAGAACCCCGCCCCCGCCCTCGCGTAGATTAAGGGTGAAATGGCCAGAACCGCCCAACTCCGCAGAGGCCGCCTTCTGCTCGGGATCGTCCTGGGCCTGCTGGTCTTTGCGGCGGGCGCCGTGCCGGCCGGGATCTTCCTCCCGGAGTGGCGGACCGGCGATCCGCTCCCCGAGGAGGCCTTCCGCGACCGCTACGCGGAGCTCGTGGCGCGGGTCGGTCTCGCGCTCGCGCCCGGAGAGCCCCGGATCCGCGTCGTCACCCGCGACCCATCGATCCATGGGCCGATCCAGGGTCTGATGGATGCCGAGGGAGGAGCGGGCAGCCCGCATCTCCTCCGGGTCGAGGTCTTCCATGCCGTCCGGGGTCCGCGGGAAGGGCGGCTCGGCATCGACTTCACGTTCGACGGCCGCCCCTTGACCCTCGCCTGGTGGGGCTCCGGCTTGGCTTCGTTGTTCGAGCGGGACGCTTCGGAGGACAGGCTGGGCTTCGCCGAGAGCCTCGCCTCTCTGCTGCTCGCTCCCGGGGAGTCGTTGGGGAGCCGGCGCACGGAGACCGTGGGCGCCTACCCCCAAGCCCTGTATCCCGTCCTGGGGAGCCGTCCTCCGGACTCCGTGCTGGTCAGCACCTCGGGGAACGTGATGGCCCAGCGCCTCGGCGGCCCGCCGACCGAGGAGCGCCGGGAGGCGGTCCACGCCGCCGTGGACCACGCCATCGCCCTGTTCGGCCGCGGCGTCCTGGCCTTCGCGGGGGTGGCGGCGCTGTTCGCCGTCCTCCTCCTCAAGGCGCGGATCGGCGTCGCCAACGGGGCGGCCCTCGCCCTGGCGGCCCTCCTCACCCTGAATCCCCTCCCCTCGGAGACGCTCGGCTGGACCTCCTGGTCCGCGGCAGCCGTCGCGCTCACCATCCTGTGGATCTTCCTCCTCTGGTCGTCCGCCGAGTCGCTCCTGCGCACGGCCGCCCCGGAGTTCACGACGAGCCTCGACGCCCTGCGGGCCGGGCGCCTGGGCCCGCGCGGTGGGCGCGGCCTGCTGCTGGGCTTCGCCTTCGGAGCGGCTCTGGCGGGGCTGCGCCTCGGCCTCCCGGCCCTGGCGGCCGTCCTGCCGGGGACCCGGGCCGTGGGCTTGAGCCTCCGCCTGCCGATCTCGCAGGCCTTGAGCAGCCCGGTGGCGGACGGCATCGGCCTCGCCGCGGGCGTGGCGCTCGCCCTGGCTCTGGCGCTGCGCTTCCTGCCGGTCCGCTGGGCTCCCCCGGCCGCGGCCCTCGTTGCCGCGGCCGTCCTCTCCCCGCTCGCGATCGAGCCCTGGCCCGCGGCCCTGGCCGCCGACCTCGCGGTCACCGGTCTCCTGGTCCTCGTGGTCCGGCGCCATGGCCTGACAGCGCTGCTCACGGCCTCCGTGGTCTCGCTCCTCCTGCCTCCGGCCGTCTTCGCCGCCCTCCACCTCTCCTGGTTGCCCGGCACGTTCGCCGTCACCACCGGGCTCGGGGCGGCGGTCGTGCTCCTGGGCTTCCTGGGGCTGCCGCGCTCCGCCCAGGCCGAGGTCCAGCGGCTGGCCCCTCCCGCGTTCGTCCGCCGTCTGGAGGAGGAGAAGCGGTTGAAAAACGAGATGGGGCTCCTCGCCCGGATGCAGCGCGGGCTCCTCCCCAAAACCCTCCCCCGGCTGGGGGGATGGGAGATCGCCGCGCGCTCGCTCCTCGCCAACGAGGCCGGCGGCGACCTCTACGACTTTCTGCCGGACGACAACGGCCGCCTGTGGATCGCCGCCGGGGACGTGGCCGGCCACGGCTATTCCTGCGCCGTGGCCCAGGCGATGACCAAGGCGGCTCTCGCGAGCCTCGTGGGCCGCGGCGAGCGCACCCCGGCCGGAGTGCTCGGGCGGGCCGACCGCGTGCTCCGCGCCGCGGGGGCCACGCGCAATTTCACGACGCTCGCGCTGCTCCGCCTGGAGCCCGCGACCGGCGAGGCGCTCCTCGCCAACGCCGGCCACCCGTTCCCGCTCTTCGCCGCCCCCGGCCGGGTCGAGGAGCTCGCGCTGCCGGGGCTCCCCCTGGGGCGCGGCCCCGCCCGCACGTACCAGGACCGGCCGCTTTCGATCCCGCCCGGAGGCGTCCTCGTCTTCTTCTCGGACGGCCTGTTCGAGGCGGCGGACCGGAGCGGTGACGTCTACGGCTACGACCGCATCCGGGAGGTGCTCGAAAGCGCGGCGGATCGGCCGGCCGAAAAGATCCTCGACGCCTTCCTCGCCGACTGGCGCGGCCATCTTCGGGGAGCCCGCCCTCTAGACGACACGACCCTCGTGGTGATCAAGCGGACCGGCAGAGGGAGCTCCGGGCCATGACCGCGTCCCTTTCGCGGACCCGGCCGCTCCTCGCGGTCCTCGCGGGCCTCCTCGCCTTTGCGGCCGGGGCCGCGCTCGCGCTCGGCATCCTGCCCGAGTGGCGGGCCGGCGACCCGGCGGAGGGGAAGGGCGCGTTCCAGGACCGTTTCCGCCGGCTCGCCGGGCGGTCGGGGCTGCTCCTCGCCCCCGGAGAGCCCCGGGCCACCCTCGAAGCCTCGGATCTCCCCCAGGTCTACCGGGTCCTGGGCGAGGAGGCTCCCGCCTGGCTCGCGGCCACGCGGACCGGCCTCGTGGTCGAGGTCTCCCACGGCGCGGCCTGGCCGGGCACGGCGCGGGAGTCGCGACTGCGGACCGAATTCTCGCTCGCGGGCGAGCCCCGGGGCTTCGTCTGGCAGAGCCTCGAGGACCCCTTCTCCGCCCGCGTCGACCGGGAGCGGCTCCACAACCTCTCCCAGACCTTCGCCGGCCTGCTCGTAGAGCCGGGGGAGACCGCAGGCGCCCAGGTCTCCACCTCCCCGTTCTGGCGGATGATCGATCTGCCCGGGAGCGCGCCGGGCGAGCACCTGGGCCTGTGGATCAGTCCGCCGAGCACCCTCCTGGCCGAGCGCCAGCCCCTGCGCCTGGCCGCGCGGCCCGAGCGCCCGGACGAGGAGATCCGGCAGGCGCTCTCCACACTGATCGTGTCGCTGCCCGTCCTCCTCGCGGCGGCGGGGGTCTTCTTCGCTCTGCTCCTGAAGTCACGGATCGGGGCCGGCAACGGCGCGGTCCTGGCGCTCGCCGCGCTGGCCTCCGCCCACCCGGCCTGGGCCGCCGAGATCCCGGAGAGCCTCTTTCTCGCCGTCATCCACCTGCTCACCGAAGCGCCGGGGGTGGCGCTGTGGGTCTTCCTCGTCTGGTCCGCGGGGGAGTCGCTGCTGCGCGTCGCCGATCCCGGCTTCACCACCAGCCTGGACACTCTGCGGACCGGACGGCTCGGCCCCCGGGTGGGCAGGGCCCTCTCGCTCGGGCTCGCGTTCGGAGGCGCGCTCGCCGGCCTGCGGCTCGCCGTCCCCGCAGCGGCCGTCGTCCTGCCGGGCATCTCCCCGGCGGGAGCCTGCCTGCCGCTGCCGGTCTTCTCGACGGACGGGAGCCCGCTTTCGACCGGCATCTCGCTCGCCGCGGGGGTGGCCCTCGCCCTGGCCGTCGCCGTCCGCTTCCTCCCGGCGCGCTGGACCTTGCCGGGAGCGGCCCTGCTCGGAGGCTGGGCTTTGGCGCCGCTCGCGATCGAGCCCTTCCCCGTGGAGCTCGCCGCGAACGTGGCCGTGACCGGCCTCCTCGCCTGGATCGGATACCGCTTCGGCCTGACTGCGCTGCTCACCGCCTCGGTCGCCTCCCTGCTCCTGCCGGCCCTGCTCTTCTCCGGCCTCCACTGGGACTGGATGCCGGTCTCCTTCGCCCTGTGCGCGGCTCTCACCGTGGGGATCGCCGGGCTGGGCCTGGCCGGGCTCTCCCGGCCGGAGGAGGCGGAGACCGGGCCGGTCGAGCCGCCGGCCTTCATCCGGCGCCTCGCGGAGGAGCGGCGGGTGCGCCACGAAGTGGACCTCCTCGCGCGCATGCAGATCGGGCTCCTCCCTCGCGAGATGCCGCGGGTGGACGGCTACGACGTCGCGGCCCGGTCGGTGCTCGCGAGCGAGGCGGGAGGCGACCTCTACGACTTCCTCCGCGACGACTCGGGCGCCCTCTGGATCGCCGCGGGCGACGTGGCCGGCCACGGCTACTCGTGCGCCATCGCCCAGGCCATGGTCAAGGCGGGGCTCGTGAGCCTGATCGCTCCCGGGGAGTCGCCCTCCGTCGTTCTCCGGCAGCTCGACCGGGTGCTCCGGGGCGCGAGCGAGGACCACAGCTTCACGAGCCTCTCCCTCGTCCGCCTCGACCCGGCGACCGGCGAGGCCGTGCTCGGCAACGCCGGACATCCCTACCCTCTCCTCTTCGCCGCGGGCCGGGTCTCGGAGATCGAGCTCCCCGGCCTCCCGCTGGGCCGCGGCCCGGCTCGGGACTACGACGACCGCGCCTTCACCCTGCCCCTCGGAGGCGTCCTCGTCTTCTGCTCGGACGGCCTGTTCGAAGCCCTGGACAAAAACGGCAACGCCTACGGTTTCGAACGCGCCCGCGAAGTGCTGGGCGTCATCGGGCACCGCCCGGCGGTCGAGATCGTGGACGCCCTCCAGAACGACTGCCGGCGCCACCAGAGCGGCGAAGAGCTGCCCGACGACGTCACCGTCGTCGCGGTCAAACGCCTCTGAGTGGCACGTCTCTTGCGGATTCAATCAGATCCGCCGGACCGCCCCTGATCGGTCCTTCCCGCAGTCCTCCAAGGAGGCAAGCCACTCGAGACCCTCATTTCCAAAGGAGGCACCCACCGTGCGAGACGATGTAACCTTTGATCCAGCCCAACAGAGCACGGAATCTCCGGGGAGCTATACCCGGACCACCGAGTTCGAAGTCAGAACCACCCGGCTCGACGACGATCGCTCCGATTTCGACTACGACTACGACTACAGATCCGGACCGGAAGCGGACGATGACGCGGGCGTCGCCGTCCGGCTGGGCCAGGCGCTGATGATCGTGAGCGGCGCGGCGCTCGTCGCCCTGGCCGCCCGGCAGGGCACCCGGCGCTTCCGGTCCGGCTCCGAAGCGGAAGCCCTCGACCGGGGCCGGACCGACGAGTGGTCCGGAGCCCTCCGGGCGCACGCCGAGGACACCGGGGCCGCGGCGCCGATTCAGACCGCCGTCACCATCGGACGCCCCACCTCCGAGGTCTACGCCTTCTGGCGCCGGCTCGAAAACCTCCCCCGCTTCATGAACAACGTGGAGTCGGTCACCGAGACCGGCGACGGCCGCTCCCACTGGGTGGCCAAGAGCCCGCTCGGGTTCCGTGTCGAGTGGGATGCCGAAATCGTCGAAGAGCAGGAAGGCCGTCTCCTGTCCTGGCGCTCGCTCCCGGGCGCCCAGGTCCACAACGCGGGCACGGTCCACTTCGAGGAGGCGCCTGGCGACCGCGGCACGGTGGTGCGCGTCAGCTTCGAGTACAGGGCGGCCAGCGGCATCGGCCAGGCGATCGGCAAGGTGCTGAAGCCGATCACCAAGCAGGAGGTACGGGAGGATCTGAGACGGTTGAAGATGCTCCTGGAAACCGAAGAGATCCCGACCATCGAAGGCCAGACCCACGGGACCCGATCGTTGATCGGACGAATTCACAACCCCTTCTAGAAAACCATCTGAGCCCTTTGGGCCGGGAGAAACAACCATGAAAGCCTTGTGTTGGAACGGTATTACCGATGTCCGGGTCGAGAACGTCCCCGATCCCGAGATCCTGAATCCTAGAGACGTCGTGATCAAAGTCACCTCCGCGGCGATCTGCGGCTCGGACCTCCATCTCTACGACGGCTACATCCCCACCATGAAGAAGGGGGACGTCATGGGCCACGAGTTCATGGGCGAGATCGTGGAGACGGGCCCGGGGATCAAGAACCTCCGGGTGGGCGAGCGCGTGGTCGTCCCCTTCAACATCTCTTGCGGCCAGTGCTACTTCTGCCAGAAGGAGATGTTCTCGCTCTGCGACAACTCGAACCCCAACGCCGTGATCGCGGAGAAGATGATGGGGCACTCCCCGGCGGGCCTCTTCGGCTACTCCCACATGACGGGCGGCTACGCGGGCGGGCAGGCCGAGTACGTGCGGGTCCCCTTCGCCGACGTGGGCGCCTTGAAGATCCCCGACGGCCTGCCGGACGAAAAGGTCCTCTTCCTGGGCGACATCTTCCCCACCGGCTACATGGCGGCCGAGAACGCCAACATCCAGCCGGGGGACACGGTCGCCGTCTGGGGCTGCGGCCCGGTGGCCCAGTTCGCCATCCAGAGCGCCTGGATGCTGGGCGCAGAAAGGGTGATCGCGATCGACCGCGAGCCCGAGCGGCTCCTCCTCGCCCAGAGCTGGGGCAAGGCCGAGGTGATCAACTTCGAGGAGGTCGACAACATCCTCGAGATGCTCTCCGACATGACCGGCGGCAGGGGCCCCGACTCCTGCATCGAAGCGGTCGGCATGGAAGCCCACGGCGGCACGTTCCAGCTCTACGACAAGGCCAAGCAGACGCTCCGCATGCAAACCGACCGGCCGCAAGCGTTGCGCGAGGCGATCATGGCCTGCCGCAAAGGCGGAACGGTTTCGGTCCCCGGCGTCTACGGCGGGCTCATCGACAAGTTCCCCATCGGCGCCGCGTTCAACAAGGGGCTGACCTTCAAGATGGGGCAGACGCACGTGCAGAAATACATGCGCCCGCTGCTCGAGCGCATCGAGGCCGGCGAGATCGATCCGTCCCGGGTCATCACCCACCGCATGAGCCTGGACGAGGCTCCCGGCGGCTACGAGATCTTCAAGCACAAAGAGGACGAGTGCATCAAGGTCGTGCTGAAGCCGGGAGGCAACGGCCATCGCCACCACCACCATGGGCCGAACGGCGGCAACGGCGGGGCCGGTGTATGAGAAAGCCCAACCGGCAGGATCTGCGGCAGCTCGCAGGTCCCGCGGCGGTCCTCCTGGCCGGAGCCGGCCTGGTGGCCGCCGCCCGCGCCCTCTCGCGGCAAAAGCCTCTCGATTTCGAGGACAAGGTTGTCGTGATCACCGGGGGCTCCCGGGGGCTCGGCCTGCTGATCGCCCGGGAGCTCGCGGGCGAGGGGGCGCGTCTCGCCATCCTCGCCCGCGATGCCGAGGAGCTGGACCTCGCACGGCGCGAGCTCGCAGCTTTAGGCGGCCAGCGGGTGCTGGCTCTCCCTTGCGACGTGCGCAACCGTGACGACTGCCGCTGGGCGGTCGAAGCCGTGGCCGAGCGCTTCGGGCGTCTGGACGTGCTCGTGAACAACGCGGGCATCGTCCAGGTGGGCCCCCTGGAGCACATGACGGTCGAGGACTTCGAAAACGCCTTGAACGTCCACTTCTGGGGGCCTCTCCACCTGACGCTGGCCTCCCTCCCCCACCTGCGCAGAGAAGGGGGAGGGCGCATCGTCAACATCTCCTCGATCGGCGGCAAGGTGGCGATCCCCCACATGCTCCCCTACGTGGCGAGCAAGCACGCGCTCGTGGGCCTGTCCGACGGCCTGCGCGCCGAGCTCGCCGGCGAGGGAATCTACGTCACCACCGTCTGCCCGGGCCTCATGCGCACGGGCTCCCACGTCAACGCCCAGTTCAAGGGGAAGCGCGAGCAGGAGTTTTCCTGGTTCGCGGTCTCGGACGCTCTCCCCCTGACCTCCATGGACGCCCGGCGGGCGGCCAGGAGGATCGTCAAGGCCTGCCGGTACGGGGAGCCGCACCTCACCCTGAGCCTCCAGGCCAAGACCGCCGCCGCCGTCGCCACCCTGGCGCCCGGCCTCACCGCCCGCGTCCAGGAGCTGGCCAACCGCCTGCTTCCCGGTCCCGCGGGAGACGACGGCCGGGAATCCCGCCCGGGCTGGCAGAGCCCCTCCCGCTGGGCCCCCTCGCTCCTCACCCGCCTCTCCGACCGGGCGGCGGTGGAGAACAACGAGCTCCGGCGGGTGAGGCAGGCGGAGCAGTACGGGGGAAACGGGCACTGAAGCCCTCCGGGGCGCTCCTCCGGGGGCGCCCCTTCCTTTGACTCTGCGCTAGGATCCTCCCCCGTGGACAACGTCGAGATCGCCCGCATCCTCGAGGAGGTCGCCGACATCCTCGAGATCCAGAACGCCAACACCTTCCGCATCCGCGCCTACCGGAACGCCGTCCGCACCGTCGAGACCCAGATGACGCCGCTAAGGCGCTGGGTCGAGGAGAACCGTGCCCTGACCGATCTGCCCGGCATCGGCAAGGAGATGGCGAGCCACATCCGGGAGATGGTCGAGACCGGCACCCTGGGATTCCGGGACGAGCTGGTGGCCGAGGTCCCCCGCTCCCTGGTCGACCTGATGCGCGTGCCGGGCGTGGGCCCCAAAAAGGCGCGGAAGCTCTGGGACGAGCTCAAGATCTGCTCCGTCGAAGAGCTCGAAGCCGCCGCGAAAGAGGGGCGGATCGCCACCGTCGCCGGCTTCGGGGCCAAGACCCAGGAGAAGATCCTCGCGGGGATCGCGGAGCACCGCCAGCACACGAGCCGGATGCTCCTCGCCGACGCCGAGCGGTTCGTCGAGCCCCTCCTTGCCTATCTCTCCGGGATTCCCGAGGTGGAGCGCCTGGAGGTCGCCGGGAGCTACCGGCGCCGCCGCGAGACGGTGGGCGACATCGACCTCCTGGCGATCGCCACGGTCCCGGGGCCGGTCATGGAAGGCTTTCTCGCCTATCCCCAGCGGGACAAGATTTTGATGTCCGGAGACACCCGCTCGACGATCACTCTGGGCTCGGGGCTCCAGGTGGACCTCCGCGTGGTGCCGCCGGATTGCTACGGCGCCGCCCTCGTCTACTTCACGGGCTCGAAAGAGCACAACGTGAAGCTCCGCCGCCGCGCCGTCGAGAAGGGCCTCCGCATCTCCGAATACGGCGTCTTCCGGGTGGATGAGAACGACCCCGAGGCCGAGGGCGAGAGGATCGCCGGCCGCGAGGAGGCGGACGTCTACGCGACCGTGGGCCTCGCCTTCATCCCCCCCGAGCTGCGGGAGGACCGGGGCGAGATCGAGAAAGCTGCGGCCGGGAGGCTCCCCCGCCTGATCCGCCAGGAGGACCTGAAGGGCGACCTCCACATGCACTCCACCTGGTCGGACGGCAGGAGCTCGATCGAGGAGATGGTCGAAGCCTGCGCCGCCCGGGGCTACGAGTACATGGTGATCTCGGACCACAGCAAGGCGCTCGCGATGACCAACGGGCTCGACGCCTACCGCCTGCGCGCGCAGTGGGAGGAGATCGAGGAGGTCCGCTCGCGCCACCCCGAGATCAGGATCCTCCGCTCCATGGAGGTGGACATCCTTTCAGACGGCTCGCTCGACCTCGAGGACGAGATGCTCGCCGGCCTCGACCTCGTCCTCGTCTCCCTCCACTCCCGTCTGGACCTGCCCTCCGACTTGCAGACGGAGCGGGTGCTCAAGGCTCTCGCGCACCCTGAGGTCGATATCTTCTGCCACCCCACGGCGCGGCTGATCAACCGCCGCCGGCCCGCGGAGATGGATCTCGACGCCGTGCTCGAAGAGGCCGCGAAGCGGGGCGTCGCGGTCGAGCTCAACTCGAACCCCCACCGGCTGGACCTGAAGGACACCCACCTCGCGCGGGCCAAGGAGCTCGGCTGCAAGGTGGTGATCAGCACCGACTCCCACCGCCCGCGCGAGCTCGACCTCATGCGCTACGGCATCGAGCAGGCGCGCAGGGCGGGGCTCACGGCGGAGGACGTGCTCAATACGTTGCCGTTTGCGGAGTTTCAGGCGGCGATCCGAAAGGGTTAGAGCCGTCTTCCTTCCCCAAACATTGTAGGAACTACAGGTACTTACCTTCCCGCCTTCTCCCTCCTTCCGTTCCGATCCGGGCCTGATCTTGTCCGGAGATCACCGGAAGCCTC
>DATHUD010000149.1:0-5140 GCA_035462575.1 Thermoanaerobaculia bacterium | reverse complement strand
GTGGTCGGCCTCCAGGAGGTCTACCGCGGGAGCCGGCACTCCCGGGTCGAGGATCAGGCCGGCGCCCTCGCCGCCCAGCTCGGGATGAGCGCTCACTTCGGCCCCAGCTTCGAGATTGAGGGGGGCCACTTCGGAAACGCCGTGCTCACGACCGGCGAGGTGCGCGCGGGCGAGGTGGTGCCGCTCCCCGGGGCGGGGGAGCCCCGGACGCTGCTCCACTCGCGGATCGCCCTGTCCCTGGAAGAGACCGAGGCAGAGATCGACTTCTACGTCACCCACCTCGCCGCCTGGGGGCGGTGGAGCCGGTCGGCACGGAGTGTGCAAATTACGGGGGTGCTGGAGCGGCTCAAGCAGTCGAACGGGCCCTTCGTCCTCGTCGGGGACTTGAACGCGCCTCCGGAGGCTCCCGAGATCGGGACCCTGCTGGCGGCCGAGATGTTCCGGGTGTGCGGAGAAGAGATGGCCTGCACCCACCGGTTCATGCGGCAGCGGATCGACTACGTTTTCGCCGATCCCGGCTGGACCACCCGGTCGTCCACGGTGCTCCGGACCGGCCCCTCCGACCATTGGCCCGTGCTCGTCGAGCTCGAGCGGACCGCCCAGAGCTGACGCCGGAGCTCCGGCTGGAGGTCGTATGGGTCTTCCTTGGAAGAAGGACGCCGAAAAACCGTCTTCGCGCCGGCCGGGCAAGCCGCGTCGCATCATCGAAGTCCCCTTCTGGGGCGCCGTGTTCTACGTCGGGCTCCTGATCCTCCTCCTCCTCTTTCTCTGGTCCACCCGGCGGGAGCGGGAATCGCATGTCCGGGTTCCGGACCTCCGGAGCTTCGAGCAGGCCCTGCCGTCCATCGCGGGGCTGACCGGCTCGCCCATCCAGTCCGGCAACAGCGTCCGGATCCTCCAGAACGGCGACGGATTCTTTCCCGTGCTTTTCGAGGACATCGAGAAGGCCCGGGAGAGCATCCACTTGGAGACCTACGTCTGGTGGGAGGGCGAGATCTGCGACCGCCTCGCCCGCGCCCTGGCCGAGAAGGCCCGGCAAGGGGTGGAGGTCCGCCTCACCCTCGACGCCGTCGGCTCGACCAACGCGAACAAGGATCTGTTCGAAATGCTTGCCAAGGCGGGAGGGCAGGTCGCCTACTTCCACCCGTTCCAGCTCAAGGACATCGGCCTGTTCAACAACCGCACGCACAGGAAGCTCGCCATCCTGGACGGCCGCGTCGCCCACGTTTTCGGCCACGGCATCGCCCAGGAGTGGACCGGCGACGCGCAGGACGAGGAGCACTGGCGCGACACCGGCGTGCGGCTCGAAGGCCCCATCGTCAATTCCGTCCAGGCCGTGTTCGCCGAGAACTGGGTGGAGCAGACGGCCGAGGTGCTCGTGGGGCAGAAGTACTTCCCCGCGCTCCCGGCCGCCGGCAACGTCCGCGCCCACATGACGGCAAGCTCTCCCCAAGGCGGGGTGTCGCAACTGGAGATGCTCTACAAGCTGGCCATCGCCACCTCGCAGAAAGAGCTGATCATCCAGAACCCCTACTTCATTCCGGACGGCGAGCTGGTGGGCCTCCTCGAGCGGGCGGTCAAACGGGGGGTGGACGTCCGCATCATGGTCCCGGGGCCGGTCACCGACAGCTCGGTCGTCCGCCACGCCGGGCACCGCTACTACCAGGAGCTCCTCGACAAGGGGATCCGGATCTGCGAATACCAGCCGACCCTCTCGCATCAGAAAATCATGATCGTGGACCGGGTCTGGTCGCACGTGGGCTCGACCAATTTCGACGACCGGTCGCTCGACATCAACGACGAGGCGAGCGTGGGACTGATCGACGAAGGCGTGGCCGGCGAGCTCCGGGATGCCTTTGAAAACGATTTGAAATCGTGCAAGGGGCTGGACGCCGAGTCCTGGCAGAAGCGCTCCCTCTGGCACAAGCTCATCGACCGCAGCTCGTATCTCCTGAACGAGCAGCTCTGACGAGGACCTTCCATGATCGAGATCCCTCTCTGGGTGTTCATTGTCATGATCGCCGCCCTCGCTCTCATGGGGGTGATGTTGTGGACCCTTTTAAGGGAGCGGGACTTCCACGTCCACGTGCCGGACCTGGACTGCTTCGAGCAGGCGCTCCCCTCGATCGCCGGCATGACCAAGGCGATCATCCTGGACGGCAACAAAGCCGAGATCCTCCAGAACGGCGACGGGTTCTTCCCCGCGCTCCTCGAATCGATCGCCAGGGCGAAAAAGTCGATCCATTTCGAGACCTACGTCTGGTGGACCGGCGGCATCTGCGAGGAGGTCGCCGAAGCGTTCGCGAAGCGGGCGCGCGAAGGCGTCGAGGTGCGCCTCATGGTCGACGCCCTGGGCACCCTGAAAATGACGAAGCGCCTGCGCAAGCGGATGACGGAAGCCGGCTGCAAGCTCGTCCACTACCATCCGATCCGCCTCTTGGACATCGGCCAGCTCAACAAGCGGACGCACAGGAAGCTCGCGATCTTCGACGGCCGGGAGGGGTTCATCTTCGGCCACGGCATCTCGCGCCTATGGACGGGCCACGGCCAGGACAAGGACCACTGGCGCGACACCGGGGTCCGGCTCCACGGTCCGGTCGTCAACGCCGTGCAGTCGGTCTTCGCCCAGCACTGGATCGAGGAGACGGGCGAGGTGCTGGTGGGAGAAAAGTATTTCCCCGCCCTGGAGCCCGAGGGGAATCTGAAGATGCACGTGCTGTCCGGAGCGCCCCTGGGCGGCGTCTCGGACCTGGAGCTCATGTTCAAGATGTCGCTCGCCTCCGCCCAGAAGGAGATCGTCATCCAGAACCCCTACTTCATTCCGGACCCGGAGACGGTCCAACTTCTCAAACGGGCGGTCCAGCGCGGCGTCGAGGTCAAGATCATGGTGCCCGGCAAGGTCACGGACAGCCCCGTCGTGAGCCACGCCGGCCACCGCCACTTCAGCGACATCCTCCACAGCGGCGTCCGGCTCTTCTGCTTCGAAAGGACCCTGATCCACCAGAAGATCATGATCATAGACGGCATCTGGTCCCACGTCGGCTCGACCAACCTGGACGACCGCTCCTTCGACATCAACGAAGAAGCCGGCGTCGGCATCATCGACGAGGGGATCGCCGCAGAGCTCCTGGCCGCCTTCGAGGACGACTTGAAAGCCTGCACCGAGCTCAAGCCCGGGACCTGGGACCGGGAGTACACCTTCTGGCACCGGACCGTCGACCGGCTGTGCTACCTGCTCGCCGGGCAGCTCTGACCTCCTCGCGTCACGCCGTGTTATCCTGTCGTCCAGGAGGAGGACGGGGGAGTGCCGATCCCTCTTCCCTTTACCCGCCATGCGGAAGAAGATCCTCGCACACACGACTCCGAAAGGGGGCTTGTCATGAGTGAGCCGGCCGTTTCCAGGCTCGCGCCTCTGCCCTTCGAGCTCGTCTATGACGATGGAGAGCCCTTGGAAAGCGATTGGCACCTCCGGCAGATCCACCTCCTGCTGGACCTGATCCCCGAGGCCATGGCCGAGCAGGGCCGGACCGACTACTTCGCGGGCGGGAACATGTTCGTCTACTACTCCCCGGAGCAGGCGCGGGAGGTCAGGGAAGAGGTGACGAAGCGGCGGCAGAAGCGGGCGGCCCGGGGGCCGGACGTCTTCTGGGTGGAGGGGGTCGATCCGAATCCTGACCGCGACCGCGAAGCCTGGGTCGCCTGGGAGGAGGACGGGCGCCTGCCCGACGTCATCTTCGAGCTCCTCTCTCCCAAGACCGAGGAGATGGACCGGACCACGAAGAAACAGATCTACCAGGACGTCTTCCGGACGGCGGAGTACTTCCTGTGCGATCCGCGCAAGAAGACGCTGGAGGGGTTCCGTCTGGTGGACGGGGCCTATCAGCCGATCGCGCCGGATTCCCAGGGGAGGCTTCCCAGCGAGCGGCTCGGGGTGAGCGTGGGCTTCTGGCGGGGTCTCGCCAGGACCCAGGTCCGCAACTGGGTCCGGCTGTTCCGTCCCGACGGAACCCTGGTTCCGACTCCGGAGGAGAGGGAGGAGATCCAGCGCCGGCGGGCCGAAGCGGCGGAGGCCGAGGTCGCTCGCCTGCGGGCCCTTCTCTCCGACCGGATATGATTCCCGGATGCCCTTCATCCGCACCATCGCTCCCGGGGAGGCGACCGGCCTCCTGAAGCGCCTCTACGACGAGGCGATCGCGCGCGCCGGCAAGGTCTTCAACGTCCTGCGCATCCAGAGCCTCCGGCCGGAGGTGCTCGAAGCCGGCGTCACGCTCTACAAGGAGCTGATGTTCTCCCCGAAGAGCCCGCTCACCCGGGTGCAGCGGGAGAGGATCGCCGTCGCCGTCTCCCGCGCCAACGACTGCCACTACTGAACGGTGGCGCACACGGACGACCTCCGGGCCGAGGTCGCAGCAGAAGGGGAGAGGGGAGAGACCGAAGCGGACCGCCTCATGCTCGACTTCGCGGTCAAGCTCACCCGGGAGCCCCGTTCCATGACCCGGGAGGACGTCGAAGCCCTCCGCGCCGCGGGCTTCTCCGACACCGCCATCCACGACATCGTCCAGATCACCGGCTTCTTCGCCTACTACAACCGCCTTGCGGACGGGCTGGGGATCGAGCCCGAGCCGCCGCTCTGAGATCCGGAGGACCCGCCGAACCATCCCGGGGATCCCGTGAAGGATGCGGGGTCCCTCCGCAACGATCCCGTGGTCCCCGTCAACGATGCGGGCCTGTACGCGCCCGAGAGCGGGGACCTCATCATGGAGAGCGGGGAGCTCCGCAACGAGAGCGGGAACCTCGTCATGGAGAGCGAGAGGCGCATCATGGAGAGCGGGAGGCTCCAGATGGAGAACGGTGAGCACCGCATCGAGAGCGGGAGGGGCGGGATGGAGAGCGGGGACCTTGGAATGAAAAGCGGGAAGCTCCGGAGAGAGCGGGGCGATGTCCCGACTCAACATAAGGGGGTAGAGGGCGATCTTATAGTGTAGGTGAAGCTGGTTAGTTCTACTTTGGCAGACTGATTCCCGGACAGAGAGCGGTCCGTCGTAATCCAGGCGTAAATAGCTTGGCGGATGCCTGCCCTTTCCCTCAAGCTCTCTCCCAGAACTCCGAATCGAGTCCGGTTGGCCTCTCGTGGGTGTCG
>DATHUD010000148.1:0-6165 GCA_035462575.1 Thermoanaerobaculia bacterium | reverse complement strand
GCCCGCCTCGTCCTCCTCCCCCAGCTCCTGATAGCCGAAGCCGCGCACGCTCCGGTCGCCGCCCGCGAAGAAGCGGAACCGGGGGGGCAGTCGCCGGAACTGGTCGGTCTCCATGTAGCCCGCCTCGGCCCGGGTGATCAGTCGATGGCGCTCGCCCAGAGTGCGGATGTACTTGCCGGAGAGCGTGCCCTGGAGGAACGAAGTGTCCGACAGCAGGCTCTCCTCGGCGCCCTGGGCGCCCACCCGGAGGCGGTAACCGTTCGTGGTGTAGATCCGGTCGTCCGCCTTGACGCGCTCGTAGCTGACCCCCGGGACGAGGAGGGTCGAGATCCCCTGATCGAGCCCGACCTCGAAGTCGTCCCGCTGGTAGTTGAGCGACAGGGCCTCGCGCCAATCCCCCCAGCGCGTCTGGGTGCGCTGGGCGCCCAGGAGCATCGACTCGCTCTCGGCGGTGTCCGTGTCCTCCAGCGCGTAAGCCGCGTTGAAGGCGAGGATGTCCGTCCGCGGGTACGGGCCGGGGATCAGGTAGCTCGCCTGGAAGCTCTGCTCGGTCTCGGCGCCCACGAGCTGGACCTCCCCCCGGTGACCGCGCCGGTTGATCCGCCGCAGCTCCAGGCCGAGCGTGCCCCGCGCGCCGCTGTCCGTGCCGTAGCCGACACCGGCGGTGAACAGCCGGGGCTTGGCCGCCACCAGGTTCACCGCGATCGGAACCTCCAGGCCCTGGACCTCGTCCTCGAGCGTGACCACCTCGACGCGGGCCCAGTAGGGGCTGTCCGAGAGCGCGTCCTGGAGCGCCAGGACCTTGTCCACGTCCAGCGGCTCGCCGCGCTCGAAATTCACATAGCCCCGGAGCAGGTCCGGATTCAGAACGTCCTGATTGAAGCGGACCTCGCCGAAGCGGTAGCGCGGGCCTGTGTCGTAGTGGACGACCACGTCCGCCCGGTAGCGCTCGAGGTCCACCCGCACCTCGCTCACCTCGAACTCGGCGTCCAGATAGCCGTTCTCGGCCGCGAGCCCGGTCAGCGCGTCCTTCCCCTCCTCGTAGTCCGGGTGGAAGAGGACCTCCCCCCGCTTCACCGGAAAGTCGGAGGTGATCTGACGGAACCCGGAGTCGTCCGCGCCCGCGCCGGTGACCCGCAGATCCACGCTCGCGATCCGGATCGCCGGCCCCTCCTCCACCTCATAGCGGGCGATCCACCGGTTGCCTTCCTGGCGCAGCTCCCCGCGCACCACCGGCTTGTAGTAGCCGAAGGGCTGGAGCGCCACGCCGATCTCCTCGGGCGCCCGGGCGTGGAGCCGCCGGACCCTTTCCGGAGTCAGCTCGTCCTCGTCCTCCTGCTCGAGGGAAAGGACCGACCGGATGTTTCGCTCGAGGTCGCGGCGCACCCCCTCGACCTCCACCTTCACGGGCACGGCGGCCAAGGGGGCGGCGGCAGAGAGGCAGAGCCCCAGGATCAGCAGTCGGAAAGCGGTTGTCCGGAAAGCAATCATCGGGACGTGGCCTCGACAGGAGTTGGAGTTTCGGCAGAAGGTGGAGCCTCGACGGTCTTGGTGACGGTGACGGTGCGGACCGCCCCGGGCTCGGGCTCCGCGCGGCCCAGGCGGTACCGGCGCGAGTGGACCCGCGTGAGCTCCGCCCCCAGAAGGAAGATCAGAGACGAGTAGTAGATCCAGAGCAGGACGACGACCAGCGATCCCGCCGCCCCGAAGGACGAGGCCACCGCGGCCGTCCGCAGATAGAGGCCGATCGCGTACTTGCCGAGCAGGAAGAGGCCGGCCGTGAAGACCGACCCCCAGACCACGTCCCGCCACTCGAGCCGGACGTCCGGCAGGATGCGGTAGATCATCCCGAAAAGCAGGGTCATCAGAAGCCCGGAGAGGATCACGTCCGCCCAGCCCACCAGGGTGGCGAGGCCGACCTCCAGCCGCGCTTCGAGGATGCTCTGCACATAGGTGATCGCCGCGCTCGCGGCGAGCGACAGGAGCACGAGGGCGCCGACGCCCAGGACCAGCAGAAAGCAGACGAGGCGCTTCTTGAACATGATCTTCAGGAAGAACCCGGGCTTGGGGCAGACCTCCCAGACCGTGTTCAGGGTGTCCTGAAGCTGCGCCAGAACCGCCGTGGCTCCGGTGAGCAGCGTCACGATACCGAGGATCGCCGCCAGCCGTCCTGCGTCCTTTCTCGCGCTCGCGGCCACGACGTCCTGCACCACCGCCGCCCCCTCCGGACCGATGAAGCGGGTGAGGTAGCGCTGGATCTCGCCCCGGGCCGCCTCCTCCCCGAACACCCACCCGGCCACGGCCACGGCGAGCACCAGGATCGGCGCGAACGACGATATGGAAAGGAAGGCGATCGCCGCGCTGTGCGTGGTCGCTCCGTGCTTGCTCCAGTTGGCGAAGGTGTCCTTAAGGACGTGCCAGAGCGTCTGGGGTTTCGGTCGGTGTAAGCGCATAGAGCCATGGCCGCCTCAAGCATCGAGGCAGCGGGGCTCTACACAGGTTGCAAAAGGCTTGCCCGCCCGGCTGTAACGTTTTAGCACGCGCAAAGCCTAAAGAATCGAGACCTCAGAAAGGAAGGAACAACAATGCCCATCAAGCGCTATGGAGTTCTCCGGGGCAAAGCCCTCGCCGGCAAGCTCGAGGGCCAGGGCGGCAGGAAGCCCCATTACCAGATCCACATCCTGGCCGATGGGGTGGATCACCGGATCGCGGTCAACGTCGTCTCGGACCAGAGCCCGTCCGAGTTGCTCTTCCTCCTCGATCCCGACTTCCGCCATCCGCAAATCGAGAAGATCAAGACCGTGCCCGTGGGGTTCACCGACATCCCGCTCGCCCCCGGCGGCCTCGCCCTCGACTTCCAGCGGAGCAACCTCTTCCTCCCCGCGGACATGAAGGCCCTCCCCTTTGATGTGCCGGGGCTGGACAACGACCTGAACGAGATCTTCGATCTCTACGTCCGGCGGGCGATCGAGCGGAACGCCGACGTCTACGCCTTCGGCAGCAAGTGGGGGCCGGAAACCAACAAGCCGGACGCGTACTTCCACTTCAAGCCGGGCAACGGCATCCACGACATCCACATGAACCAGGGGAGCCCGCCGCCCCACAAGGGCGACAACGCGATCTGGCAGGACGGCGCCCTCTTCATCCACTTCCCGGTCGAGGACAAATGGCTGGCCTTCTTCCTCGCCTTCCAGTCCCAGCACGCCCAGACGGACAACGCGGGCCATCCCGTTCCCGGCTCGCCGAAGTTCGGCCCGGCCTCGGTCGTGGTCGGAGGCGGAGGCGTCGAAGCGCCCGCCGCGGCCGGCGTCAACATCGTCGCGGCGCTCGTTAACCCACCCGGCAACGACGTCGGTCTGGAGACGGTCACGCTGCTCAACGCCCGGCCCGAGCCCGTGAGCCTCTCCGGATGGAAGCTCGAAGACGGCGCCGGCCACCGGAGCCCGCTGAACGGAGAGGTCGTCGCCCCCGGGGAGACGATCCGCATCCCGCTCGACGGGCTCGCCGTCCAGCTCTCGAATAAGGGCGGGACCCTCTCGCTCCTCGATCCGAACGGCCTCAAGGTGCACGGGGTGGCCTACACCAAGCAGCAGGCTTCGGCCCAGGGGTGGACGGTCGTGTTCTAGTCGTCTGTCAAGGCAGATTTGCTGGGAGCGCCGGCATCCTTGCCGGCCTTCTAATCAAAAACGAAGTAAGAAGCCGGCAGAATGCCGGCGCTCCCAGCGCGGGGTGGCCATCAAAAGCGATTACCAGGGGATCTGCCGGCGCTCGCGGAAGAAGTGCCCGGTCGGTCCGCCGTCGGGAAGGGTGGCGAGCCACACGATCGTGTCCGCCCCCTTCTCGACGGGCACCGGGGCGTTGGGGCCGCCCATGTCCGTCTGCACCCATCCGGGGCACACGGTGTTGACGAGGATCCCCGTCCCCCGCAGCTCGTCCGCGAGGATGCGGGTGAGCCCGTTGACCGCGAGCTTCGAGACCCGGTAGGCGGGATAGCCGCCGGCCATCTCCGACATCGCCCCCAGGCCGCTCGACACGTTGACGATCCGGCCGTACCCCCGCCTCTTCATGAAGGGGATCACCGCCTGGGAGATCTGCCACGGGCCGAGGACGTTGACCGCGAGCGTCTCCTGGACGATCTCCATGGGGATGTCCACCCCTCCGTAATCCTGATCGATGAACACACCCGCGTTGTTGACCAGGACGTCCACGCCCCCGCTCTCTTCGAGAAAAGTGGAGAGCTTGCCGGGGCTTACCGGGTCCGTCACGTCCAGCACGAAGGGGACCGCGCCCGGAATCTCCCCCGCCGCCCGGCGCGCCTTCTCCTCGTCCCGCGCCGTCAACACCACGCGAAGCCCCTGGCCCGCGAGTTGCCGGCACACCTCGAACCCGATGCCCCGGTTTCCACCCGTGACTACGGCGATCCGCGCATCCGGCACGTCGAGCCTCCTTTGTCCCTTCGAAGAAGCGTTCTCTTCATTATAAGCGGACCGGGGGTTGCCGGCGCCCGCCGGACCCATGGGGCGGAACGGCGGCGTCCTTGGACCCGGAGGCCGCCGTCCCTGATTCAGTTGTCAAAGAGCTCTCTTAAGGCGGCTCTCATAGCAGACGAGCCTCCTCGACTTCGTGCGCCAGCTTGCCACATCAGAGAAGATGGGTCAACAATGATGTTGACAAGAATGTGCAGATGGTGGACTATCTCCGCACCAATGCAGGCAGGTCTCCGGCGTCAAGACGGCGCCGGATGTTCGAGCCCGAGGGCTCAGAAAGGAGAAGCAGTCATGCCGAGAGAGTCGAAGTACGTGGGGGTCGTGGGAGATCTACAGCGTCTGCTGGGGGCGCTGGAGGCCAACCGGGAGGAGCTGCCGCAGGTGGAGCCGTTCCGGCAGAAGCTCGCGGGCATTCTCGCCCAGGTCCTGGAGGTCCTCCAGCAGCAGGCCGCGCTCAAGGCCGGCAAGCAGGAGAGCTCGAAGCGGCTCCGGCGGCTCCTGGGCGACGGGCAGCGCCTGGCCACCCTGGCGCGCACGGCGGTGAAGGAGCACTACGGCGTCCGGGAAGAGAAGGTCGCCGAGTTCGGCCTGCAGCCGTTCCGCGGCCGCAAGGCAAAGGCAGTGACCGAGAAGCCCGGGCCCACCCCCTCCCCGCCGCCCCCCGTCCCCGAAGCGCCCGCCCTTTCCAATCGATAGTTTCCCGCCGGGGGGACGCGTTCATCGCGTCCCCCCTTTTTTAGCTCTCTCCCCGAAAAACCTGATTTTCCGCCCGAGACAACGCTCCGTCGTATGCTGCGCATTTCCATCGTCTCCAGACAATGGACCGTCGTACGCTGCGCATTTTCGTCGCACGCTGCGGATTCCCGTCGTCTGTCGGCGACGGTCCGTCGCGAGCTGCGCATTTCCATCGTACGCGGCGCATTTCCATCCTCTCGAGACGACGGGCCGTCGTACGCTGCGCATTTTCATCGCACGCTGCGGATTTCCATCGTCTGCCGGCGACGGCGCGTCGCGGGCTGCGCATTTCCATCGTACGCTGCGCATTTCCATCGTCTCCCGACTACGGGCCGTCGTACGCTGCGCATTTCCGTCGTCACCCGACAACGGACCGTCGTACGCTGCACCCGAGGAGCCCTGCAAGGGCGACATTTGAATAGCCCGGCGCGGGAGCGCCGGGACGCGCGCCCCCACACATTCAAGAGCCCTGAAGGGGCGACACCCTACGTTCAGCGTCAGGTGCCGCCCTCTCCGAGGGCTTTCTTCTCCGTGGACGATTCCTGCCCGGCGCTCCCGCGCCGGGCTATTCAAATGCCGCCCTCCGGGCTGACTTCGTCCGTGGCCAGATTGTTTCTAGCGTTCGAGCGTGATCACGAGATCGGTCACCCGGGCTCCCTGGCCCTGGCGAAGGACGAGCACGGGCTGGTTTTGCTTTTTGACCCAGTCCGCCCAGTAGCGGTCCGAGAGGAGCGGATCGTCCGAGAACACGGCCTGCAGCCGCCGCTCCCGGAAGGACGGGGCTTTCACGTCGAGGTGGATGTGGGCCGGAATGTGCCTCTCGCGACCTCCCAACCGTAAGGCCTTGGGGTACCCGCCGGGCCGGATCGTCCGGAGCTCGAACCGGCCGGCCGCATCGCTCTGCAGCCAGCCCGAGAGGCGCGCGTTCGGCTCGTCCATCGGC
>DATHUD010000147.1:0-5228 GCA_035462575.1 Thermoanaerobaculia bacterium | reverse complement strand
CGCCCGGGCATGAATGCCCGGGCTACAAGGGCAGCGCCGGATGAATCCGGCTTCAAGCAACGCACGCTGTTTGAAGTCCCCTTTAGGGGGCGCTGCCTTTGTAGCCCGGGCATTCATGCCCGGGCGGATGAGGCCGCGGGGTAAGACTGGGAGACCTGACGAAATCGAAGCCAGGGGAAATCCATGATCGAACGCATCCTCACGAGCTCCTTCGCGAAGCCCGCCCTGACCCTCCTCCTGGCCCTCGCCGCGGCCGTGGCCGGCGCGGTCTGGCTGACGGAGCTGGAGCGCGACGTCTTTCCCGACCTCGCGACCCCGGTCTTCAGCGTCTACGTGCAGAACCCGGCCATGGGCGCCGAGGAGCTGGAGACGGGTGTGGCAATCCCCCTGGAGGTGGCGCTCGCGGGCCTGCCCGAGGTGCGCCGCATCCGGTCGGGCTCCCAGGCCGGCGTGGCGCTCGTCCGCGTGGAGTTCGAGCCCGACGCGGACTATTACCTCTCGCGCCAGCTCGTGACCGAGCGGGTCAACCAGGTGGCGCGGGACCTCCCTCCGGGGACGGATGCTCCTCTCGTCTCCAGCCTGACCGGCCGGTTGAACGAGGTGATGGAGCTGGTGATCGAGGCCGAGCCGGGGACGGCCGGCCTGATGGAGCTGCGGGACCTCGCGGACTACGAGATGAGGAACCGCCTCCTCGGGGTGCCGGGGGTGGCGGCGGTCGAGGTGCTCGGCGGACACCTGCGCCAGTTCCAGGTGCAGCTCGACCCGGAGCGCATGGCGGCCCTCGGGGTCACCCTGGGCGAGGTGATGACGGCGGTCGAGCGGTCCAACGAGAACGCCGCCGGAGGCTTCGTGGCCCAGGGGCCGGTCGAGTGGACGGTGCGCGCCGTGGGCCGCGCCGAAAACGTGGGCGACCTCGCGGCGACCGTGGTGGCCGTGCGCGACACGACGCCCGTGCTGCTCGGCGAGGTGGCCGAGGTGCGGGAGGCCCCGGCGGTGCGCCGCGGCCTGGCGCACGGGCTGGGCTCGGAGATCGTCAGTTGCCGGATCTCCAAGCAGTTCGGCGCCGACACCGTCGCGGTCTCCCGCGGCGTGCGCGCGGCGGTTTCGGACCTCACGAAGAGCATGCCGCCGGGGGTGCGGGTGCGCGTCCTCTACGACCAGGCGGAGCTGGTGTCGTCCGCCCTGGGAGGCGTGGGGCGCGCCGTGCTCCTGGGCGCGGTGCTCGTGGTGGCGGTCCTCTTCCTCCTCCTGGGAAACCTGCGGGCCGCGCTCATCGTCACCTTGACGCTGCCGCTCTCGATCGCGCTCTCCGGGCTGATCCTGAAACCCGCCGGCATCGGCCTCAACACCCTGACGCTCGGCGGGCTCGCCATCGCCGTGGGCCTCCTGGTGGACGCGGCGATCATCCTGACCGAGAACGTCTACCACCGTCTCACCGTCTCTTCGGGGGGCCGGCCGCGCCGGGAGGTCGTGCTCGCCGCCGCGATCGAGGTGGGCCGGCCGATCGCCTTCGCGACGCTCATTGTGATCGCGGTGTTCACCCCCCTCTTCGCCATGAGCGGCATCGAAGGCCGCATGTACCGGCCGCTCGCCGCGGCGGTGGTGGCGGCCATGGCCGCCTCGCTGGCCCTCGCCCTGACCCTCGTCCCCGTCCTCGCCGGCTGGCTGCTCCGGCCGGCCCCTCCCGGCAAGGAGGAGGACGTGGCGCTGATCCGATGGGTCAAGAGGATCTATGCCCCGCTGCTCGAACGCTCCATGCGGCGGGCGGGGCTCGTGCGCGTGCTCTCCCTCGCGGTCACGATTCCGGCGCTGCTCCTGGCCTTCCGGATCGGCTCCGACTTCATGCCCAGCCTGGACGAGGGGGCGCTCCTGCTCCAGACCATCCTGCCGCCGGAGGCCTCGCTCGAAGAGGTGGACCGCCGGAACCACCGGGTGGAGGACGTCCTGCGGCGTTTCCCCGAGGTGAAAGAGGTGGTCCGCCGCACCGGCCGCGCCGAGCGCACCGAAGACCCGATGCCCCATGTGATCTCGGACGTGCTGGTGGTGCTGAAGCCCGAGCGCTCCCGTCCGCTGGAGGAGCTCGAAGAGGAGATGCGCGAGCGGCTGGAAAAGGTGCCGGGCGTCGCCGTCCTCTTCACCACCCCTCTGGGGATGCGGATCGACGAGGGCCTGGGCGGCACTCCCGCCGACGTCCAGGTGCGGATCTACGGCCCCGACCTCGACCGGCTGGCGGGCCTGGCCGAAGAGGCGCGGGAGCTGATGGAGCCCGTCTCTGGGATCACCGACCTGCGGGCCGAGACGCTGACCGGCCTCCCCCAGGTGCGCATCACCGTGGACCGCGAGGCCGTGGCGCGGGTGGGGCTCGCCCCGGCGGACGTCATCGACGCCCTGCGGATCGGCCTCGCGGGCGAAGAGGTCTCGCAGGTGTGGGTGGGGCAACGCCGCTATGACCTCGTCGTGCGGCTCGCGGACGACCGGCGCGGCGACCTCTCGGCCCTCTCCTCCCTGCTGATCGACGGCCAGGGCGGCACCCGCGTCCCCCTGGGGCAGCTCGCCCGGGTGGAACGGACCTTCGGCCCCGCCTCCATAGAGCGCGAGGCCGGGAGCCGGCGGATCGCCGTCGAGGCGAGCGTGGCCGGCCGGGACCTGGGGAGCGCGGCGGCCGAGGTGCGCGAGCGCCTGGCCGAGGGGCTGGAGCTGCCGACCGGCTACTTCTTCGACATCGGCGGCCGGGTGGAGAACCAGGCCCGGGCCCTGCGCTCCCTGGGCCTCGCGATCGCCGTGGCGCTTCTGGCCGTCCTCGTGCTCCTCTATCTGGCGCTGGGATCTTTCGCCGAGACGATGGTCATTCTCGCCACCCTGCCGGACGCCTTCGTGGGAGGCATCGTCGCCCTCTGGCTCGCCGGGGAGACCTGGAACGTCTCCTCGCTCGTGGGATTGATCGGCCTCTTCGGAATCGCGGTCCAGAACGGCCTCGTGCTGGTCTCCCAGACCCGCACCCTCCTCGCCGAGGGAAAACCTTTCGAAGAGGCGCTCCGCGAGGCCTCGATCGGCCGCGTGCGCCCCAAGCTGATGACGGCGGCGACGGCGATCCTCGGGCTCTTGCCGCTCCTCGTCCTCAACCTCCACGGCTCGGAGATCGAGCGGCCTTTGGCCGTGGTGATGATCGGCGGGCTCGTGACCTCGACTCTGTTTACCCTGCTCGCGTTGCCGACCTTCTACCAGTTGGTCCACCGTTGGCGGGAACAGAGAGGACCGTAAGAGGGGTTATGCTAAGCTCACGGCAGTTGCGGCGAATCGCAACGACGCCACGAGCCCCGAGATGACAAACCGCCTGATTTCCCTGGTCCTTTTGCTGGTGCTCGGCTGCGGCCTGATCGCGGGCCCGCATCCGTGCCAGGCCCAGGCGACCGCTCCGGCTCCGGAAGCGGCCGAGGCGGCGGTCGATCAGGGATGCCATTCCCACGAGCCCGTCTCGGCCTCCCCCGTTTCGAAGACGGCGGCCGGGCCGAGCATCTCGTCAGGGAGCGGGGAAGAAGACTGCTGCGCCGGGAGGCACAATGCCCTGTGCCAGGCCGCCTGTCAGTCGGTCGCCGTCGTTGGCGCCGGTACCCTCGCCTCTGCCGTGCTGCCCTCGGTGCAAGCCGAGGCGGCTACGTTCGAGCCTCCCCTGCCGCCGTTCGCCCACGGCATCGATCACATCCCCCTGGGCTGATCCCTCCCAGCGCAGGTGTGCCCGTAGCACTGCGTCCCGGTTGCGGCCGGCGGACGCGGGCGATCTACAACCTTTCCGCAGAGAGGACGACGATGTCTGGAAAAAAGAGAGGGCCGGCGGCTGCTTTCGCCGGCGGGATGATTGCGCTCGCCGTGCTTGCGGGCTGCGCGAGCGCGCCGAGCCCGGGCCGGAGCGCGGCGGCGTCCCAGGGAGAGACTTTGGAGGACGCCGCACACCACCACGGCCCTGGCCCTGCCGCGCCCCAGGCCGTTCTGCCCGGGCAACCGGCGGCGACCCTGCGCCCCGATCCGCTCGACGCTCCGGCCGCGACGTCGGTCGCCGACGCGCAGCGGTCGGCGCAGATGTCTGAAGAGATGGCCGGCGGAGGCCACGGCGGTCACGGTGGCCATGGCGGCCACGGGACGGGCACGTATCGCCACGTCGACGCCGGCCGCGGGCCGGGGGCTGCCGAAGGGTCCGAGAAGCAGACCCCCGGCGCCGGGCCGCACCAGCACGATCCGGCCCCGCCGCCGCCTTCCGGGCACGAGGGGCACTCGCACGAGCCTCCCGGCGCCGCGGCGAACGAGCAAGCCGCCGTCTACGCCTGTCCGATGCACCCGGAGGTCACCAGCGAGGTTCCGGGAACCTGCCCGAAGTGCGGAATGGCACTGGTCGAGAGGAGGAAGGAATGAGCCAGCGATGGGTGCGTGTCCTCTGCGGAGCGTGGGTTCTCCCCGCGCTCCTTGCCGCCGGCTGCGCCTCGGTGCCGCGCGACGCCGGGATCGGCGACGTGCAAAAGACGGTCGAGGAGCAGAGCGGCCAGAAGCTCGCCTGGAGCCCGGAGCAGCGGATCGAGCCTCCCAGCGACGAGCCGTTGCGGCCGCTTCTCGAAGGAGAGCTTGACGTCGAGCGCGCGGTCGAGATCGCGCTCACCAACAACCGGGACCTCTTGGCCTCGCTCGAAGAGCTGGGGGTGGCGCGCGCCGACCTGATGGCGGCGAGCACCGTCCGCAACCCGGTCTTCCACGGCGAGGTGCGGTTCAGTGGAAACCCCGGAAATCCCTTCGAGATCGGGATCACGCAGACCTTGATCGACCTGTTCCAGCTCCCCAGGCGGCGCGCCCTCGGGCAGGCCGCGTTCGAGGCCTCCCGGCTGCGGGTGACGGGCGCGGTGCTCGGCTTCGCCGCCGAGGTGAGGGCGGACTACTACACGCTGCAGGCGGCGCAGCAGGCGCTCGCCCAGCAGCGGACGATCACCGCCGCGGCGGAGGCCTCGGCCGAGCTGTCGCGGCGGCAGCACGACGCGGGCAACATCTCAGACCTGGACTTGGAGCTCGAACAGTCGATCTACGAAAGGGCCAAGCTCGACCTGGCCCGGGCCGAGCTCGACGAGCTCGAGAGCCGCGAGCGGCTGCTGGCCGACCTGGGCGCGCTTCAAACCCTGCCGCTCACGCTGCCGGCCCAGACGCCGCCGGCCGAAGACGGGCAGGAGCGCTCGCTCGAAGAGATGGAA
>DATHUD010000146.1:0-3168 GCA_035462575.1 Thermoanaerobaculia bacterium | reverse complement strand
CGACCCGACGCAGGACTCCGACGTGGCGCTGCCCCCGTACTACCTGTCGATGCGGATGCCCGGTGAGGACGAGGCCAACTTCTCCCTCACCACCTCCTTCATCCCGCAGCAGTCGGAGACGGGCAACACGCGCAACGTGATGTACGGATACCTGTCCGCCAACTCCGACGCCGGGACCGGGGAGCCCGGGGTCAAGAGCGACGAGTACGGCCGCCTGCGCCTCCTCGAGCTGCCGCGCTCCTCCGTGGTGCCCGGCCCCGGCCAGGCGCAGAACCTGTTCAACTCGGACACGGACGTCTCCACGGAGCTGAACCTGCTCCGCCAGGGCGCCTCCGAGGTCATCAACGGCAACCTGCTCACCCTGCCCGCGGGCGGCGGCATGCTCTACGTCCAGCCCGTCTACGTCCAGTCCTCGGGCGACGCCGCGTACCCGACGCTGCGGCGCGTGCTCGTCGGCTTCGGCGAGGAGGTGGGCTTCGCGCCCACCCTCGAGGAGGCCCTCGACGAGGTCTTCGAGGGCGACTCCGGCGCCCAGACGTCGTCCGGCGCGGGCGTCGACGACGCCGAGGCCGGGACCCCGGACGGGGCCGGCGAGGACGGGGCGGAGGCCCCAGCCGGCGGTGCCAGCCTCGAGGACGCCCTCCGCGACGCCAACCAGGCGATCCAGGAGTCCGAGGAGGCCCTGCAGGAGGGCGACTGGACCTCCTACGGCGAGGCCCAGCAGCGGCTGCAGGACGCCATCGAGCGGGCGCTCGAGGCGGACGGCGTCGTCGCCCCCGAGGCGGAGGGTGCCCTGGCCCCCGAGGAGCCGGCCGAGCAGCCCGCCGAGTAGCCGATTTGCGGGCCCACCCCGCGGCACGTATAGTCATACATGTCGCCGCGGGGTGGAGCAGTTCGGTAGCTCGCTGGGCTCATAACCCAGAGGTCGCAAGTTCAAATCTTGCCCCCGCAACCACGGAAGGCCCCCGGACCGTCACGGTCCGGGGGCCTTCGCCTTGCCCGGAGGGCACCGGGTGGAAAAGAGCCCCCACGGCCGCGGCCGTGGGGGCTCCTCCGTGCCCGGGGACGGGACCGGGTCAGACCTCTTCGGAAGAGACGATCCGCTCGGCGTTGCGGGACTTCAGGGCGGCGAGCCGGGCCTCGATCTCCGACTGCTGGCCCAGGGACTCGAGGGACTCGAACTGCGCGTCCAGGGAGGACGCGGCGAGCTCCTGCTGGCCCAGGACACGGGCCTCCTCGCGGCGGATCTTGTCCTCGAAGCGGGAGACCTCGCTCGTCGGGTCGAGCACGTCGAAGGCCTTGAGCGCGTCCTGGACCTGCGACTGCGCCGCCGCGGTCTTCTGCCGGGCGTTGAGCTCGTCCCGCTTGTTGGACAGCTCCTGGAGCTTGCCCCGCATCTTGTTGAGCCCGTCCTTGAGCTTCTCCACGACCTGGGTCTGGGACTGGATCTGCGGTTCGGCGCCGCGCGCCTCCGTCTCGTACTGGATCTGGCGCTGGAGGGCGACCTTGGCGAGGTTGTCGAACTTCTCGGCCTCGGAGGACTTGCCGGCGCCCCGGTACTCCTCGGCCTTGTTCGAGGCCGCGAGGGCCTTGTTGCCCCACTCCTGGGACTCGCGCACGTCCTCCGCGTGGTCCTGCTCGAGCAGGCGCAGGCTGCCGATGGTCTGCGCGACGGCGGCCTCGGCCTCGCGGATGTTCTCGGTGTAGTCGCGCACCATCTGGTCCAGCATGAGCTGCGGGTCCTCGGCGGCGTCGATCATGCCGTTGATGTTGGCCTTCGCGAGCTGGGCGATGCGGCCGAAGATGGACTGCTTGATCATGGTTCCTTCTCTTCTCTGGTGCTTCCCGGGAGGGGCTCCCGGGATCGTGGATCGGTCAGGGATGGTGGGTCGGTCAGGGATCACGGGACGGACAGGAGTCAGGGGGGCGGTGGCGCGCGGTGCCCGTCCGGCAGCGGCGGGCGCCCGTCGGCGCGGATCAGAAGCTTCCGCCGATGCCGCCGCCGAAGCCTCCGCCGCCACCGCCGAACCCGCCGCCGAAGCTGCCGCCGAAGCCTCCGCCGCCACCGCCGAAGCCTCCGCCCCCGCCGCCGAAGCCTCCGCCCCCGCCGCCGTTGAGGATCGAGCCGAGGAGGATGCCGCCGAGCATCGCACCGCCCAGACCGCTGTTGGAGCGGCCCCGGTGGCCGCCCATCCCCACGGGCGTGCCGAAGCCGCCGTAGGAGAAGGAGTCGACGTCCTGCTGGGCGATGTACTGGGCCTCGCCGGCGAGACGGACGGCCTCGTTGGCGCAGGTCAGCGCCTCGGAGGGGTCCGACTTCCGGGCCTGCTGGGCGGCCTCCAGGTAGCGCTCGGCCTCCGCGAGGCGGGTGCGCGCCTCCGGGCCGACACCGCCGCGGCGGGCCCAGATGTACTCGCTCGCCGAGCTCAGCTGCGCCTGCGCCGAGACGAGGGTGTGGGCGAGGGTCTCCCGCGCGGAGCGGTCCCGGTCGTTCTGGGAGCGCACCGATGCGAGCCCCTTGTCGAGCTCGTCCTTGGCCACGGCCAGGCGCCGGCTCAGGCCGAGCGGATCGATCCGGCCCGCGCCCATCTGCTCCTCGACGGTGCGCAGGACGGCGCCGACGCCGGCGACCGCGCCCGCGAGCTCCGGGTTGGAGCCGCGCCGGACGAGGGCGTCCGCCTCGGCGACGTCCCGCTGGGCGATGGTCACGGCGTCCTTGAGGGACTCCTCGGCGTGGGCGAGCTCGGTGGCCGCGTGCTCCACGGCGTCGAGCAGGCCGCCGGCCTGCCCCACGCCCTCCTCGGCGGCGCGGATGTCCAGCACGGCGTCGCTCGTGCGCCCGGCGGCGAGGTCGGTGCGGGCCTCCTCCACGGCGGTGTCCACGAAGTCGAGCCGGTCCCGGGCCTGGTCGATGTTGTCCTTGACGGGGGCGAGCGCCGTGTCGTTGTAGCGGGCGGTGAGCTCCCGCAGCCGGGTGTCGGCCGTGCCGAAGCGGGGGCGCACGGCCTCGGCCTGGCGCCGCACGTCCTCGAGGGCCTGCGGGGCCCGGGACTCCAGTCGGCGCAGCGAGCTGAACGCCTCCTGGTGCTCCTGGAGCGGGCGCTGGGCGTCCTGGGAGCGGGCGATGATCTCGCCGAGCCAGGCGCGCTGCTGCTCCTCGGTGTCGGG
>DATHUD010000145.1:0-8974 GCA_035462575.1 Thermoanaerobaculia bacterium | reverse complement strand
ATCGTCCTCCCTCCCGGATCATGTCTTGCTGAAGAGAAATCGACTCTACGACAGATACCCGTGACATGCACGGAGGGAACTTCCGTACAGGAGTTCGGCGTAACGAGCGCTCCTGCCCGGAACCTGACACCGCTTAGTTCTACTTTGTCAGACTATAGCCCCCCACCCCGAAACCCTCACCCCGACCCTCTCCCAGCCTCCCGTCCACCCCCGGGCGAGGGCGCCCCCCCCCAGCACGAATTCAAGCTGTCTCCCTCCTCTCCCGGGGGTGGACGGGAGGCTGGGAGAGGAGGGCCGGGGTGGTGAGGGCCCGGTAGGGGGCTCGGCCGCTATCTGACAAAGTAGAATTAGGGGGCCGGCCTGACGGGCCGGGAGAGCCCAGCCCGGGGCTGAGGCCGCAGACCGACGCCCTGGGTCAACTGCCGGACTTCCGGAGCCGATCGAGCGCTTCCCTGAGGCGGGCGTTCTCCGCCTCCGTCTCCGCAGTTCGAGCCTCCGCCTCTCTCCGGGCCTCCGCCTCGCGAGCGACTCGCGCCTCGGCAAGAGCGGCTCGCGCCGCCAACTCGGTGGAGCTCTCCAGCCTCTTGCCGGTCTCGGTGTCGATGAGGTAGACCTCCTGGCGATCCGGGGTGAGGCAGAACCAGAGACCGGTCGTCTCGGAAAGGAAGCCTCCCTGGCCGTCGGGCTCAACCAACTGATACCGGCCTTTCGGGTCCAGGCGGCGGGCCGTCATCTGGAAGCACCCGCTCGGGGTGACGAAGGGCGGGTCGAGGATCAGGTACTCCCGAATGCCCGCCCGCTCGTAGATCGTTACTTTCTCTTTGTGATCTTTGCTCCGGATCACGGGATCATCGGACACCACCTCGACGACCAGGCAGGGCTTTGTCCCTTCCTTCTGAACGGCAAAGCTCCTCCGGATGGCCTTCTTGTCACGGATGCCTGGGATCACCGCGAGGTCGGGGGATGGATTCCGGAGACCGGGAATTCCCCACCGCATCTTGAGATCCGAGCTGACGAGCACGTCCGGATTCGATTCGTAGCGACGCCGGATCATGTCGCTCAAGTCCGTGACGAATTCGTGGTGGAAGCTGTTCTGGGTCAATTGATCCCCTACCTGGGGATCGAGGAAGTCCTCTGGCGTGAGCGGCACCTCGCGCACCTCGACGCGCCCGTCCGGCAGACGGACGCGTCGCAGCCCCGAACCGTAACGGTAGGGATCGTCGCTCGAAAGCTCGGAATCCTCGGGAGCCGGTGCTCTTCTCGCGGGCTCGGCCATGGACCTAGTATACGGATTGTCCCCAGCTCGGGCAAATTTACGTCTCTTTGCGACCCGGGCGCAAGGGCCCGTTCCGCTTCGCCGCGATTTTCTCCGGCCCGATCTCTTCAGGGCTCCCAGGAAACGGGCAGCGGCGAGCCGGGCTCGTCGGAGGCGGATTGCCAGAAATCGAGCTCGTAGGCCTGGAGCAGCCTTGCCGAGCGCCGCACGTCCCGCGGGCAGGCTCCCTCCCGCAGCCCTTTGGCGATGACCTTGAGGGCGTCCTGCTCGAAGCCGGGGATGGGCTCGGCGAAGAAGCTGAAGAACTCCACCTGCGAGGGCGTAAAACCATAGACGTTGAGCAGCGCGTCGCGCACGCGCGCCATGTTTTCGCCGAAGACGCCGAAATTGACCAGGAACGAGGCCGCCGCGGAGGCGCGGTCTGCGTTGGAGGCGATCCAGGCCACGCGCGACGGGTAGGTTTGTGCCTTGGGCCGCGGCTCGTAGGCGGCCAGATCCTCTTCGGTCAATCCCACGGTCGCGGCAAAGTCGAGCACGAGCGGCTGGGCGAGGGTCTCGCCAAAAGCCAGGTCGCCGAAGAAGTGGCTTTGCGGGTTGTCCCAGCGGGCGGCCATCTGCCTGAAGCTGTTCAGGTCGCTCCGGATGATGCTGTACTCCTCGGCAACCACGGCGGCGATCTGCTCGACGGAGGCCGTGCCGGCCTCGACCTGGGAGATGAAGGGGACGTTGCGGATCTGATCCTCGACATCCGCGAGATCCGCGCGGATCTGGGCGACGAGCTGGCGTGCCTTCACCCGGGACGCCCCAGGGCCCGGGGGGGCGCCGCACTCGTCGAGATCGCCGCTGCCGCTCTGGGCCTTCAGGCTGGCGGCCTCGCTGGGGGCGCTTGACAGGTACGCCAGGACGAGACTCATCGAGACGATTTTGAACAGGCTCTTGAGCTTCATGATCTACCACCTCCTTGAGCAGAGTCTAACCCTCCGTCAACGATCTTCCGAACTGCTTCTAGGGGCACGCCGCCTCGGCTCCCAGGAAGAGGTCGGCGATGTAGAAAGCCTCCTTCGAGAAGTCCGTGAAGGGTTGCACCAGCAGATTGGTGTGGAGGGAGACGACCAGGCCATCCTCCGGGAAGAGCACGAAGAAGGACATCGCGCCATGGGCCGTGCCCCCGTGATGGACGGCTTGGACCTCCCGGCCGCTGACGGGCAGCTTTTCTCTCCCGCTTCGCCATCCCAGGCCGTAGTGGGCACCACTGTCCTCCCCGTTCTTCAGCTTCTGGGGGGTGGTGAGCAGGGTGAAGGTCTCGGGGCGCACGATCTCGCCCCGCAACAGGGCATTGCCCACGCGGACCAACTCGGAAGGGGTCGAAACGAAGCCTCCCGCCGCCCATTTGTTGCTGACGCTCGTCGGGCTCGCGGGGATGGGTATGCCGCCGAACCCGGCGAGGTAGCAGGTCACCAGGCCGGGCATCTCGACGGGCCGCCGGTCCGGGCCGGTCTGGGTGAGCCCCAAAGGGGTGAAGACCCGCGTCTTCATGAAAGTCAGGAAATCCTCGCCGGAGGCCCCCTCGATCGCGGCGCTGAGCAGCACGAAGTTGTAGGCCGAATAGGCGTGCTTCGTGCCGGGCTCGAACAGGAGGGGGGAGTCCTGGAAGACGCCGACGGCCTCCTGGACGGATGAGAACGCGCGGGTGTTGTGATACTCCCCGGCCTGCACGTCGTAGTCCCGCAGGCCCGACAGATGCCCCGCGAGCAGCCGGGCGGTGATCCGGTGCGACTTCTGGGGGAAGTACGGAACATAGGTCTGGATGGGAGCGTCCAGGTCCAGCTTCTTCTCCTCGACGAGTTTGCCCAGGGCCAGGGACGTCAAGGCCTTCGACGTGCTCCCCAGGGGAAAGACCGAAGCCGGGGTCAGCAGGGTCCCCCGGGTGAGATCGGCCACACCAAAAGCTTCCGCCCACACCGGCTGCCCGCGATGTCCCACCGCGACGGACAGGCCAGGGAGGCGGCGTGCCTCCATCAAAGCGCGCAGATGGCCGCGGGCGCACTGGAGGCGAGCCTCGGGGAGGATCGGTGGACTCGCCGGGGGCACCGGGGGCTCCTGGGCGCTGAGCCCGGCGGCGAGACACACTGGCAGGAGGTGGAGGAGAAGGACGGTTCGCAAGCGCATGCGCTGAGTACGGAAAGGAGGATGGGTTGTTTCCCTCTCCTCCCCGACCGGCGCAGCAGCGCTCGAGCTCGCGGGTGGCATGCGCGTTCTCAAGTGCGGGACGTAGTCGTGAAGGCAAGCCTCAGCCGGACGTAGAAGTTTGATCGGCGCTCTGAGTCTTGATCCGACGAATAGCGCCGTCTAACATTGCCCGACTTCCTTGAATCGAGCGAGCTCTGCGTAATGGCACCAACTCCATCGCTGAAGAGTCTGTTTCTTCCCGTCGCGTCCACGGACCCTCCGGTGGTGGGTGCGGCCTTCAAGGACCAACGGGTCGTCAATGCTGCCGGCGTCGGGCGCTTTGAACGGTGTACGTTCGTGGATGTCCGCTTTGAGATGTTGCCTGGGCAAAAAGGCACTCTCGCGGGGTCCGAGTTCGCGGAGTGCTCCTTTCGCCAGTGCTACTTTGGCCCGGCCACCCTGGACCTTTCCCGAACCAGCTTCCGCGGCAGCGAGCTTCGCGATGTCGAGTTCATGCTCGGCAGGCTGTCCCACAGCAGCTTCGCGGGAGCGCACCTGCGCAATGTCACCTTCCGAAGCGCCCGCCTCATGAACGCCTCGTTCAAAGGTGCGACTTTGCGCCGCGTTTCCTTCGAGCGCGCTACCCTCACCGGAGCCGACTTCACGGACGTGCAGCTCATCCAAGGCGACTTCTGGGGCGAACCGCCCTGGCACGACGCTCTGGTGACCGACGAGGTCCGCTATTCCTTCGGCATCGTGCGGGATCTATTGGGACGCCTCAATCAAGCCGCGGTCTCCGACCTCTTCAGCGCTGACGAGCGCCCGCGAATCCAGGCGGTCCGCGATTGGGTTGGCGAGTGGGCTCCTCAGGGACCGGAGGCCATGCTTCTCTACCGGGAAGTGTCCCGCTTCATCGATAAGCCTTTATTCGTTCGGCTTCTCAAGCACCTGAAGGAGACCCAGGAATGAGGTCAACAGGAGATCCGCCATGTTGAGGAAGGCCTTGGAGACGGCTTGAGCCTCGGCCGTCCGCGGGGAGCCCCAGGGATACCGGCGCTCCCCGCGGAGAACCTGTCCTAATTCGCCGCGATTCTCTCCGGCCCGATCTCCACCTCCACCCGCTGCCCGAGCTTCAAGGGCGTGTCTTCGCTCAATGCCACCTTCACCAGCAGCACGCGGGTGTCGGACGGCCTTCCCGGGTCCTGGGGCTTCAGCCTGCGGCCCACGACGGCGTCGGGGATCTCTTCGACGGTGCCTTTCCAGGACTGGCTGCCCCAGCCCCAATTGGGTGCCAGCCGATCCGCTGAGCCGTTCGGACAGCGCCTCCGTCTGGTATCTCGCGGTCCACCGGAAGACGCCCGGGAAATCCTGTCTCCTGGATCAGCCCTCGGGCGTCTTATCCGGCGCAGTGCCGCCGCAGAAGAGATCCGGGATAAGTCGGTGTGACTGCCTCCAGGCGACTCTGACACCGAGGTTTACCGGATGCCACCTTTGCGGCTCCAGGCACGCTTGGCCTCTCGTAGAAGTTGCCTGCCGGAGGCTGCGCGGGGAGTGGCTGCGTTGTGGGGTTCGAGCGTGTCTGTAGTCAGATAAGCCACTCGCCGAGCCCGTCGCGAGAGAGAGGCTTAGGCGGCCTCGATCCGTGTGTTGACGAGATTTCTGGAGCGGCGTATAATTGAGGTAAATAGCTGGAAGAGAGGAAGTTAACGGAGAGGTTGGGGAGTACATCCGGCAGAACATCTCATCGTCGCAGTGCTTGGTAATCCGGACTTTCTCGAAGCAGCTTTTGCACGTCTTATGCTGATCGACGGTGCAGGAGTTGTCGTTGTCTATTCCCATCGCGTGTATGGTAAAGCCGCCGGCCAAGAGATGAGCGAATGGCTTCAGAGTAACGGACCTCAAATTGAAGTTGCTCTAATGGCATGGGAAAAACTTCCTACCTATAGAGCCTTGAAGGCATTGCCGCAAAGTAAGTGACTGTGCGTCCGGGGACAGGGGACAGGCGCCCAGAGGAAAGTGCCAGAGGAGTTGAGACGGTCTTGTCCGCCGCCCGTGCTCCGTGGAGCCCGCACTTCCGGGTCGTGGTCGGGCCCGCAACCGGCTGGCGCCCGTTGCTGCGCTGATGGAATTCCTGCGAGACGGGGCAGCTTGGCGCCTCCGCTTCGCTATGGCACCAAACTGCCTTGGCGATCTACTCTTCGGAGCGAAAGAGGTGTAGCATTGGGAAGGAAATCAAGATCTGAGGCGGTATCGCCATATACATCTACTTCTAACCGGGAAGTTGGAGTGCTCAGTTGCTTCTGCGCCATGGTGTGATCGTATCGGCCGCTATGGTGCATCTGTCCAGGATAAGTGGTGGAGTGCTACTTCCGAGGAGGAGGCACGTGCGGCAACTGAGGCGGTCCTCCAGATGCTAAACTCAGCCCTAGAGGTTCTGGAGGCAATAGATTCTGTCTCCAAGCTCAGCGAGGCATTGCGAAAGCGGCTGCCGCCTCCAGCGGCAGAGAAATACGTTAAAAAGCTTGAGGCACTCAGATGAGGCTCCTGAATCTGCCGCCGAATCCGGTTGCTCAACCGGACAGCTGACGCCGCCGGTTCTGACGATCAAAGGAGAGGACAATGGGCTTTCTCAAGCGTCTGTTCTCACGCTCCTCCAGCACTTTAGGCGACAGATCCGGACCGGGCGCGTTCTTGCCGTTTGGTTCAGCGGAACGCAAAACTGTTCCGCCGAATCACCACGTCACCTATTACACAAGAACCATGGAGCCTGGCGTTCAACGGACCCACGGCGGTGTGTTCATCGTCAATCTGGGCTCCGCAAGCGACGAGTTCCAAGAGGAGCTCTGCCAGATCACTGACGAAGTTGACCGTTGGGTCTCCATGGCCGACCGGGAATCCGGTAAGACGCATCCGACCAGGGTTCTACTCTCCACCGATGGTCACTGGTTGTCTGATCTCTTCGCTCCAAACGACATTCGGGTCGACTCGCTTCACGGTCTCCTGCTCTGGGTCATCGACGCCGGAGCTGCACACCTTTGGCTCCGCGAACCGGATGCCCTCCTAGCTGCTATACGGCGAGTTGGAGCCTACCGATTGAACGGCGGTCCGATAGGGCAGTTCGTGTTACTCGGCATCGAATCGCGTCCGGTCTCTACCGTTGGCATCAGTCGCCGCGGGGAGGTTCCGAATCCCGAACCCCCGCCGGGAACGTTGGAGTTGGCTCGACTGCTGTCCGAAGCAGAAGTGCCGGTATCTGCCATTCCGGAGGATGGCCTCTTCTTCGTGGAGGTCTGCAGACCGGACGCCGTGATCAGCGCATTGCGGAAAGCACCCTTCCCGGGAGCGAGCCCATCCAACAAGGACTTAAGCAGATCAGATGCTCCCGGTGCCTCGCACTTCGTGATCAGAGCTCCCCGCCTGCGCCGCCTGACGCTCGCCGCCCTCAAGACACCAACCGAGGCAACGTCACGCCAACTCTTTGAAGAGCTCCTGTCGCGGAGGATTGCTCTGCTTGTCATTTGCGACCAGGAAGGGCAATCCTACGAAAGCTCGTGGCCTGGAATTGGCGACGGTCTTGCTGTCTACCCGGATCTCTCTTCGCTTCTTCAAGCGGCAGAAGATCTGCAGTTGGACCCAAACTCGCTTGCGTGGGCTCACTTCTCTCCTCGAGATCTATTCACTTGGGCCGACCAGGAGTTATTCGACAACCTCGCGCTCAACGCGTATAAGAATCGGACCACTCCGATGTACTTCTTTATCAACAGAATCCAGATCCATGCACTCGCCCACGGGCGTATTCTCGACGCGCACGACGCAGCTCGGTAAGCCGTCACTACTTCGCCGCGATTTTCTCCGGCCCGATCTCCACCTCCACCCGCTGCCCGAGCTTCAACGGCGTCTCCTCTCCCAGCGCCACCTTCACCAGCAGCACGCGGGTGTCGGACGGCCTTCCCGGATCCTGCGGCTTCAGCCTGCGGCCGACGACGGCGTCGGGGATCTCTTCGACGGTGCCTTTCCAGGACTGGCCGGTGTAGCCCTCGACGGTGATGGTGACGGGGGAGCCCAGGACGACGCGGCCGGCGTCGAACTCGTCGACTTCAGCTTCGATGCGGGTGCGGCCCAGGTCGGCGATGGTCAGGAGGGCCTCGCCGGCTTCGACGTGCTCTCCGGCGTCCACGTTTCTCGTGATGACGACGCCCGAGAGCGGGGCGGTGATGCGGGTCTTGGCGAGGACGGCTTCGAGGCGCGCGACGGAGGCGAGGGCGGTCTGGCGCCTCGCGTGGGCGGCGTCGCGATGGCTGCGGGCGCGGTCGGCGGTCTCCTGGGTGCCGACCTTGGCGGTCAGGAGGCGGTCGGCGCGCTCGAGGTCCACGTCCGCGAAGCGGATGTCCGCCTCGGCTTCGGAGACGCGGGCGCGGGCTTCGTCGAGTTCGGCACGGAGATCGTCCGCCTTGAGCTCGGCGATCATCTGGCCCTTGCGGACGGTGTCTTTCTCATTCACCAGGAGGCGGACGATGGTGCCGGGGACTTCGGTGCCGACTACGACCTCGGCGCCGGGGTAGGTGACGAGGCGGCCTTCAGCTACCACGCCGCCGTCTTCGATGGCCGGAGCGACGGGCGCGGGGGCGGCGCTCGCCTCTTTGGGAGAGACCCCGAGGGCGGAGAGAACCTGGGAGCCGTTCTGCGCGCCGCGCACCTGGAAGATCACGGCGAGGGTCAGAAGCAGGGCAAAGACGGGGAGGACCGACTTCTTCATTGCTGCAGCCACGGTATTCATCGCGCACACACCTCTCAGGCCGCCAGGCGGCCGTCTTGGATCTGGAGAACGCGGTCCGCGATCGCGCGGACCTTGGGGTCATGGGTGACGATCAGCAGGGCGCGGTCTTCGCGCTTGGCCAGGTCCCGGAACATCGAGAGGACCTGAGTGCCGACCTGGGAGTCGAGGTTCGCCGTGGGCTCGTCGGCCAGGAGGATCGGAGGGCCACCGGCCAACGCTCGGGCGATCGCCACCCTCTGCTTCTGGCCGCCCGAGAGGTCGCGGGGCAGGAAGCGCAGGCGATCGGCCAGCCCCACGCCTTCGAGCACCCGCTCCGCCTCCCGGCGCGCCTCGCGGCCTTTGAAACCCTTTACATTCAGGGCGTACTCGACGTTTTCGAGCGCGGTGAGCGCCGGGAACAGGTTGAACTGCTGGAACACGAAGCCGATCGATCGCCTGCGGATGTCCGGGAGCTTGCCCGGCTTGCGGGGATCGACCTCCTGGCCGTCGACGACGATACGGCCGCCGGACGGGGTCAGGATGCAGCCGAGGATCGAGAGGAAGGTGGTCTTCCCCGATCCGGAAGGCCCTTCGAGCGCGACGACCTCGCCGCGTTCCAGCGTGAGGGAGGCGCCGCGGAGCACCGACACGGTCTCCCGGCCCTCCCGGAACTCCTTGGTGACGTCATCCGCGGAAAGAACTGGCATGGAAGCCTCTCCTGATCGATGGATCTGTAAAGGTCAGGTGCGGAACACGAGGGCCGGGTCGATCTT
>DATHUD010000144.1:0-6627 GCA_035462575.1 Thermoanaerobaculia bacterium | reverse complement strand
GTCCACCCCCGGGAGAGGGCGCCCCCACCCAGCACGAATTCAAGCTGTCTCCCTCCTCTCCCGGGGGTGGACGGGAGGCTGGGAGAGGAGGGCCGGGGTGGTGAGGGCCCGGTAGGGGGCTCGGCCGCAATCTGACAAAGTGGAACTAATGGGAGGCACCGATTCGCCTATGCGGTTGGGGAGGTTTTGCCGTTACTCTCCTGGAACGGATTAAGAAGTGAAATCCCGCAGCTTTCGAAATCCCGGACATTGCGGGTGACGAGCGTCAGACCGTGCTCCTGGGCTGTCGAGGCAATGATCATGTCGGCGGAGGACCGCGTCTGACCGTGCGCTTGAAGCTGTCCCCTGATCTCGCCGGACCGCTTTGCAATCTCGGCAGTCACTGGCAGGACCTCACAGTCGCTCGCGAGAAACTCTTCGAACCAGAACCGGATCCGTGGATTCGGTTTCCAAGACAGCCCGAAGTACACCTCCTCCACCGTGGCAACGCTGATCGCCACTCGCCTGACCCCCTGCGCCCATTGGAGGACGCCTGGGTCAGGTCTTTTCCTCACGAGCTCGCTGAGGACGTTGGTGTCAACGAGAAAGCTCGTCGAGAGCATCGGGGAACGGGTTGGGCCGCTCCTGCCGCGGCGGGATTTCCAAGGTGTAGTCCTCCTCTTCACAGAGGCGGCGGAGCTCGGCAAAGGCTTCTCCGAGTGTCCGCTCCTGCTTCTGGCGGCGCCATCCCATGAACTCTTTCAAGGTCGCGGCCGGAACCACCGCAGCCACGAGCTTGTCGCGGTTGTAGATCCACTGCGGCTCCTCTTCGGCCGCCTTGACGAGCTCGGAGAACTTCTGTTTGGCTTCGGCGATCTTCCAGTCCATGTCAGCCTCCCTACTTGGACATCTTACCGGATCAAAATGTCCAAGTCGAGGGGCCGTCACCTGATTTGAGGACCCGCCCAGGGAGCTCGACCGCTTTCCGGCTCTCTCAGGCAGCCGGGACTTTGGCGGCCTCCGCCTCGTCGGGTGCCGTCTCCACCGGCGGCTCGGGCAGCCAGAACGAGGCGATGAACCCGACCAGGTAGACGGCGAACCCGACTGCCGCGGCGGTCAGCGCCATCTTGGTGGGAGCGGCCGCGCGGTCGGAGGTGACGGCGAGGGTAGCGGTCAGCCAGGCGAACGAGGTGCCGATCAGGCGGCCGCCGATGTTGGCGGCGAAGCTCTCGCCGGTGCCGCGCAGGTGCAAGGGATAGACCCGCGGCAGGTAGTTGCCCCAGAAGCTGAACTGCGCGACGGTCAGGAACCCGGCGACGAAGACCATCGGGTAGAGCAGATCGAGGCTGGTGGTGGCGGCCCAGGCGAAGGTCAGGGGCATCACGATCAGCCCGGGGATCTGGAACAGGCGGATCAGCCGGCGCCGGCTGACGATCGCGACCGCCAGCATGGCGAGCGCCACGCGGCCCACCAGCCCGCCGACCTCCTGCACCTTGACGACGTCCGAGGCGACCGCCTGCTCGGCGCGCCGGGCCTCGGGGGCCGGCAGACCGGCGGTCCTCTCCCGCACTTCCTGGAGCCCCGGCACCATCTGCGGGATCTGCTGGATGGCACCGAAGGCGGCGCCGTAGGACATGGCGAACATCAGCGTGGTCACCAGGGTGGTGCGGCGCAGCTCGGGGGCGAACAGCGCGGCGAGGCTCGGCCGCCCGAGCGTGCCCTCCTGGCGCTTCCTCTGCCAGGCCGGCGACTCCGGCAGGAACGGCCGGATCAGGATCAGCGGAATGGCCGGGATGACGCCCGACATCAGCGTATAGCGCCAGGCGGCGTGGGGATCGGCGATGCCCTCGGCGGCGATGGCGGGCAGGCTCGCCGCGTACTTGGCCAACAGGCCGCTGACCACCGCGACCATCAGGCCGCCGAGCGACGAGAACGCCTGGGTGTAGCCGAGCACCTTTTCGCGCCGCTTGGGCTCGGGGAACAGCTCGGCCAGCCAGGCCACGGCGGCCACGAATTCGACGCAGACGCCGATGAACACCAGGCAGCGGCAGACCAGCAGCATCTCGATCGAGGTCGAAAAGCCGGCCGCAAACGCCGCTGCGGCGTAGAGCAGGATACTGAACGTGAGCACCCGCCGCCGGCCCAGGATATCGGTCAAGTAGCCGCCCAGCAGGCCGAAGATGCCGCCGGCAAAGGCCGGGATGTAGAACAGCCGGCCCACCCACATCTGGAACTCGGGCGAGCCCGGCGTGGCGCCCACCAGCTCCTGGAGAGCCGGGCGGACGATGAGCGGCAGCATGAGCAGCTCATAGATGTCGAAGGCGAAGCCCATCGCGGCGATGATGCAGATAAGCCACTGGGTCGGCGTGAGGCCTGCGGTCTTTTGGGTCACAGAAGAAGTCTACCCGACCGCCCGCTCCTTTTGCACAGACAAGCTCTTTCGGTGCAGGCCGGGTTTTACTAGAGCTTTACAAGAGCCAGGCACCGACTCGCACCTGGGGGCCGTCCTGGTCGGCGAGCGCTCGGCCCAGCGGCACCAGGATCTCGCCGTCGCGATGGAGGAAGTCGGCCGCGCGGCCGTCCGCCCGGACACTCCGGACGGTCACGGGTGCCGTCTGCCGCCTTCGTCGTAGATCCGGTCGACGAGCTCCGCCTGCCAGAGCGATGTCCCGGTGCGGCGGGCGCGCAGGCGGGAGCGGGCAGCCAAGCACCTATTAGCCTGCAGGACAGCACGGCATGAACACTCCGGCCACGATTCGTTTACAGTCAGGCTAAAATCAAGGTCCTCGACCCCGGAAGGGGACGGACGATGAGCAAACTCTTTCACGCAGCAAAGGACAGCGAATGAAAACCAGTTTACTGCTTGGCCTCGCTTTGATTCTCCTGACCCCGGTGCACGCGATGGCACAAACGGATAGGGTCGATGAGTACATCCAGACAGAAATGCAGAAACGGCACATCCCCAGCCTGGCGCTCGCCGTGACCCGGGAGGGGAAGGTCGTCAAGCAAAAGGCCTATGGGCTGGCCAACGTCGAGCTCAACGTTCCAGCCACCACGGACACCCTCTATCAGATCGCCTCGACCACGAAGACGTTTACGGCCGCGGCCATCATGGAGCTCGTGGAGGAGGGCAAGCTCTCACTGGACGACAAAGTCGCCAAGTGGCTGCCCGAGATTCCCGCCGCATGGGGCGGGGTGACCGTGAGGCATTGCCTGACCCATACCTCCGGGCTCCCGGACATCGTCGTGGATCAATGCTCTCTCAAGCTGGTCGCAAACACCCGGGCGGAGGCGCTCCAGAAGCTTGCCGGCATGCCGGTTCTCAGCAAGCCGGGCGAGACGTGGAGCTACAACCAGACCGGCTACGTGTTGCTGGGGATGATCGTGGAAAAGCTTTCCGGCATGACGTTCGAGGAGTTTCTGGGGCAGCGCTTCTTCCGCCCCCTGGGGATGACGTCGACTCGCTTTGGAGATGCCAGGGAGATCGTCCCAGGGCGCGCGTCTCTCTATACAAGAATCGAGTCGTGCAACGAGAATGGGCCCAAGCTGGCCGACAGGATCTATTCGGCGCAGCCCGCGTATCTTTATCCTTCTTACATGCACACGGGGGCCGGGATCAACACCACGGTAGAAGATCTGGTGAAATGGAATCTCGCCCTGGATGAAGAGAAGGTGCTCAAGCAAGCAACCCTGGACCAGATGTGGGCTGCTGCCAGGCTCGCGGACGGCCAGGTATTTCGTTTTGAAGGCACCGCGGGGTATGCCCATGGATGGGTCGTCGACGATCGGCCAGGGCACAAATCGGTAGGGCACAGCGGGGGAGGATCCACGGCGTACTGGCGGTTCCTGGATGACAAGCTCACCGTCATCGTGCTGACCAATTGCCAGGGATCGGATCCTGACTCCCTGGCACAGGGCGTGGCCGCGCTCTACATCCCGGAGCTTGCCCAGGGAGGAAATTAACGCTCGCCCGCTCTCTGCTCGCCCCAATGCTTCGGCCAGACGATGCCGTTGGGCGTGGTCCCGAGCGTTTCCATGACGTGGATCAGCCTCTGGTGGAGCCGCTCGCGCTCGGCCGCGATCTCGGGAGTGACGGGCGTGTCCGGATGGCCGAGGTTCACCACCTCCCGCTGGTCGCGGGGAACGTCCAGGTCGTACATCTCGTACTCGAAAGGCTCGTCGGTGTGGATGTCGTAGTAGACCGCGTACTTCCAGCGCTTCTCCACGATGGCCCGGATGTGGCTCGCCGCGGAGACGTAGAAGTAGAGGTCCTCGTAGGTGAAATGAAGGACGTCCTGCACCTCGGCCGCGGGGTTCGCGAGGATCGGCGTGAGGTCCCGGCCCTTGAAGACCCAGTGGTCGAGGTCCGGCACCGCCGCGAGGTTGGCGAGCGTGGGCAGCACGTCGATCAGGCTGACCAGGGAATCCGTCTCCCGGCGCACGGGGAAATGGCGGGGGTGGGAGATGATGAACGGAACGTTCAGCGTCTCCTCATAGATGTTGAACATCTTTTGCCGCTGGAGGCCGTGGGCCATGGCCATGTCGCCGTGATCGCTCAGGCGGACGATGTAGGTGTCGTCGAAGAACGGGGATTTCTGAAGCGCGTCGAGCAACTGCTGGATCTGCAGGTCCACGGTCTTGCAGAGGTAGGCGTAGAAGCGGCAATAGCCAAGCTGGACGTCCACGTCGCCGGCGGTGACGAGGCCGGTTCCGAAGTTGCTCACCACGCGGAACTGGCTCTGGGCGCGCGGCTTGGTGGACAGGTCCTCGTTCCACGTCGGCGGCCGGTCGATGGGGAGGTCCTGGAAGGCGGCGGGATCGTAGCCTCCCGCCTGGTAGAGGGGCACGCCGTCGACCGCCACCGCACCGGAGCCGGGATAGGCCAGCACGTCGTGGGGGTTGACCAGGGAGACGATGAGGCAGAACGGCTTGTCGGAGTCGTAATTCGCGAGGAAGTGGAGGACGCTGTCCACCTCGCGCTTTTCGAGGGGGACCTTGTCGCCGTACTTGGCGGCCTGGCCGTGGCCGTCGATGAAGCGCTGGTCGTTGTTGGTGGTGCCGCCGCCCATGTTGGCGATGGCGAGGTTGTCGCCCGCGTCGGGCATGCCCCAGCCGTCGAAGCCCCAGCGCTCGGCGAGCTGATCCTCGTCCGCTTCGGTCCAGTACTTCTGGTCGAGACTGCGCACGAAGTTGGCGGGCTTGGTGAGGTGCCACTTGCCCTTGTAGATGACGTTGTAGTCCGCGGTCTTCAGGATCTTGGCCAGGTTCTGAATGTTGAACGGCATGACCCGCTGGCGGCGCTCCTTGACGTTCAGGACCAACTGCTGGGCGACATTGGAGCCGGCGGATTGACTGGCCTCCACGTCGTCGGCGATGGTCGCGATGTTGTCGAACTCCAGAACCTCGGTGACGCCGTGCTGGGCGGGATAGAGGCCCGTCAAGAGGGTGACGCGGGCGGGCGAGCAGGTGCAGGAGTTGGTGTAGGCGCGGTTGAAGCTGATCCCGTGATCGCGGAGCCAGCGCATGGCGGGGAGGTTCTCCTCTTCCCAGCCCTCCGGCCAATAGGGTTTGCCGCTCTGCTGGTCGGTGATGACGATCATGAAGTTCGGCCTGCGGGGCATGGAGATCCTCCCGGCGGCATCGCCGCCAACGTCCGACATGAGAAAGCCCGATCCCAGGGCAAGCCGGCGCACAGGCCGGCGGCTTCGTGGAGGAGGGAGGATATCAGGAACGGGTTTTACGAAGAGCCAGGCACCTGTCGTCGGCGGGCGCGGACCCTCCACAACCAATAGAACATCGCGCCGAACAACAGCAGGATGGGCAGCGCGCGCATCGGCCCACTCGTGAATGGCTCCGGGAGGATTCTTGCGACGCGCTCGCGGATCGAGAAAAACGATCCGGCCGCGATGAACAGCGCGAAGCACATGCGCCACAGATGGCGCGCCAGGCGCGGCCCGCCGCGAGGCATGCCGGATCGCAGGATGCGCACGTCGCCGGCCGCCGCCAGGATCATGACGGTGGCGAGGACGAAGGACATCACACCGATCGTGCGAAACGGAACGCCGCCGGGGGAAAGGCCAGGGTTGTTGAAGGCCTCGACGCCGCCCACGATCGTGCCGAGCGCGAGTAGGACCACGACCGTCAGCGCGACACCATGGATCGTCCGCGTCCATGGCGACGCGGGGCGGACGGCCGTCAGCGCCGTGCCGACAAAGTAGGCCGTCATGAAGCCGGTGAATACATTCGCGTCGGTGGGACTCTTGAGAAACCCCAGGATCGAGGCGGTGAAGCCCATGACGAGCATGGCGTAGACGAACAGCATCCCGCTGCGGCGGTGGAGGGTCCCGCCCTTCTTCACCAGCAGAGCCACGGTGCCGAGAACCAGGGCGAGCCCGCCCGCGGCAATGTGGATCGGTAAGAGCATGCCGTTCATTCGCTAGCCCCACTTTGTCAGATTGCGGCCGAGCCCCCTACCGGGCCCTCACCACCCCGGCCCTCCTCTCCCAGCCTCCCGTCCACCCCCGGGAGAGGAGGGAGACAGCTTGAATTCGTGCTGGGCGGGGGCGCCCTCTCCCGGGGGTGGACGGGAGGCTGGGAGAGGGTCGGGGGGAGGGTTTCGGGGTGGGGGGCTGTCGTCTGACAAAGTAG
>DATHUD010000143.1:0-6826 GCA_035462575.1 Thermoanaerobaculia bacterium | reverse complement strand
GTAGCGCTCCCCGAGAGGCGGCCCCTCCTTCGTGGCGCGGAGCGCGGCGAAGGGGAGCTGGTGGAGGACGTCGTCCGGGACGATGATCAGCCGCTCGATCCCGGGAGGGAGCTTGTCGAGGGCCTTCCCCAGAAGCGTCTTGTAGAGGACGGCGGCGGGGCCCGCCTCGGAGCCGTTGCGCCGGTCGAAGGTGCCATTCCACATCCGCACCGCGGGCCGGATCTCGCCTCGGCCGGGCAGGCGGACCACGTGCGTCGCCGACCGGGTGATGACGGTCAGCCAGGAGCCGCCCGCGAAGTCCTCTCGGGAGTCCTCCCAGGGGGCGATCTGGAACGAGAGGATGGCTTCCCGGGGATCGAGAGCCTGCCGCACCTTGGAGAGCGTGGCGAAGTCGGGCCGGCGCAGGCCGGCGAGAGCGGGGGCGGCCCGGGCCATCTGGTCACGCAGGCCGGCCTCTTCCATCTCCAGGTGCTCCAGATCCTTGCTCATGGCCGAACGCTCGCCGGCCGGGAGATCCGGGTCCATCAGGCGGCGCTGAATGCCCGAGATGCGCTCCATCACCGCGGCGCGCCGCTGGCGCAGGGGCTCTTCCGCCGCGGGTACGGCCCGGGCCGCCTGAAGGGCGTCCATCAGAGTCCTCGCCCGCATCCTCTCCGCCACCTCGAAGGCGCGCTCCGGATCCTGCCGGCCCTTTCCGGGGTCCGGATCGAGGAGGCGGCCGGAGAACCAGTAGTAGTCCTCCAGCCAGGAGGAGAAGAACTGGGCCTGGCTGGTCGATCCGGGCTGGAGATCCCGGATGGCCTCGATGGCGTCGAGAGCCGAATGGGCGTCGGCGATGGCCCTCTCGGGAGGCCCTGCCGCCCAGCTCACTCGCATCCGCTCCCGCCAGGCCAGGGCCATGGACCAGTAGTCCTCCGCCTGCCGGGCGAGCTCCAGCGAACGGTCGATGGTCTGCTGGGCCTCCCGGGGCTTCGAGGCGGCCAGATAGTGCGCCAGTCCGTTCAGGCAGTAGCTCCGGATCCTCTCGGTGGGAGCGTCCTCGAGGCAGGCGTCGAAGTGCTTGCGGGCCTCCTCGCCGCTCGTCAAGGTTCCGAGCATCCACTCCGCCCTCGACGAGGTCTCGTAATTTCCGGTCGCCACACCAAGCTCGCTCGCCTTGCGGGCGAGACGCATGGCTTCCAGCCGGTCGGCGTCGTTGGGCAGCTCGCCCATGCCGTCCAGGACCGCGCGAGCCATCCCGTAGAGCGCCGTCGCCTCGGCGTAGCGGTCGGTCTTCGAGGCGGCCAGATCCTTGAGCCGGCGGAAGAACGCGAGCCCCTCCTCGAAGCGGCCGAGGTCGATGCTCAGGTTGCCCAGGATGTTCAGGCATTCGCGCTGCGCCGTATAGAGATCGCTGGGGAACAAGGCGGGCTCGGACTGCCGGAGCAGAAGATAGGCGCGTTCCAGATCCTTGCCGACGCGCCAGAGGTGCCGGGCCAGCACGACGCGTCCTTGTGCGACCAGATCGGGCTCGCCCGAAGCCTCGGCGACATGAAGCGCCAGGGCCGCATGCGTCCCTGCCTCGTCCACTCGCCCCATTTCAAAGAGAATGCGCTGGAGGTTGGCGTGGGCCAGAACCTCTCCCCGCCGGTCCTGTCTCGACGCGAAGCCGGCGGCGGCCTCGCGGTACAGCTCCTCGGAGCGCTCGGGTTCGACATGACCCGTATAGAAAGTGACCCAGGGATTGCCGGGATGGGCTGCGAGCAGAGCGCGCAACCGGGTCCGCGCCTCCTCCTGGCGATCCTGGGCTCGACCCGTCTCGAAAAAGCACTTGGCCGCCTCCTGAGTCTCCGGCTGCGCGGCGAAGAGCGCTTCGCAAGAAGCGAACTCGCCAGCGGCTGCCGCGGGGAGAGGAATTGCCAGGAGGAGGAGGAACGCAAGGCTCTTCGACGTCATCGCGATGATTTTACCGCACCGCGGCAAGCTATCGGAGAGCAGGGATAAAAACAGAAAGAGCAGCCGTCGCGGCTGCTCTTTCTCGATCGATATGCGGTTTCTTACGGGGTGCCGTCCGGGCCGGTGCCGCCGCCGCCGGGGGAGCAGCAGTACGGATCGATGTCGCCGTCCTTGTCGTCCTTCGGCTTCGTGGTCTCGGGGGCGGTCAGAATCGGCTCGTCCTGGATCTCGAAGGTGTTCTGGGTGTCGCTCATTGTCTGGGTCTCCTCGGTATCTGGTTTGGGTCTGTGGTTTCGGGTGTCTCTCGTTTGTCCCTCTGCTCTCTGTAACGAACCCGGCCTCCCGATCCCCTCACCCTCGCAGATACGTCGGTCAAATTTTTTTGTTGCAGGGTCAATCGCATCTTCGAGGGACCGCGGCCTTCAACAAAGTGGAGGCCGCGCTTCTTCCAGGAGTTTTTTCTTGAGAGAGAGGATAAAAAAGGGCTCCCCCTCCCCGGAGCGTGGGGAGGGGGGAGCCGTTACTGGAGTGTGGTGAAGAAGGTCTCGGAGGTCTGGCGGGTGCCGTCGGGGAAGACGGCCTCGACCTGCCAGAGGATCTGGCTGCCGGCGGGGAGGCCGGTCAAGGCGCTCTCGGGCAGCCGGTATTCCGTTTTGGAGAGGCTCTCCTGGGAGGCGACGACCCGGAGGTCCTCGGTCGTCACCTGGACGTTGTACAGGGACGCTCCCGGCACCGGCGACCAGCGCAGCTCCGCGGCCTGCCGGGGGAGGGCCTGTCCCTCGGGGAGCAGCGAGCGCACCTCGGTGCGCTGCTCGTTGCGGTAGCCCGGCTCCTGCATGAGGTCCGACCGGTCGCGCGTCTGGATGCCGACCACGATCAGGATGCCCGCCGCCATCGCCGCCGCCGCGGCGATCGGCCGCCACTGCCGGAACCGGCCGTACACCACGTTCGGGGCGGGCTTAGCTGTTTCCGCCGCCGCTTGCCTCTCGAATTCGGCGGCCAGGCGCCAGTCTTCGGCGCAGGAGGCGCACATCGCCGTGTGCTCCACGACCTCCCGCAGCTCGTTGGGGGGCAGCTCGCCCCGCACCGCCGACCAGATCGTGTCCGGCTCCGGGTGCGGCTCCGGTGCCGCTTGTGCGGGGGCCGTGAAGGCGGCTCGCAGCCAATCTAGCTCCTGGTTGTCCCCGTTCATCGCTCCGTCTCCTTTTCCGCTCCAGTATCGAATGAAATCTCAAGAGAACCTTCCGTCTGCCGCCTCCGGGATGCTCCTTGGTGGCGGTCACAGGGAAGAACGAGCGGAGCCTCCGAATCTCCTCACTGATGAATCGAAATTTTTTTACATCTCAGCGCTGGATCCCCTTGGACTGGAGGCAGTCCCGCAGGTCCGCCATGCCGCGGTAGACGAGGTTCTCGGCCTTCTTGGCGGTCCAGCCCAGGAGCCTGCCGATCTCGGGGACGCTGTGCCCCTGGAGGTTGAGGGTCACGGCGTGGCGGCGGGGGGGGACCATCGTCCCCATGCAGTCGCGGATGGCGCGGCCGGCCTCGCGGCCGGCGGTGGCGCGCTCCGGGTCCGGGTCCGGGGCCGCGGGGTCGTAGGGGGTGGCGTCCTCTTCCTCGCCGCTCCCTTCGATCGAAACCTCCTGCCGGCGGCGCAGGCGCCGGATCTCGTCGACCAGGGCGCTGTAGGCCGCCTTCTTCAAGTAGAACGAAGAGAACTCGGCCATCCCCTCTTTTTTCCTCTGGATCTCCATGACCCGCATCAGCGCGACCTGCACGAGGTCGTCCGACCGGTCCTTCAACCAGCGCGGGCAGACGCGGTCGACCGCGCGCACGAGGTCCTTGCGAAGTTGGAGAAACTCCTCCGGGTTCTTCCAAGGGCCGTTTTCTCTGTCCGTTATCACGATCGCCTTTCCGCCCCGCAGACGGCGCATAGCGTACTACGGGCGGAGGGCGACGGCGAGGAGGGTGGTCGGCGGGGGTGAAGAGGACTGGCACGGACGAGCACGGACAGGTGTTCGTCCATGTCAGTCCGTGTTCGTCCGTGCGGTTCCCTAAGCGATCATCCGCGCCACGCGGCCGACGAATCGCGCGGGAACCGAGACGCGGACCTCGGTCTCGCCGTCGTTCACGTGAACCAGGAACGACCGGCCGCGCTTTTCGATCCGGACGGTCTCGGCGCCGTCCTGCGCTTCGAGGAGCAGACCGTCGGGGCAGTCCGCGAAGGCGTCGAGCGAGGCGGCGACCGCCGGGCCCCAGTCCCCCAGGTCGTCCTGGAGGTCGGCCCGCATCTCGGCCAGCTCCGAATCCGGCACCAGCATCAGCCCCAGGTCGAGCAGAGCGGCGGGCACGGGCAGGTAGAGGTTCGTTCCGTCGCCCCTCTGCTCTTCGACCTTCACCGTGACCAGACCCCCCACGGCGATGGTTCCGGCGAGCAGGAGCCCGGACCCCAGGACGATCACCGCGAAGAATCCCGCCGCAATCAGGAACAGCTTTTTGATCGGGCTCATGGCGCTCTCCTTACCTGGCCTCGGAAATGTCGTCGACCCAGATGCGGACGGTCTCGTCGTCGCCGGTCACGGTCACCAGCTCGCCCGCGCCCTGCCGGGCGAGGGCCTGGATGGCGGCTCCGATGTTGAGCTCTTCGCCGCTGCCCGAGAGCAGGGCGTCGATCACCGGCACGGGGATCTTGATCTCGACCTCTTCCTTGCCGTTGCCGTGCCCCCTCTCCACCGCGAAGACGTGGAGGGTTTCGCCCCGCTTGGCGATCCGCACCTTGCTGTCCCGGTCGTCCACCGTGATGAAGGTGGCGTCGGGCTTCCTCTGCACCTCCCGCCACATCTCGCGCAGCTCGACGATCGTGAAGTCCTCGTCGTCGAAGCGGATCCGGCCGGAGGTCCGGGCCTCCCGGGGGATCATCGGTCCGGCCTTCTCGACGACCGAAAGGGGGAGGTTGATGGTCACCCGGCTGTCCTCGTTCGCGTCGTGCACCTTCACATGGAGCCAGAGATCGTCCGTCGAACGCGAGCCGGCCAGCGCCGCCGAAGCCGTCATTCCCGCCGCGATCAACCCGATCCCGAAAATTCTCTTGCTATTCATGATCGTCTCCTTGGATTTCATCGTCGTGTCCCTCGCTACAATGGACAAGACGAGGGCCGGCGGGTTTGTGTTTCAAGTAGACTCGCGGGAAATTTCGAGGAGGGATTCCATGGACCGCCGCCGCTTCCTCGCCTTCGCCTCCGCCCTGGGAGTCACTGCCCCCGCCGGCCTCCTGTCCGCCCAGGAGCACTCCGGCGCCCGCATGCTCGCGGGGTACGAGGGGCTTCTCGGGTTCGAATTCACGCCCCAGGAGCGGGAGCTGATGCTCGAGGGGCTCGAGGATCAGCGGGAGGACTACCGCAAGATCCGCGAGGTCCACCTGGACAACTCCGTCCCCCCGGCCCTGCGCTTCGACCCCGAGCCGTTCCCGGAGGGCGCGCCCGGGGCTCCGGAGCGCGGCCCGTTCCGGCTGAGCGCCGCGCCCTCCGAAGCGGCTCCGGCGAGCCTCGACGAGGCGGCCTTCTGGCCGGTGACGCGCCTCGCCCCCCTCGTGCGCGAAGGGAAGGTCACCTCCATGGCCCTGACCCGCATGTATCTCGACCGCCTGAAGCGCTTCGATCCCGCGCTCCACGCGGTGGTCACGCTCACCGAGGAGCGGGCCCTGGCCGAGGCCGAGCGGGCCGACCGGGAGATCGCGGCAGGCCAATACCGCGGCCCGCTCCACGGCATCCCCTGGGGGGCCAAGGACCTGCTGGCCGCGCGCGGCTACCGCACCACCTGGGGCTCCGTGCCGTTCAAGGACCAGGTGATCGACGAAGACGCGACCGCGGTCGAAAGGCTCACGAAGGCCGGGGCCGTGCTGGTCGCGAAGCTGTCGCTGGGCGAGCTCGCCATGGGCGACGTCTGGTTCGGCGGCACGACCCGGAACCCGTGGAACCTGGAGCAGGGCTCTTCCGGCTCCTCGGCGGGCTCGGCGTCCGCCACCGTGGCGGGTCTCGTGGGCTTCAGCCTGGGGAGCGAGACCCTGGGCTCGATCGTCTCCCCCTGCACGCGCACGGGAGCCACGGGCCTGCGCCCCACCTTCGGCCGGGTGAGCCGGCACGGCGCCATGACCCTCTGCTGGAGCCTCGACAAGCTCGGCCCCATCGGCCGGAGCGTCGAGGACTGCGCCGCCGTGTTCCACGCCCTCCACGGGCCGGACGGCCGGGATGAGACCGTGGTCGAGCGCCCCTTCGACTGGAATCCGGACCTGGACGTGAAGAAGCTCCGCGTGGGCTACGTCCGCTCCGCGTTCGAGAAGAAGCCCGAGGAGGGGCAGGAGGAGTGGCACGCCAACGACCTGGCCTCGCTCGAAGCCCTGCGGGCTCTGGGAGTCGACCTCACGCCGATCGAGCTGCCCGCCTTGCCGGTCGGGCCGCTCATCCTCATCATCACGGCCGAGTCTGCCGCGGCCTTCGACGAGCTCACCCGGAGCGGGCAGGACGACCTCCTCGTCCGCCAGACCGACGACGCCTGGCCCAACTCCTTCCGCCAGGGGCAGACGATCCCCGCCGTTTCCTATATCCAGGCGAACCGCATCCGCACGCTCCTGATGCGGGAGATGGCGAAGCTCATGGCGGGCTTCGACGCCTACGTGGCGCCGACCTACGGCGGGAGCAATCTCCTCCTGACGAACCTGACCGGCCATCCGGCCGTGGTGGTGCCGAACGGCTTCCGCAAGAACGGCACTCCCACGAGCCTCACCTTCACCGGAAGGCTCTGGGGGGAGGCGGCGGTGCTCGCGCTCGCGAAGGCGTACCAGGACGCAACGGGGTTCCACCGGAGGGTGCCGAAGGTGGAGGCCGCGCCGACGCCG
>DATHUD010000142.1:0-3741 GCA_035462575.1 Thermoanaerobaculia bacterium | reverse complement strand
GCGGGCGAGACCTGGCGCCGGTTGACCGAAGACGACGGCCTGCCCAAGGGGACCCTGGGGCGGATCGGCCTCGCCATCGCCCCGTCCGACCCGCGGATCGTCTACGCCCTGGTGGAAGCCGAGGAGAGCGCCCTCGCCCGCTCCGAGGACGGCGGACGCACCTGGAAGCTCGTCAACACCGAGACCGACGTCAACCCCCGGCCTTTCTATTACGCGGACCTCCGGGTCGACCCCGGCAACGCCAACCGGGTCTACCGCCTGGCCTCGCGCCTGGACGTTTCGAACGACGGCGGCAAGACCTTCGAGACCCTGGCCGGGTTCCGCGCCGTCCACCCCGACCACCACGCGATGTGGATCGACCCGAACGACGGGCGCCGCATGCTGAACGGCAACGACGGCGGCGTGTACCTCTCCGGCGACCGGGGGAGGACCTGGAGCTTCGTGGCGAACCTGCCCCTGCCCCAGTTCTACCATGTGAGGGTCGACAACGCCGTGCCCTACAACGTCTACGGCGGCCTGCAGGACAACGGCTCCTGGAAAGGCCCCGGCACGGTCTGGGAGAACGGCGGCATCCGCAACCACCACTGGCAGGAGGTGCAGTTCGGCGACGGCTTCGACACCGTGCCCGACCCGCGCGACCCCATGCGCGGCTACGCCATGAGCCAGGAGGGCTACCTCTCCCGCTACGACCTGAAGACCGGGGAAAGGAAGGACATCCGGCCCGCCACCCCGACGCCGGGCACTCCGCTCCGCTTCAACTGGAACGCCGGCATCGCCATCGACCCCTTCGCCCCCGACACGATCTACTACGGCAGCCAGTTCGTCCACAAGTCGACGGACCGGGGCGACACCTGGACCACGATCAGCTCCGACTTGACGACCAACCGGGCCGAGTGGCAGAAGCAGGCCCAGAGCGGAGGCCTGACCCCCGACGTCTCCGGCGCCGAGAACTTCACCACGATCCTCACCATCGCCCCCTCGCCCAAACAGCAGAGCGTCCTCTGGGTGGGGACCGACGACGGCCGCCTCCACGTGACACAAGACGGCGGCCAGACCTGGACGAGCGTCGAGGGGAACCTCCGCGGCGTGCCGGCCAACACCTGGATCCCCCATATCGAGCCCTCACCCCACGACGCCGGCACCGCCTTCGTGGTCCTGGACGACCACCGGCGGTCCAACTGGACCCCCTACGTCCAGAAGACCACCGACTTCGGCAGGACCTGGACGAGCCTCGCCACCAGGAACCTCCGGGGCTACGCCCTCTCGATCGTCCAGGACCCGGTCGACCCCGACCTCCTCTTCCTCGGGACCGAATTCGGTCTCTGGGCCTCCCTGGACGGCGGCAAGGGCTGGATGCCCTGGCGCCACGGCGTGCCCACCGTCTCGGTGATGGACCTCGTCATCCACCCGCGGGAGCACGACCTCGTCATCGCCACCCACGGCCGCGGGATCTACATCCTGGACGACATCCGTCCCCTGCGGAGCGTCTCGGACGAGACGCAGAAAAAGCCTCTTCACGTCTACGAGACCTCCGACGCCCAGCAGCACCGGGTCGCGCAGACCGGAGGGGCCCGCTTCCCCGGCAACGGCGAGTTCCGGGGGGAGAACCAGCCCTATGGCGCCCTCCTCACCTATTCGCTGAACGCCCCCGGCCTGCCTCATCCGGACGAGGAGAAGGAGCGCGAGAGGAAGGAGGCCGAGCGCTCCCGGGCGGCGCGGACGCCCGAAACGGCGGCCGAGGCGCCGAAGCCCACCCCGGCCGAGCTCGAAGCGGCCCGGCGGACCTCCGAAGGAGAGGTCGCGCCCAAGCCGCCGGCCGAGGGCGAGGACGAGGGCCGGCGGAGCCGCAGGCCCGAGGCCGAGATCCGGATTCTCGATGGAGAGGGGAAGGTGATCCGCACTTTCAAGCAGCCCGCCGTCCAGGGGGTGAACCGCGCGGTCTGGGATCTGAAGACTGATGCTTTCAAACGCGCCCCCTCCCGGCGTCCCGCCGCGGGAGGCGACGAGCCCTGGCGCCAGCAGGGCGGCCCCGAGGTGCTCCCCGGCACCTACAAGGTCCGCGTGAAGTACGGTCAGCAGCAGGGCGAAGGCACCGTCCGCGTCGTGGCCGATCCGCGCTTCCAGGCCAACGACGGAGCCCGCAAGGCGAACTTCGACGCCCAGCAGCGCGCCGGAGCCCTCCAGGAAACCACGGTCGCCGCCCTGGAGAGGATCGTCAAGACCCGCCAGGATCTGGACACGATCACCGCCCAGCTCAGGAAGCAGGACGAGGACGCGAAGAAGGCCGGGGGCGCCGACGCAGCCTCACCGAACAAGGATCTCCTCGCCGGCGCGAGGAAGCTCCAGAAGGGCCTCAACGATCTGGAAGGCCGCCTGCGCCAGCCCGAGAACCCCAAGGGGATCCTCCCGGACCTGGACGTGCTCTCGAAGATCAACTACGCCCAGCGCTCCCTCTCGTCGTCCTGGGACGCCCCGACCCAGGCCCAGCTCGCCTACCTGGGAGAGGCCGAGCAGCTCCTCCGGACGGTGCTGACCGACCTGAACCGCTTCTTCGCCGAAGACGTGGCCGCCTTCCGGGCCAAGGTGAAGGAGTCGGACCTGCAGCTCCTGGGGGAGGGGCCGCCGATCGAGGTGAGATAGCCGATCGAAGGGCCCCCCGGGACCGCCGACGTCTCTCCGGCCATCTAACCCAAAAACGGAGTTAGTGGGCCGGCGAGACGCCGACGGTCCCAGGGGTCCCTCGCAACCGGGTGCGAACGCGGGCCAGAGCCTCCTCCTGCGGCAGGGCCCTACCCGCCTGGAGATCCGCCTCTCCCTGAGCCGCCAGATTGAGCAGCAGAGTCGCCTTCCGCAGGGATTCACTCTCGGCGGGCGGGTCGGTCTCTTTCATTCGTGCTCGTCCCGGGTATCAGCCTCTAGGCTGAGGTCCGCAGGCGGGCCAGTTCCTCGGCCAGGGCTCGGGCGCGCTCCTCGGCGGCTGCGGCCCGCTCCTCGGCAGCCCGGCGAGCCGCAGCTTCCTGGGCGACCCGCTCCTCGGCAGCCCGGCTCGCCGCTCCGAGCTCGTCGTTCCACAGGAGCTTCTCTTGGGTGGCCGTGTCCACCAACCGCAGCCGTGCTCCTTCAGGCCGCACGGTGATGCCGGTCGTCCGGAGATCCAGGGAGCCGTCCCGGTTCAGGGGGATGTCCCGATAGCGGCCCCGTTCGAGGCGATAGCCCTGCAGCCGCGGCTCCAGATAGTCCCCGTAAGGATCGAAGAGGACGAGCTCGGCCACGCCGAGCCGCTCGTAGAGATCCTTCTTCTTGCCCTCATCCTCGTCCCGGGTCGAGCGGGAGGTGATCTCGAAGATCAGCGCCGGGGCCTGCTCCTCCCAGAGGAAATAGCAGTCCCGGTCCCACTTGCCCACCCCCCGGGCCAGCAGCACGTCGGGAGCCACGGACTTCCTCGATTCCCCTTCTCGTAGTAGAGGAACAGGTTGCCGCCCACCCACACGTCCGGCACGCCGGCGTAGCGCCGTTCGAGACCCTCAATGACATCGGACATCACCTTGCGGTGAAGAGTCGTCTCGGCCATGGGCTGGCCGTCGGAGGTGGGGTACTCGATTCCGTGCTCGAGCGGCAGCGCGCACATACGTGCCTTCCCTCTTGAAACGATCCCGACGGGTTGCGCCATCAGATCACCGAAGCGCGTCCGGACGCAACCCAGAGGTTTTTATGGTACCACGGCGGCTCCGCTTCGCGCGT
>DATHUD010000141.1:0-4724 GCA_035462575.1 Thermoanaerobaculia bacterium | reverse complement strand
TTCCCAGGGCTTTCAGGACCGAATCCTCCTCGGAGTAGACGTCGGGGAGGATGCGCTCGGCCTGGACTCCCGCGTCGAGGAGGCCCTGGCGCAGGAGGGCCCCGACCTCTCCGGGCTGGCGGCCGCGCAGGTCGTCGTCCTCCCGGATCAGCACGAGGTCGAAGGCGGGGGCGGCGGCCTTGGCGAGGGCCAGGATGTCCTCGTCCCGGCGGTCTCCGGGGGAGGCGATCACCCCGACCCTCCGGCCGTGGACGGCGAGCTCCAGAACGGTCCGCGCCACGGCCTCCATGCTGTGGGCGTTGTGGGCGTAGTCGAGGAGCACGCGGAAGGGGTGCTCGTTGTAGAAGTTGAGCCGGCCGGGGGCCTGGAAGAAGTCGGTCGAGAAGGTGCGCAGCCCCTGGCGGATATTCTCGACGCCCACCCCCATGCCGTGGGCGATGGCGGCGGCGAACATGGCGTTCTGGATGTTGTGGCGCGCGCGCCCCTCGATGGTGGCCGGAATGTGCCGCGCCCAGAGGAGCGGGATCTGCTTTTCGCCCAGGTAGAGCACGAGCATGCGGCCGTTCAGGCTCTCCTCCAGCACCACCGCCTTGCCTCTCCCCCGCACGTGCTCGCGGACGAGCTCGTTGTTCTTGTCCATGGTGACGTAGATGGGCTCGGCCGGGCTCGCCTCGGCCATCTTCGCGACCCGCTCGTCGTCCGCGTTCAGCACGCAGTAATGCTGGGCCACCTCTACGATGATCTGCTTGATCGCCGCGAGCTCCTCCAGGGTGTCGATGCCGCCCAGCCCCAGGTGGTCGGAGGCCACGTTCAGCACCGCGCCCACGCTGCACTTCCTCCAGCCGAGGCCCGAGCGCACGATGCCGCCGCGGGCGGTTTCGAGAACCGCCGCGTCGATCGTGGGATCGCGCAGCACGATCTGGCTCGACCAGGGGCCCGTCATGTCGCCCCGCACGGAGAGCACGCTGTCGATGTAGACGCCGTCGGTAGTCGACATTCCGACCTTGTAGCCGGAGAGCTTCATGATGTGGGCCACCATGCGCGTGGTGGTGGTCTTGCCGTTGGTGCCAGTGATGGCCGCGATGGGAATGTGATAGCGCGTGCCCTTGGGGAAAAGCATGTCGATCACCGGGCCGGCCACGTCGCGCGGCTTGCCTTCGGTGGGCGCCACGTGCATGCGGAAGCCGGGCGCCGCGTTGATCTCGACGATGGCGCCGCCGACCTCCTTGTAGCTCCGGGTGATGTCGGGGCAGACGAAGTCGACGCCGCCGACGTCCAGGCCGATCGCCTTGACCGCGCGCTCGGCCATCATGCGGTTGTCGTAATGGATCACGTCGGTCATGTCGATCGAGGTGCCGCCGGTCGAAAGGTTTCCGGTCGAGCGGAGGTAGACCATCCGCCCCTCCTCCGGCACGGATTCCAGCGTGAGCCCGGCCCTTTCGAGGAGGCGGTGGGCCTGGTCGTCCACCACCAGGCGGGTCAAAACCTTTTCATGCCCCACGCCGCGGCGCGGGTCGCGGTTGACGGTCTCGATGAGCTCGGCGACGGTGTGACGGCCATCCCCCACCACGTGGCCGGGAACCCGCCGCGCCACCGCCACCACGCGGCCGTCCACCACCAGGATCCGGTAGTCGTGGCCCGCCTGGCAGGCCTCGACGATCACCCGGGAGGAGAGCTCGCGGGCCTTGTCGAACGCGGTGCGCACCTGCTCGGAGGTTTTGAGATCGATCGCCACGGCGTTGCCGTGCTGGCCGTCGAGAGGCTTGACGACCACGGGAAAGCCGAGCCGCTCCGCCTCTTCGATCGCCTCCTCGGAATCGTAGACCATGGCCTGGCGGGGGACCGGCAGGCCGAGCTGCTCCAGGATCTGGTGGGTCAGCCGCTTGTCCGAGGCGATCTCCACGGCGATCTGCCGGGTTTCGCTAGTGATCGTGGCCTGGATGCGCTTCTGGTACCGGCCGTACCCGAGCTGCACGAGCGAGCCCTCGTTCAGGCGGATCCAGGGGATGCCCCGCTCCTCGGCGGCGCGCACGAGGGCCACGGTCGAAGGGCCCAACGCGCGCTTCTGAGCGAGGCGCACGAGGGCCTCGAACTCCGCCTGGAAGTCGAAAGGCGAGGAATCGTGGTCCTCCCGCTCGGGAGGCAGCAGGTGGCGGATGAGGCGGATCCCCAGCTCCGCCGCCGCGAGCCCCACCGCCTCCTCGCTGTAGCTGTAGACCACGTGATACTGCCCCGGGGGGAGGCCGTTGCTCCGCGTCTTCCCGAAGCTCACCGGGGTCCCGGCGAGCACCTGGAATTCGATCGCGATGTGCTCCAGCACGTGCCCCATCCACGTCCCCTCGTCCTCACGCATGCGGCGGATGAAGCCGCCGTCCTCCCCATACGAGCAGCCGTGGTCCCAGAGGGAGGGGATCAATTCCACGAGGCGTTCGGCAAAGCCGGGAAGCTTTCCGGTCGGAAACTGTTCGAGCTCACCGAGATCGAGACGAAGCCGGATCACCGGCCAGCGGGCATACAGGTTGGGGCCGCGGTAGACGCGGGTCTCCAGGACCTTCATGAGGTTTCTCCAAGAGAAAAGCACGAGAAGAGGTTTGGAGGAAAATCACGCCGGAGTTCTAGAGCAAGGGGTGTGCCACGGGCGCCCTGGAAAAGATTTTTACTCCCCCCCATCCTCCGAAGCCGCCACCGGCACCTCTTCCACGTACACCGTCTGGTTGACCGGCGCCCGGCGGTCCACGGGGCCCAGGTGGAGCATGGGCGGCGGGGTGATTCCTTGCCGTTTCTTCAGATCGTATTTACAGCCGGTGGTCAGGAAATCCAGCTTCATACCCAGCATCGCGACGGGCTGGCCGCGATGGACGGCGTGGCTGTCGGTGAAACGCATCTGGGAAGCGTCCACCACCATGACGGCGCCGGCTCCGAGCACGGAGAGCTCGGTCCCGCCGGTGATGATGGCGGCGGTGTCTTCATCGATGCCCACGCCCAGGGGCTCGGGATTGTAAGAAAGCGCCGTCAGGAGCCTTCCCAGGCGGTCGCGGCGGCGGAAGTGCTGATCGATCACGAGGTCCGGGGCGAGCCCGAGCCCCTTGGCCATGTGGACGAGGCGGCGGCGGGGGGTGGCCCCGCTCTCGCCCAGGGCGATCATGTGCTCGGAAAGGAGCGCGGCCCCGGCGCTCGTGCCCGCCACCACCATGCCGGCCTGGTGGCGCTGCTTGATCGTCTCGGCAAGCTCGGTGCCGCCGAGGGCCGAGGAGAGCTTGAGCTGGCTGCCGCCGGTGATGAAGAGGCCGGTCGCGTATTCGAGGAGATCGTGCGCCTCGTCCGCCGCCTCCAGGGCGTCTTCCCGCGTCTCGATCTTCAGGACCTCGACGTTTTCCGCCCGCATCTGGAGGAACAGGTCGGCATAGCGCTCCCCCGTCTCCGGCACCTCGGAGGCCGTGGCGAGAATGACAATGTTGCCGTCCGAGCCGCCGGCGGCCTCCAGAAAGTAGCTCAGGATGATGCGCTCGCGGGTCTTGTCCTCGGCCCCGCCGATCGCGATCAGCAGGCCGGGATGGGTGACGTGGGGGGCGGGCAGAGAGATATCCATGGCACCCTCTCCTCTGGCAAAGAGAATGCCAGAAACGAGGCCGCTCCGGGGGGATCCCCGCCTCACTGCGCGTGGAGGCTACCCGGTCGGGCAGGGGGCCTGCAATCCGGGGCCGGGCGGCTGTATATTGGGGGTCTCGCATGAGCCCCGAAGCTCTCCCAAGCGGCAAGGAGCCCTCGCCTTCGCAGGCGCTCCGGCGTTTCCATCTCCACGGCGAGGTGGACGGCGTCGAGCAGACCTTTCCCCTCCGCCCGGGGACAAACCGCGTGGGCAGCCTCGCCGAGGGCAACCAGATCGTCCTCCCTGCCCGGGGGGTCTCCCGGTGCCACGCGGAGATCGTGCTGGAAGCCGGGACCGTGACGGTCCGGGACCTCTGGAGCAAAAACGGCACGTTCGTGGACGGTGTCCGTGTGTCAGAGGCTCTGACACAGCCGGGCGCCGTGATCCGGATCGGGGTCGTCTCCCTGCGTTTGATGACAGCCGATCCTCCCGCCGCAGCGTAGATCTCCCCCGAAACGGGTCCAAGGGTGTCTATTCCCCGGGAATGTCCCGGACAGGCACGCATCATGCTTCCTACCCTGTTGACGCACAGGCTTCTGTGCAATCGGAGGTCTGGAGCAGATATTTTTTTGAAGGGGAGGGCCCAATGGACAAAGAGAACGGCACAGGTATCGCTTCGGGAAATCTCTTCGAATCGAAGTCCAACAATGTCCGGCAACTGCTCTTCCGGCTGGCGCAGGCGGAGGCCCCCCGTCCGGGAGGCCCGTCGGTCGATCCGGCGAAGTACGACGAGATCTTCCAAAAGATGACAGAAGGGGTGGGCGATACGCAGAAGCGGCTCGCCCGCGAACGCAGGCTGGCCGGCGTCCAATGGTCGGCCTTGGAGAAGCACCCGCAGGCGCGGCGGGTGGTCATGATCAGAAACGACCGCCGGTTCCAGAGCTGGGGCCTCTACAAGTGCCTCCTCGAGAGATACCGGACGTTGGCCGGGCACTCCCCCCGGGCCGCCGCCGAGGCCGCGGAGCTCGCGCTGACCGTGGCCCGGAGCCTCGACCCGGCGCAGCACGGACAGGAGCGGACCGCAGACTTCCTGGCCGGCGCGCTCTCGGCGCTCGGCGACTCCAAGCGGCTGCTG
>DATHUD010000140.1:0-6593 GCA_035462575.1 Thermoanaerobaculia bacterium | reverse complement strand
GAAAAACAGGGTTGTTTCAGCTCCCTCCTCTCCCAGGGAGGGCGGGTGGCGTGGTGGGAGAGGAGGGCCGGGGAGGTGAGGGCCGGGAGGGGGCTCCGGCGTTCACCCCACGGAAAGCGCCGCCGGCCGCACGTGCTCATGCGCGTGGTAACTGCTCCGCACGAGCGGCCCCGACTCACAATGAGCAAACCCCAGCGACAACGCATGGGCCCGGTAGGCCGCGAACTCGTCCGGATGGACGAAGCGGTCCACGGGGAGGTGCTTGGGGGTGGGCTGGAGGTACTGGCCGATCGTCAGGATCTCCACCCCGGTCGAGCGGATGTCGCCGATCGTCGAATAGACCTCGCCGGCCGTTTCGCCCAAACCCACCATGATCCCGGTCTTCACGCGGCCCGCGTACTCGCCCTCTTCGCGGCGGCGGGAGGCCTCGGCCAGCAATGCGAGGCTCCGGTCGTAACGACTCCCCGGGCGGGCGAGCCTGTAGAGACGGGGGACCGTCTCCATGTTGTGGGAGAAGATCTCGGGCGCGGCGTCCAGAACCACGTCCAACGCGTCCGGCACACCCCGGAAATCCGGCGTGAGCACCTCGACGGCGGCGCCCGGGTTCTTCTCGTGGATCGCCTCGATGACCCGGGCCCAGTGGCGCGCGCCGCCGTCCGGCAGATCGTCGCGGTCGACCGAAGTGATGACGGCGTGTTTGAGGCCCATCACCGCCACGGCCTCGGCCACATGGCCGGGCTCCTGGGGATCGACCCCCGCCTGCGGGCGGCCGGAGGTCACGGCGCAGAAGCCGCAGCGGCGGGTGCAGATGTCGCCGAGGATCATGAAGGTCGCCGTGCCGTGCTCGCCCCAGCACTCGTAGATGTTGGGGCAGCGGGCCTCCTGGCAGACCGTATGGAGGCTCAGACGGTCCACGATCTCGCGGACCCGGTGATAAGAGGCGGGAGTCGCCAAACGGATCCGCAGCCACTCCGGCCGGCCTTCGCGGCGGGCAGGGGGTGCGTCTCCGGAACGTCCGATTTGAACTAGAGTCTCGCTCATAGGGGCTAGTCTACCTTCAGACCGGGGCGGCAGGGAGATGGCATGGAACTCGCATTATCGAGCGGCAAGAAGCCGCGGCTCATTTCCAGAAGTGGAGCCCGCTTCCAGAAACTTCCAGGAGATACTGCAATGTTCTGGCAGCGTACTATCATAATATTCGTGTGTTCGGTGCTCGCGGCCGGCGCGGTCCAGGCCGGAGATCTGAGCGGAAACTGCCGCGCGGCCAACCAGCCCTCGGCCACCCTGCTCATCCCCTACTTCGAAGTGAACCTGGACGATCCGAGCGCCCAGAGCACCCTCTTCTCGATCAACAACGCGTCGGCCAAACCCGCTCTCACCCGCGTCGTGCTGTGGACCGACTGGGGCATCCCGACCCTGGCCTTCGACGTCTACCTGACCGGCTACGACGTGCAGACGCTGAACGTCCGCGACCTCTTCAAAGGAGTCCTCCCCGGCACGGGCGTCGGGATCAGCCCCGTCGGGGCCCTGTCGGAGAGCGGCGCCGGCTTCTCCAACTGCACGGGCACGGGCGTGGCTCCGGGCTTGACCGCCACCGAGCAGGCGTGGCTCCGGAGCGCCCACACCGGCCGCCCCCTTCCGGGGACCTCGGCGCCCCAGTGCGCCGGAAGCGGCTCGACCGGGGCCTCGGTCGCGACCGGCTACGTCACGATCGACACGGTCAACCGCTGCACCCCGCGCACCCTCTCCTCCACCGTCAACACCCCCGCCGATCCCGCCTATTTCGTGGACGGCGGCACCGGGCTCGCGAGCAACTCGAACGTCCTCTGGGGCGACATCTTCCAGGTGAACTCGCGCTTGAACACGGCCGAGAGCCAGACCGCGGTCAGCATCCTGGCCGACGCCGACTTCTTCGGCCCGGGCGACTACACCTTCTACGGCCGCTACCACGGCTTCGACTCGAGCGATAACCGCGTCCCCCTCTCCAGCCTCTACTACGCCCGCTACATGCAGGGCGGCGTCTTCTCGGGAGGCACCGACGTGATCGTCTGGCGGGACAACCGGAGCGCCAACGTCTCTCCCACCGCCTGCGACACGGCCCCCAAGTGGGCGGCGCCCGGAGAGCTGCAGCTCATCGTCTTCGATGAAGAAGAGAACCCCCAGGAGATCCCGGACGCCAACGCCTTCCCCCTCGCCACCCAGAAAGTGGCCGTGGGCGACGAGGCCCTCCCCGTCCCCCAGTCCTACGGCTGGCTGATGATCGACCTCTGGCACCGCGACGAAACCCATGCCCAGGGCTGGGTCGGAGTCGTGATGAGCGCCGAAGGCCGCTTCAGCACCGGCCACGAAGCCGTCCGCGCCGACGATCTCTGCAATTTCGGCCTGTAGTCGCTTCCATCCGTCCCAACGGAATGGGGGAGTGGGCGGAAAGCCGGGGCTGGTCCCCTGTACGCGGGGCTTCGAACGCCGTCACTCCAGGAAGCTCCCCCGAGGTGGGGGACCCCTCCCCCAAGCTGGGGGACCCCTCCCCCGAGCTGGGGGACCCCTCCCCCGAGTTGGGGGACCTCTCCCCCGAGCTGGGGGACCCCTCCCCCGAGTTGGGGGACCCCTCCCCCGAGTTGGGGGACCCCTCCCCCGAGTCGGGGGACCTCTCCCCCACACGGGGCGGCGGCTGCCCGGCTGAAGCGGAAGGTTCCCCTTCTGGACCGGACGGTTCCTCTCCGAAGGGGGACGGTCCCCCCTTCAAGCGGACCGTCCCCTTTTCAATGCCAACCGTCCGATTTCAGCCGCCAACATCCCACATTCAAATGCGGACCGCCCGCTCTTCCAGGACAACCGTCCTCCTCAAAATGCCAACCAACGCTTCTCCCTGCGCGACCGCCCGCATTCCGGGAGAAAACTATCTGCTTCGCCCCGAGAACCCCCCTAATCCGAATCGTTGCCGTCCCGATTCCCGAGTGAACTGTCCGCCTTGGACGTCCCGGCGGTCCGATCGGGAGGTTGAACCGTCCGCTCCGCCAGGAGAACATTCCAATTTGCCCCGAAGGGGCTCAGGCGTAAAGCCTGGCGCTTCAGCGCCAGGAACGGGTGCCACATCTTTCTTAGAAGTCCCAAAGGGACGTAGGCGTGGCCCTGGCGCTTCAGCGCCAGGGTGAACGCTCCAACGCCCGCGACCGTGGCGGCCTGAAGGCCTGCGGAATGCCTGCGTCCCTTCGGGACTTCGGGATTCGGGGGTAAACGCTACCTGGCGTTAAAACGCCAGGCTTTACGCCTATGCCCCTCCGGGGCAGACAAACGCATCTGCCGAAGACCCGGTTCTTCCTATAGCATCTTCGCTGGAACCAGAAACCAGGGAGGGCTTACGTGAGCCACGATCCGGTCGAGGATCTCCGCAAAGAAATCGCCAAAGGCCGCGTCCTCGCGATCGTCGGCGCCGGCGTTTCCATGGGCGCGACCAAGAACGCCCCCACCGCCTCCTGGACCGGCCTCCTCGAAAACGGCGTAGACCGCTGCCTCGCCGTCGCCCAACCTCTCCCGAAAGGCTGGGAGAAGCGAGTCCTGGCCGAGATTCGCTCCGGAGACATGGACGACCTCCTCTCCGCCGCCGAGAAGATCTCCCGCAAGTTGGGCTTCCCCGATGGAGGAAATTACCGAACCTGGCTCCGCGACGCCGTCGGCACTCTCCGCGCAGAAGACCGCCCCGTCCTCGAAGCCCTCCGCGATCTTGGTATCCCCTTGGCCACCACTAACTACGACGGCCTTCTGGAAGAGGTCACCGGTCTCCCCGCCGTCACTTGGCGAGAGGGCGCCAAGGTCGAGAGGGTGATCCGTGGGGACGAGAAAGCCATCCTCCACCTCCACGGATGCTGGGATAAACCCGAGTCCGTGATCCTCGGGGGCAGTTCCTACGAGGGAATCAGAAGAGACGCTCACGCCCAGAACATTCTTCGGACGCTCCGGACTGTCCAGACGCTTCTCTTCATCGGCTGTGGTGAGGGGCTCTCTGATCCGAATATGGGGGGCCTCCTCCAATGGTCCCGAGAGGTCTTCGCCGGTTCCGAGTACTCGCATTATCGGCTGTGCCGGGCTTCTGAGGCTCCGGACCTCCACAAGCGTCACCCCAAGGAAGAGCGCATCATCGTCCTCCCCTACGGTCCCGACCACACAGACCTCGCTCCCTTCCTGCGGAGCCTCCGTCCCACGGCCATCCCGGAACCGGAGAAGAAAAGGGAAAGGGAGCCTACACCGGAGAGGAGAGCCCCCCGTCTCCCACCTCTGCCCCGCTGTTTTGGAAGAACAGAGCAGGTCGAGGATCTCGTCGCAACCCTCTGCACCGATCCTCCGCCACCGACACCAATCCTAGGGCCGCCCGGTATAGGAAAGTCAACGATTACCCTCGCCGCCCTCCACGATCGTAGGGTTATCGAGAAGTACGGAGCCAGAAGGTACTTCGTACGTTGCGACGGCACCAAGAATCGGGACGCTCTGGTTGGAGAAATCATCACGGTCCTAGGAATTGAACCCGGCTCCAATTTGGAAGAACGCCTTCTCCTGGACCTGGAGAGTGCCCCGACCGTCCTTACCCTCGATAACGCCGAGACACCCTGGGAAGCGGACATAGCAGCCGTCGAGGACTTCTTCACACAACTCACCGCCATCCCAGGTTTCGCCCTAGTCGTCTCTCTCCGTGGGGAGCAAAGGCCGTTCGGGCCAACTTGGCGAGAGGCCATTCGCGTCGCGCCTCTCGATTTGGAATCTGCCCGGACGACTTTCCTTGTAGTGGCAGGGGAAAGATACCAAAACGATCTCGATCTGAATCAGCTTCTGGAGGCGGTAGACCGGCTCCCTCTTGCGGTTACCCTTCTGGCGTATCAAGCCGAGGGACTTTCAGACCTTTCTGGTCTCTGGAAGCTATGGCAAGAAAAGAGAATAGCCCTCCTTCGAAGAGCAGATGGCAAGGAGCGGCTGACCAATCTGGAGGTCTCGCTGGAGTTGTCAATCCAAGGGCCGCGTATGACGGAGCCCGCACGGCGGTTGCTGTCACTGCTCGGCGTTCTTCCGGACGGGATTGCAAGCGAAGACCTAAATGCCGTCCTGCCGGAAGAGGGAGAGAGTGCAGCCGCGATTCTCCGGAAGGTGGGGCTCGCGATTGCTGGTGATACCCGACTGACGGTCCTGGCACCGGTCCGGGAACACGTTGGCAATCAGCGTCCTCCCCAACCTGAAGACTTAAGCCACGTCATCAACCACTACCTCAACTTGGCGGAACTTGGGAAAAGAGCTGGCCGGAAAGGCGGCGCGGAGGCGATCGAGAGGCTCACACTCGAAACAGGGAACCTAGAGACTATGGTCCTCCAAGGGTTGGAGACAGCCGATCCGATTCCCGCGATCCGTGCAGCCCGTGCCTTAGGTAATTTTTACAGCGTCACCGGATTGGGTACCACCAACCTTTTGAAACGAGCGCAAGACGTGGCTCGTCAAATCGCGAATGAGGAACTGGAAGCAGCGTGCCTTGAGAAACTTGGCGACATCACTCTCTATCGCTCCGACCCCGACGACGCTCGCGAGAAATTCCAGGAGGCTCTACCCCATTACCAACGCGTCGGCGACCTGCTCGGACAGGCTAACTGCATCCAAAGCCTCGGCGATATCGCGCTCCGACGATCCGACCACGACAACGCTCGCGAGAAATTCCAGGAGGCTCTGGCTCTTTACGAAAAAATCCACGAACCCTATTCGATAGGTTGGGCGCGGGTCAGGCTTGCTCGGATCGCCCCCACGCCCGAGGAACGCCTCCCGAATGTGGAGACTGCGCGGGAGGCCTGGACCCGGATCAAGCGCCCGGATCTCGTGGAAGAGTTGGACAAGGAATTCGGGAGCGAAAACTCGTAGGCGAACACGTGGGGGCGGGCCACCCGACCCGACCCCACCCGAAGCTCGAGCCCCACTCGTCGCAGGCGGCGCAGCCGGTGTAGCCCAGCGTGATGCAGAGCTGGGTGATGCAGTAACAAATCGACTCTCCAGTCCCGCCGGCGGCTCCCTGCAGACGCTTGTCGTCCAGATGGTGGAGCGTCTCTTTCGCGAGCGACAGGCGCTTCAAACTCCGCTTCTTCATGGCAGTCCTCCTGTTCGGTTGCCTGCTCGCATTCTAAAGCACTGCAGAGGAAACGGGAAGCAGGGGCACGGATTGTCACATCTTCGTTCGGAGGGGCCGTAGAGACGCTCCCAACCTGCAACGCACTGCCGTTCGACGGCCCCCACCGGACCCTACGCGCACCGCCGTGGGAAGGCCTCCATCGGCGGGACGTCTCTTCGAAGGGCATGCCGCCAGGAAGGGCACCACCTTTTTGAATCTTCCCCACCCCTGCGATCGGGAGGCTTCAGGCGGAATGCCATTCGAAGCGGTGTGCCCTTCGAAGAGACGTTCCGCCGGTGGGGGCCTTTGGGCGTTTGCGCGCGTGTCGCCGGTAAGGGTCTTTGGACGGTGGTGCGTTGCGGGTTGGAAACGTCTCTACCTCAGGACGGCGGAAGGTCACCCCTTCCGTCCTTGCTGTCCTTGCTGTCCTTTGGGTCCTTGGTTTTCTACGCCACCT
>DATHUD010000139.1:0-11141 GCA_035462575.1 Thermoanaerobaculia bacterium | reverse complement strand
CGTCGAGGACGTCTCCGAGCTGTGCACCCGGATGGCAATCATCGACCGCGGCGAGATCCTGCTCGAAGCCGAGCCGCTCTGCGCCGTCGAGGATCTCGAGGGCCGGATCTGGCGCCGCGTGATCTCGAAGCAGGAGCTCCCGGCGCTGGAGCAGGAGCACGCGGTGATCTCGACGAAGCTCCTCGCCGGGCGCACCGTCGTGCACGTCTACAGCGACACGGCGCCCGGCCCCGGCTTCGAGCCCGCCGAGCCGGACCTCGAAGACGTCTACTTCAGCACGATGGCGGGGCACATCGGCCGGCGCCGCGAGCGGCCGGAGGCGGCGGTCACCGTATGAAGCTCCGCGAGATCTTCCGCTTCGAGCTCGCCTACCAGGTACGCCGTCCCTGGCCCTGGCTGATCTTCGCCGCCCTCGTCGTGTTCGCTTTCCTGATGACGAGAGACGGCACGCTCGCCGAGGCGCTTCTCGACGAGTTCTTTATCAACTCGCCATTCGCCGTCGCGAAAACCACGGTGACTTGCAGCCTGATCTGGCTTCTCGTGGCCGCGGTCGTAGCCGGCGAAGCGGCGGCGCGGGACGTGGCGACGGGCATGCATCCCCTCCTCTGGACCGCCCCCGTCAGCAAGGCCGAATACCTCGGCGGGCGATTCCTCGCCGCCCTCCTTCTCAATGCCTTGATCCTGCTCGCCGTGCAGGTGGGCATCTTGCTGGCCGTCTACTCGCCTGGCGTGGATGCCGCGTTGATCGGTCCGTTCCGGCCGGCCGCCTATCTCACGGCCTACGCCTTTCTCGCGCTGCCGAACGCCTTCGTCGCTACGGCGATCCAGTTCTCGCTGGCGACACGGGCTGGCCGGCCCATGACGAGCTATCTCGGAAGCGTCCTTCTTTTCTTCATGTCCTACGTCGTCGGCCTCTTCCTGCTTTTTCAGGGGCGACAGGACCTGGCGAATCTGCTGGATCCGATCGGTGTCCACTTCATCCTGTCCGAGCTGTCACATTTATGGACAACGATCGAGAAGAGCACACGCCTGGTCGAGCTCGAGGGCACGGTGCTCAGGAACCGCCTCCTGTGGCTCGGCATCGCCCTGGGGGCTCTCGCAGTCACCTACCTGCGCTTTCGCTTTGCCCATCGCACCGAGAACGCCTGGTGGAGGCGCATCACACGACGCCGTCATGCGCAGTCGCCGATGCCTGCCGGCGTCACGGCGACGCCAATCTCCGTCCCGCAGGTCCCGCGGGCGTCCGGCTTCGCCATGCACGCGCGCCAGACGCTCGCCATCGCGGGGACCTCGTTCCGAACGATCGCGAAGAGCTGGGCCGGACTCGCCCTGCTGGCAGTCATCCCGTTCCTGACGGTCCTCGTGGTCCTCGATCAGATGGAGCTCAACGGCGTCCCGTTCGTCCCCGCGACCGCGCGCGTCTTGAGCGAGTTGACAGCCCCACTGTCGGCTGAAATGAGCCGGTGGGTCATCATCCCGCTCCTCGTCGTTTTCTTCGCCGGCGAGCTGGTCTGGCGGGAACGGGAAGCCGGACTGGGCGAGATCACCGACGCAATGCCGGGGTCGGAATGGGCCCCTCTCCTCGGCAAGCTCCTGGGGCTCGGCCTCGTGCTCGCCGTGTTCCTGGCACTTCTGACGACGGCCGGGATGCTGGCTCAGGCGATAATGGGTTATCAGGATTTCGAGATCGGGCTGTACCTGAAAATCCTGTTCGGGCTTCAGCTTCCCGAATACCTCCTCTTCGCGGTGCTCGCCCTCGTCGTGCACGTGCTGGTGGACCAGAAGTACATCGGTCATCTGGCGACGATCATGGCCTACGCAGTCATCACCCTCGCCTCCCTGTTCGGAATCGAGCACAACCTGCTCATCTACGGCGCCGGTCCGGGGTGGTCCTACACGGAGATGAGCGGCTTCGGCCCATCCCTCGCGCCCTGGTTGTGGTTCAAGCTCTACTGGGCCGCGTGGGCACTGCTTCTCGCAGTAGCCGAGAGGCTGCTCTGGGTGCGCGGCAGGGAGAGCGGCTTCGGGGTGCGGCTCCAGTTGGCCCGCCGTCGTCTCACGCGTCCCACGGTCTGGACTGCCGCGGCGGCGGTGGGGCTCATCCTCACGCTGGGCGGGTTCATCTTCTACAACACCAACGTGCTGAACGAGTACCTCACCGCCTCCGGCATCGCGGAGCGGCGCGCCGAGTACGAGCGGCGCTACGGACGCTACGCGCGTGTCCCGCAACCCCGGATCGCGGGGACCAACCTGCACGTCGAGATCTATCCCGAGCGGCGGGAGTTGGACATCCGCGGCTCCTACCGTCTCGTGAACCGCAGCGCGGTGGCGATCGACTCCATCCACGTGGCCACCGTTCGAGGAGTCGAGACCGGAGCCGTCGCCTTCGATCGAACGGCCCGGCTCGTGGTCGGCGACGACGATCGCGGCCACCGGATCTACGCCCTGGAGAAGCCGCTCCAGCCCGGCGACTCGCTGCGGCTCGACTTCGAGGTGCATGGGAAGCCGCAGGGCTTCCGTGAAAGCGGAGTCGACGCCTCGGTGGTGGCGAACGGCACCTTCTTCACGAATCGCGACTGGTTGCCCGCGATCGGCTATCAGCGAGACCGCGAGCTCACGAGCGCCGCGGACCGGCGGGAGCACGGGCTCGCTCCGCGCCCCCTGATCGCCTCTCTCTACGACGTCGAAGCGCGAAAGGATCGGGGCGAGTTGATCACCTTCGAGGCGGTCGTCGGCACGGACGAAGATCAGATCGCCGTCGCGCCGGGGGTGCTGCGCCGGACCTGGACGGAAAGGGGGCGCCGCTACTTCCGCTATGCCACCGACGCCCCCGTCGGGACCGAGCACTTCTTCTTCTCCGCCGACTACGCGGTGCACGAAGCCCGGTGGAAGGATCCCGCAGGGACGGGACAGGCTGTCGCGATCCGGATCTTCCATGACCCGCGTCACACCGCCAACCTGGACCGCATGGTCCGAAGCATCCGGGCGTCGCTGGATTACTACACCGAGCAGTTCGGCCCCTACCGGTACAGCCACGTCAGCTTCGTCGAGCATCCCGGCGACGGCGACGGCGCGGGGATCCACGCCGTGCCCAGCATGCTCATCTGGGAAGAGGGGTTCGCTTTCTGGAACCCGAAGGACGATCCGGGGAGCCTCGATCACCCATTCGCCGTGGTGGCCCATGAGATGGCTCACCAGTGGACGGTCCCGTATGCAAACGTCGAGGGAGCGCCGGTGCTGTCCGAGAGCCTCGCCTGGTATTACGCGATGCAGGTCGTGAAGGAAACCCGCGGGGATGCGGAGCTTCGGCGGCTCCTGAGCTTCATGCGGCAGCCGCATCCGCACCCGCCGATCCGCCGAGGCGAGCCGTTGCTCCGGGGGCTCGACCCGTACCTCTCCTACCGCAAGGGCCCCTTCGCCTTGCACGCGCTGAGCGAGTCCATCGGCAAGGAGCGGGTCAATGGGGCGCTGCGGCGCCTGCTCGAGAAGCATCGCCCGCAGGAGGCACCCCTCGCGACGACGCTCGATCTGTACCGGGAGCTCGAGGCGGCCACGCCGGCCTCGTTCCATCCGCTGCTGCACGATCTGTTCGAGGTGAACACCTTCTGGGACTTCGTGACGGATCGAGCCACGGCGAGCGAGACCCAGGAAGGCACGTGGCAGGTGACGCTCGACGTGAAGGCGCGGAAGGTCGTGGCTGACAGCGCGGGCGTCGAGACCGTTGTGCCGATGGACGAATGGGTGGAGATCGGGGTTTTCGGTCCCGCCCGGAAGGGCCACGGGGAGTTGAGCGCGCCGCTCTACCTGCAGATGCATCGCATCCGCTCCACGGAGCAGACGATCACGGTGACGGTGGCAGGCAAGCCGGTACTGGCCGGCATCGATCCACACCATCTGCTCGACTGGGAAGAAAACGGTGATGATGACAACATCGAGGGGGTGGAGATTGGGAGCTGACTCGCGTCTTCTGTGGGAGAGCCGACCATGACGAGAGCCAAGATCGCCGGCGGGGCGTTCGCCACCGTGCTCGTCCTCCTCGCCCTCGCCGCCGGCTACCGCGCCCTCGACCAGGACGTCCACCCCGCCGCGGCGACCTCGCCCGCGATCACACCCTCGACCGCGCCGGCGGCGGAGCCCCCCACGGCGGCGGAGACCCCGCCAGGGTTTCTCTACGGCCGGATCACCACCGTCGACGGCGCCACCTACGAGGGGCGGCTGCGCTGGGGGGGCGACCAGGAGGCGTTCTGGGGCGACTACTTCAACGGCTCCAAGGACAAGAACCCCTGGGCCGCCCACGCGCCGCTCGCTCGGCAGTCCAAGGAGAGCCGCCCGATCAAGATCTTCGGGATCACGGTCGCCGTCACGGAGAGCGAGATCGACCCCGGCCGGATTTTCATGGCGCGCTTCGGCGAAATCGCGCGGATCGAGGCGCGCGGCCGTGAGGTGCGGATGACTTTGAAGAACGGGACCGTGTTCGACCTCGACCGCTTCGCCTCCAGCGACTTCGACGACGGCGTGCGGGTGTGGGACGGCAAGCGGGGCGTCGTCGACCTCGACAGTCTGCGGATCCGCACGATCGAGCTCCTCCCCGCCGCCCGGCCAAGCGCCGCCTACCGGCTGCACGGCACGGTGCGCACGCGGCAGGGCGACTTCACCGGCTTTGTCCAGTGGGACCGGGAGGAGGGCGCCGGCTCCGACGAGCTCGACGGCCGCACCGCGGACGGTAAGCGCAGCCTGCGTTTCGACACCATCCGCTCCATCGCTCGCCGCTCGCGCGACAGCGCCCTGGTGACGCTGCTCGACGGCCGCGAGATCGTTCTCTCCGGCACCGCCGAAGTCGGCGACGGCAACCACGGGATCTACGTCGACGACCGGCGCTACGGCCGGGTGCTGATCTCCTGGGACGCCTTCGAGCGCTTCGACTTCAGCCCCGGCGGCAGCGGCCCCGCCTACGGCGACTTCCCGCCGGGGCGCCCGCTCACGGGCAGCGTCACCACTCGCGCCGGCCGCCGCCTCGCCGGCCGGCTGGTCTACGACTTGAACGAGAGCGAGACCACCGATACGTTCGACGTCTCATCCCAGGGCGTGGACTACACCATCCCCCTCGGCCTGATCGCCTCGATCGTGCCCCCCGGCCGCGAAGAGCGCGGCAGGGTGACCCTCCAGGACGGCGAGGAGCTGCAGCTCGAGCGCTCCGGCGACCTCGGCGACGGGAATGCCGGCCTGCTGATCTTCTCCGACGGCCGGAAGCGCCCCGAGTACGTGCCCTGGACCGACGTCGAGCAGGTCGACCTCGACCGCCCGCCGGCGATGTACCCGCACTGAGAATCGGTGGCACCTCAGCGGCACCTGGCGGGGGGTATACTTATCCATGGGGGTGGCTACACATGAGAAGAGAACAATCGTTACGGTGCGTGGCACTTGCGCTCGTGGTTTCGCTACCGTGGGCTTCCGTGCGAGCGCAGACTGCGAAGAGCGAGGCAGACATCGTCCAGATCGAGGATGCCGTCGACAAGCCCTTGCCGAACTTCCCGCTGCGCTACCGCGGGGCCGGCCGGTTCCGGCACGCCGAGATTCCGTCGTTCCAGCTCGTCGCCAGCTACACCTTCGACATGGAGGCAGGCGTCAACCGCGAGGCGGCGACGTTCATCGATCGAGAGATCGAAATCTTCAACGTGTACGACATGGACCCGAGCGACGGCGTCGATCCCGATCACGAGTATTTCATCGAGCGCGATCCGCAGACTGGCAAGCTGCACTGCACGCTGAACGAGCCCCCTCTCCCCAACGTGTTCAGCCGCGACTGGTGGCTGAGCAACAACATGGTATACGCCGGCACCGAGATGGTGAGCGGCTTCGAGGCCGACTGCTGGGCCGGCGCTATCCCGGGCCTCGGTCTCCCGGTCAAGCTGTGTAGCCGCGCCGACAAGTATCCCGAGCTGTCGCTGCTCCTGAAGCAGCTTGGTCCCTTCGAGTTCTACGACCATTTCGGCGTGTCGCTCGAAGGCGAGAACGCGCCGCCGCCGGCGTATTTCAAGCTGCCTCAGATCTGCAAGGAACTCTGACGCGACGGCAGCTTCGAAAACGAAGCCGGCTGGAGGATGGCCCTCGAGAAGCTCGCGGGGCTCGCCGAGGCCGCCCAGCGGATGTAGGATCCTGGGCTCCATCGGTCTGTAAATGCTTTGGTACACTCCAGGCCTATGGATCTCCGCGACAGCTACGACTCGGCGGCAGAGGCCTATGCCGAGAATCTCGCAACGGAGCTCGACTACAAGCCGCTCGACCGGCATCTCCTCAACCGGTTCGCAGAGGAAGCACGCGGTCGTGGCCTCGTGGCCGACCTCGGATGCGGGCCCGGACATGTCGCTCGTTATCTCCAGGAGCAGGGCGTCACCGTCGTCGGCATCGATCTCTCGCCGGGAATGATCAGAGTGGCAACGGGCCTTCACCCGGGGATCGAGTTCCGCATCGGGGACATGAATCGGCTCGACCTCCCCGACGCGGGTCTCGCGGGCATCGTGGCGTTCTATTCCATCGTGCACTTCGGTCCAGCCGAGCTCGGCACGGTTTTCCAGGAGATCCGCCGAGTCCTGGTGCCCGGAGGTTTGGCGTTGATCTCGTTTCACATGGGAGACGAGGTGGTCCATGTCGACGACCTCTACGGCTCCCCCGTTTCCCTGGATTTCCGTTTTCACGTTCCAAGCGCCGTCATCGAGGCGCTGCGGTGCGCGCAGCTTGCCGTCATCGAGCACGTCGAGCGGGAGCCCTACGAAGGGGCTGAGTATCCCAGTCGTCGCTGCTACCTTCTCGCGAAGGCTGCCTGACCCGTCGTCGAGTTGGAGCTCGGAGACGCCCGCTCAGCGCGCCGGCCCCGCCATCATCCGCAGAACAGCCTGCATCATCGTCGGGTCCTGCAACAATCGTTGGACGCCGGGATGGGTCATCAGCTCCTCGGGCTTTTTGGTTTTGAAGAGGTCCGAGAGCACGGCGAGCTCGCTGGTGACCGTTCCCCCCGCAAAGGCGAGTTGGACGGAGAGGGACGGCTCCAGGGTCTCGACCTCATGCCACCAATTGGAGGGGATGAAGAGCGTGTCTCCTTGCCGCAGGTGGCATTCGAGGGCCGTGGCCCGGCGGAGCTCCGGGAAGGCTTCGTAGTCCGGATGGTGGATGTCCACCTGGCTCTGCCTCTCGAAGTTGTCGAGCCCCGGGAACTGCGCGCCGCGGGGATAGAGCCGGTCGAATTGCCCGGGATCGAAAAGCCAGACCCGCTTTGCGCCGCGCACCTGGCAGAGGAGGCCGTTCGACAGGTCGTAGTGCAGCGGCGTCACGCAGCCGGTCGAGCTGATCCACAGGCGCTGGAAGGGCTCTGCCACGGAGCCGAGGCAGGCCGGCGTCCGCAGGCCGGCGCGCAGGGCCGGCACGGCCTCCAGGAGGTAGGACTTGCCATACAGATAATAGGTTTCGCCGGGGCCGAGGATCGGCGGCAAGGGCTCGGCGCCGGGGGCCGGCACGGCGCGGCGAAGAAACTCGGCGAAGCGCATCTCCACCTTGGCCATTGGCGACGGCTGGGTGATGTAGTCGGGATAGAGGCCGTTGCGCGAGACGATGACCTCGCCCGAGCAGTCACCGGCCACCTCGGCGAGGTAGTCCCACGACCAGCGGTCGAGAGCGGACCACTCCTCCATGGCTCCACTGATGACGACCGGCCGGTTCGCCTGGACGTATTTCTTGAAGAAGACGGCGGGCGGCGGATCCTCGATGCGTCCGACTTTCCCCTGCACCGGGAAGGGGACCTCGGAGGAGGCGCCGCCTGGATCTCGACGGACTTTCCACGCCATGACCAGCTCCTCCCGCGTCGCGCCCCGCGATTGTACCCGAAGCTCAATACCCGAGGCTAAGCACCCGAGGCTCGACCGCTAAGAGCCGGCGGTGGCGATCCCCGCCGCGTCCAGCGTCTCGTACCGAATCATCGCCTGGCTCCTCGACCGGCTATTTGCCGGCCTCTGGCTTGAACAGCGCACGAAAAGCTCTCAGCGCGGCCGGATGGTAGATCGTCGAGTGCTTCTCCTCCGGCATCTTCTCGTAGTGCCAGCGCAGGCCGGCCGGAGCCTCCTTGCCGAGAGCTTCCGCAAACCGTTGCGTGTCCTCGACAATTTCTTTCTCGTCACTGCTCGCGAGATACAGCGCCTTTCCCGGTCTGGGCCGCGCCCTCAGCCGCTCCGCTGCGTCCTTGACCAGCTTCCGGTTGTTCCACCAAAGGCTGGGATCGAAGGCAATGTAAGTATCGAACAGGTCGGGCTCCAGGAGAAACGTCTCCACAACGAACAACCCGGCGAGGGACTCCCCCACGATCGCCGTTTCAGGGGCCGTGCGATAGCGCCCCTTCACCTGCGGCATCAGCTCCTCGCGAAGGAACCTCCTGAAGGCCTCGGAGCCTCCCACGCGCGGCGCGATCTTTTTGTCCTCCGGGTTTTCCGTAGGCCCGGTCATATCGCGGCGGCGCTCGGTATTCTCAATCCCCACCAACAGAAAAGGCCGCATCGTCCCATTGCCCACCGAAACCTGCACGAGACCGGCCACATGCAGGAAATCCTCGGCCATGCCCCCATCCGGCATGTACAGCACAGGCAGCCGCACCTCGGGAGACTCCCCAAGGCCGGGCGGCGTATAGACATTGATGCGCCGTGTTTCACCCAGGATCTTGGAATCGATCGTGAACGTGTCGCCGATGACCAGCGGCGTAGCCTGACTCAGGGCGCTCGCCTGCACGCTGGATCCTGGAAGGATCTGACTCCAAAAAAGCGCCCACACAATTCCGCAAACCTTGACCATCCCATGACCTCCTGAAATGCACGCCGTCAGGGTCCCGATCGAGTAGCGTTCCTGGGAGAAGAAAGGGCGGCCCCAGGGAGCCGCCCCACACATCGCCGCTCTTTCCATCTCTTCGGGTGCCAGGCTAGGGAACGGAAGCCTCAATCTCTACCGTCGTGTCGTTTTGGCCGACGGCACCACCGTTGGCCCCATAGACCCGAAGCAGTGTCCAGGTGACGAGATCCGCCCCCAGCCCCTCTTTGGCAGCTTGAATCGCCAGGCGCAGAGCCACATTGATGTCCCCGTTGTCCGCAGTGCCTGAGAACTTTCCCATTCGATGGACCTCCCTTTGTTTATTGTTGTCCACAACGTAAAAGGATCTACCTGTAGTCAGCCGATGGACTTGGTGAATTATCGCACCTTTGCCGGGCCCGGACCAGAACGGCAGGCGGCCCGAGCCTGGCTGGGAGGCTGGGCTGCGCCGGCCGCACTCTCCGGACCCTGGCAGGCGATCGGCGACGGAGGCGGTTGTCGATTTCGCGGACCCTCGTTCGACTAGGGAGTAGAGCCGGGGAAAATCCCGGCTCCGAACCCGAAAGGAGGAGACGCGATGCAAGTCCAACCCTACCTGTTCTTCGAAGGCCGCTGCGAGGAGGCGATCGAGCTCTACCGGGGCGCGCTCGGCGCCGAGGTGACGGCGCTCATGCGCTACAAGGACAGCCCCGTGCCCCCCGACCCGGAACAGTGCGCGGGCGGGACCCCTCCCGGCTCCGAGGACAAGGTGATGCACGCGAGCTTCCGCATCGGGGAGACGGAGGTGATGGCGTCCGACGGGATGTGCTCCGGGCAGCCGGGCTTCCAGGGCGTTTCGCTCTCCCTCACGGTGCCTGACGAGGCCACGGCCGAGCGGTTCTTCGCCGCGCTGGGGGACGGCGGGCAGGTGCAGATGCCGCTCGCCCAGACGTTCTTTTCCCCGCGCTTCGGCATGGTCGCCGACCGCTTCGGCGTGTCCTGGATGATCATGGTCGCGCCCTGAAGGCAGGGAGCCCGAGAGGAGCCCGCATGAAGTACCTGTGCCTTGTGTACAGCGAGGAAGAGAAGCTGGACACCATCTCCGACAGCGAGTGCCTGGCGTTCAACGAGGACCTCCGGAGGGGAGGGCACCGCCTGGCCGGCGAGGCCCTCCAACCCGTCGAGACCGCCACCACGGTCCGCGTCCGCAACGGCAGGCTGTCGCTCTTCGACGGTCCCTTCGCCGAGACCAAGGAGCAACTGGCGGGGTTCTACCTGATCGAAGCCAGGGATCTGAACGAGGCCATCCAACTGGCGGCGAAGATCCCGCCCGCCCGCGTCGGCAGCATCGAGATCCGGCCGGTCCGGGAGCTCAAGCCCGAGTAGCCGTAGCGGCGGTCCAAGGAGCCCATGGTATCTTCGCGTCACCCGGACACCTGAGCGGGCCGGTGCCGGGCGCTGTTGCCAAGGCCGCGCGGGAGAAGCCATGACCGCCTCAACCCCTCCTCATTCGGAAAGATGGCCGAGCCTGCCTCTGGAAGCCTGGAGCGAGACGTACGCGACACTCCAACTGTGGCTGCAGATCGTCGGCAAGATCCGGCTCACCCCGAGCCCCTGGGTGAATCATTCCTGGCATGTCGCGCTGTACCTGACCGCCCGAGGGCTCACCACGTCGCCCATCCCGTATGGCACCCGGACGTTCCAGATCGATTTCGACTTCATCGACCATCGTCTGATCGTGCAGACGAGCGACGGCGGCACCGGTGCGCTCGCGCTCGAGCCGCAGTCCGTGGCGGCGTTCTACGCGCGCCTCATGGAGGAGCTCGGAAAGCTCGGCCTTCCCGTGAAGATCCACCGGCAGCCCAACGAGCTCCCCGACCCCATCCGCTTCGATCAGGACGAAACCCACCGGTCCTACGACCGGGAGTACGCCCACCGGTTCTGGCAGATCCTCGTGCAGGCCGACCGGGTGTTCAAGGAGTTTCGGGCCCGGTTCCTCGGCAAGTGCAGCCCCGTGCACCTGTTCTGGGGCGCCGGCGACCTGGCGGTCACCCGGTTTTCCGGACGGAAAGCCCCTCAGCATCCCGGCGGGATTCCAAACCTGCCGGACTGGGTGACCCAAGAGGCCTACTCGCAGGAAGTCAGCAGTTGCGGGTTCTGGGCCGGCGGGGGCGCCATCCCCTATCCCGCTTTCTATTCGTATGCCTACCCGCAACCGGCGGGATTCCCGGAGGCCGCCGTCCGGCCGGACGCCGCCTTCTACAGCCCAGATTTCGGAGAGTTCATCCTGCCGTATGACGTCGTCCGGCAGTCGGATT
>DATHUD010000138.1:0-7661 GCA_035462575.1 Thermoanaerobaculia bacterium | reverse complement strand
CATGGCCTCGGTGCGCAGCGCGAGGGCCGCCCCGCTCGCGAGGCAGGGGTAGATCTCCTCGGCGCTGGTGTCGAAGCCGATCGAGGCGAACTGGAGCACGCGGTCGCGGGGGGTGAGGGCGTGCTCGTCCCGGAACGCCGCGACATAGCTCGCAAGCGAGCCGTGCCGGACCATGACCCCCTTGGGCTTGCCGGTCGACCCGGAGGTGTAGATCAGGTAGGCCAGACGGTCCGGGTCCACGGGCACGGCGGGCGGCTCTCCGCTCCGGCCGGCGATCGCCTCGGAGTCGGCGTCGAGAAGGACGGTGCGCGCGGCCCGGGCGCCCAGCGCCGGCCTCGCGGCGAGGAGCTTCTCCGTGGTGATGAGGACCGCGGCTCCGGCGTCTTCGACGACGTAGGCCAGGCGCTCGACCGGGTAGGCCGGGTCCAGGGGCACGTAGGCGCCTCCCGCCTTGAGCACCGCGAGCAGGGCCACGATCATCTCGGGCGACCGCTCGACACAGAGGCCCACGACCCTCTCCGGCCCCACGCCCAGGGCCTGGAGATGGCGGGCCAGCCGGTTCGCGCGGCCGTCGAGCTCGCCATAGGTGAGCCGCCCCTCCACGCCGATCACCGCGACCGCGTCCGGATCGCGCCCGGCCTGCCTCTCGAAGAGGCGGTGGACCGGAGGCACGTCCTCCGTGGCCGGGGCTCCGGCGCCGCTCCAGGCGAGCAGCTCCCGGCGCTCCTCCGGAGTCATCAGCCCGTAGTCCCAGAGGCGGCGGGAGGGATCGGCGGCCACGCCTTCGAGCAGCAGGCCGTACCTCGCGAGCAGCCGGTCGATCGTCGCCTCGTCGAACAGCAGGGCGTTGTAGGTGATCGAGGCGAGCAGGCCCTCGCCCGGCCGCTCGGTCAGGGTGAGGCCCACCTCGAAGATGGCCGTGCCCAGGTTCTCGGCCTCGTGCTCGGATTCGAGGAGCGAGAACGTGAGGCCCGGCACCGAGAGCTCCTGCCGGGGGATGTTCTGGAGCAGGAACATCACCTGGAACGGGGCCGCCCGGCCCGCATCGCGCTCCGCGTGGACCGCCTGGAGGACCTGCTCCAGGGGGAGGTCCTGGTGGGTGAAGGCCCCGAGGGCCGTCTCGCGCACCCGCCCCAGGGCCTCCTCGAACCCCGGGTTTCCGGAGAGATCGGTGCGCAGCACCAGGGTGTTCAGGAAGAACCCGATCAGCCCCTCGATCTCGGCCCGGTTGCGGTTGGCGATCGGGGCCCCCACCACCACGTCCTCCTGGGCCGTGGCGCGCAGCAGCAGCGTCTCCCAGGCGGCGAGGAGCGTCATGTAGAGCGATGCCGACTGCCTCCGGGAGAGGGCGTGGAGGCCGGCCAGGAGCGCCGCGGGGAGCTCGATCGCCCTCACCCCCACCTGGAACCCCTGGACCGCCGAGCGGCGGCGGTCGGCGGGGAGCAGGAGGGGGGGCGGAGACCCCGCGAGCCGGCGCCGCCAGTAATCGAGGCCCGCCTGCCGGGCCTCTCCGGAGAGGACCCGCCGCTGCCAGACCGCGAAGTCGGGATATTGGACCGGCAGGTCGGGCAGGGGCGACGGCTCGCCCGCGGCGAAGGCGCCGTAGAGCACCGCCATCTCGCGGATCAGCACCCCCATCGACCACCCGTCGGAGGCGATGTGGTGCATGGCGAGAAGGAGCGCGTGCTCGGCCTCCCCCTCCGCTCCCTCGGCGATCCGCAGGAGGGTCGCGCGCAGAGGGCCGCGGGCGAGGTCGAACGGCCGCGCTCCCTCCTCCCCGGCGAGGCGGCGGGCCTCGGCCTGGCGCTCCCCGGCGGGGAGGTGGCGGAGGTCGATCCGCGGCAGGGAGAACGCCCGGGGGGGCGCTACGACCTGCACCGGCTGGCCGTCCACGAGGATGAAGGCGGTGCGCAGCGCCTCATGGCGCCGCACGAGCTCCGTCAGGCAGCGGCCGAGCACGGCCTCGTCGAGCGCGCCGCGGAGCCGCACCGCGCGGAACAGGTTGTAGGCCGACGTGCCGGCGTCGAGCTGGCCCAGGAACCACATCCGCTCCTGGGAGAAGGACAGGGGGAGCGGACGGTCCCGGGGCACGGGGACGATCGGGGGGATCGCGAGGCCCTCTCTCTCGCGTCGCGCCTCCTCGACCGCCCGCGCGAGCCCGGCCACGGTGGGGCTCTCGAACATCCGCTGAAGCGGCAGGTCGACCCCGAGCGCCGTGCGTACCCGGGAGATCACCTGGGTTGCGAGGAGCGAATGGCCTCCCAGGTCGAAGAAGCTCTCGCGGGCTCCCACCCGCTCGCGGCGCAGCACCTCGGCCCAGATCGCCGCCACCACCTCCTCGACCGGCGTGAGCGGAGCGGCATCCGCCTCGCCGGGCCCGCCCGTCTCCGGGGCGGGCAGGGCCTTGCGGTCGACCTTGCCGCTCGGCGGAAGGGGCAGCGCCGGGAGAGCCACGAAAGCTCCCGGGACCATGTACTCCGGCAGGCTCCGACGCAGGAAATCGCGCAGCCCGCCGGGCGTGGGTGCCGTGCCCTCGGGCACGAGCCAGGCCACGAGTCGCTTGTCCCCGCCCTCCTCGTGCACCGCGGCCACGGCCTGGCGCACGGCCGGGTGCCGGGCGAGCGCCGCCTCGATCTCCCCCAGCTCGATGCGGAAGCCCCGCACCTTCACCTGGTGGTCGATCCGGCCCAGGAACTCCAGCTCCCCGCCCTCCCGGAACCGCACCAGGTCGCCGGTCCGGTAGAGCCGCGCTCCCGGCCGGGCGCTCCACGGATGGGGCACGAACCTCTCCGCCGTCAGCTCCGGCCTCGCGAGATAGCCCCGCGCCAGGCCCTCGCCCCCGATCCGGAGCTCCCCGGCCACGCCGACCGGCACCGGCCCCCCGCCCGGGTCGACGATGAAGAACTCCGTGTTGGCGATCGGCCGGCCGAGGCGCACCGGCCCCTCGCCCGGAGTCACCTCCCCCACCGCGGACCAGACCGCGGTCTCCGTGGGGCCGTAGACGTTCCACAGCTCGACGCCCCGCGCGAGGAGCTCCTGGGCGAGATCCCGCGGCAGCGCCTCTCCCCCGCAGAGGACCTTCAAGCCGGGGAGGCCCTCCCAGCCCGATTCGAGGAGCATCCGCCAGGTCGCTGGCGTGGCCTGGGCCGCGGTGGCTCCCGACGACGCGAGCCGGGCCGCGAGCCGCGCGCCGTCTGCCGCCTCGTCGCGGCCGACCACCTCGATGCGGCCCCCCACGGCGAGCGGCAGGTAGATCTCGAGGCCCGCGATGTCGAACGACAGCGTGGTCAGCGCCGGGACGGCGTCGGCCTCCCCGAGGCCCGGCCGCTCGGCCATGGCGCGCAGGAAGTTGACCACCGCCCGGTGCGGGAGCTCTACCCCCTTGGGCCGGCCCGTCGAGCCCGAGGTGTAGATCACATAGGCCAGGTTCTCCTCGCTCCCCAGCCGTTCCGGGGCTTCCGCGCTCTCGGCCGCGATCGCCTCGCCGTCGCGGTCGAGGCAGACGATCCGTGCATTGACCGGCGGCAGGACGGAAAGGAGCTTCTCCTCGGTCAGCAGCACGGAGACCGCGCTGTCGTCCAGCACCATCCCCAGCCGCTCGGCCGGGTGGGAGGGGTCGAGAGGTACGTAGGCTCCGCCCGCCTTGAGCACGCCCAGGAGCGCCGACACCATCTCCGCCGAGCGCTCGACAGCGAGGCCCACCCGGGTCTCTGGGCCGACCCCGAGGCGGCGCAGGTGGTGGGCCAGCCGGTTCGCGCGGAGGTCGAGGTCACGGTAGGTCCACCGTTCCCCGGCGAAGGTCACGGCGACGGCCTCGGGCCTCCTCGCGGCCTGCTGCTCGAACAGCTCGTGGATCAGGGTCTCGCGGGGCCAGTCGCGCGCCGTCTCGTTCCACTCGGAAAGGATCTGGCGCCGCTCGGCGCCGGAGAGCAGCGGCAGCTCCGAGAGCCGTTTCTCCGGATCGGCGGCGATCCCCGCGAGCAGGATCTTGAGGTGGCCCGCCATGCGCTCGATCGTCGCCCGCTCGAAGAGGTCGGTGTTCCACTCGATCGAGCCGGTGAGGTGGCCCGCTCCCTCGAACAGGGAGAGGGTGAGGTCGAGCTTCGCCGTGGTCACCTCCCAGGGCTGGGGCGCGAGGACGAGCCCCGGCAGCTTCACGGGCTCGGCGCGGAGGTTCTGGAGGATGAACATCACCTGGAAGAGCGGCGAGCGCGAGAGGTCGCGCTCCGGCCGCAGCTCCTCGACGACCTTTTCGAAGGGGAGGTCCTGGTGCGCGAAAGCCCCCACCGAGGCCTCGCGGACCCGCCCGAGCAGCTCCCGGAAGGACGGATCGCCCGAGGCGTCCGCGCGCACCACGAGCGTGTTGACGAAAAAGCCGATCAGCCCTTCGATCTCGGGCCGGTTGCGGTTCGCGCTGGGGGTGCCGACCGCGATGTCGTCCTGGCCCGCGTACCTATGCAGCAGGGTCATGAACGCGGCCAGGGCCGTCATGAAAAACGTCGCCCCGGAGCGGCGGCCCAGGGCCTCCAGGGCCTCGCCGGTCCCGGAGCCGAGGGTGAGAGGGAGGGCCGCGCCGCGGAAGGTCTGGACGGGCGGCCGGGGCCGGTCCGTGGGCAGATCGAGGGGGGCCACGCCGGCGAGCCGCGCGCGCCAGTAGGCGATCTCCTGCTCCAGGACCTCCCCCTGGAGCCAGCCGCGCTGCCAGCGGGCGAAGTCCGCGTACTGGATCGGCAGCTCGGGGAGCGGCGACGGGCGGCCCTGCGAGAGGGCCGGGTAGAGCGCCGCCACCTCCCGCACGAGCACTCCCATGGACCAGCCGTCGCTCGCAACGTGGTGCAGGGTCAGGACGGCCACGTGCTCCTCAGGGGCAACCCGCAAGAGGAGGGCGCGCAGCAGGGGACCCCGGGAGAGGTCGAACGGGCGGTCCACCTCCTCGGCCATCCGCCGCCGCACCTCCTCGGCCCGAAGCTCGCCGGGAACGGCCGTGAGGTCCACCACCGGCATCGCCGTCGAGGGAGGTCCGGCCACCTGGACGGGCTGGCCGCCGGCGAGAGTGAAGGTGCTCCGCAGCACCTCGTGGCGCCGCACCACCTCCGCGAGGCTCGCCGCGAGCGCGGCCACGTCCAGCCGGCCGGTCAGGCGCAGGGCGTTGGGGATGTTGTAGGTCGCCTTGCCGGGGTCGAGCTGGTCGAGGAACCAGAGCCGCTCCTGGGCGAAGGAGAGGGGCCGCGGCGCGCCCGGCCCGGTCTCCACCCTCTCGATCGGCACAAAGTGCCGCGGCGCGGGCGCCAGCTCGTAGCCGAGCCGAGCCGCCAACCCCCGAGCCAGATCGGACAGCGACTCTTCCCCGTACTCCTCGCGCCACCTCTCGGCCACGCTCGCGTCCACCCCGGAGTGCTGGTGGAACTTGACGTCCCCCAGCATCCGCGACTCGGCATGAAGGCCGTCCGTCATCCGCTCCGACCTCGCCTCGTACGGCGCGGCCATGGCCGGGTCGTAGGGAAGGCCCAGGAACGAGCAGATCCGCCGCAGCTCCCCTTCCGGATCGGAGAGCAGATCCTCGAAGCGCACCGTGTGCCGCCGCTCGGCCGGGATGGTTGCGAGGAACGCCAGCGTGTTCTCGTGGGCCAGCACCCACAGCAGCTCGGCCAGCTCGCGGCGGCTGAAACGGTGCTCCTCGTGGAAGAAGATCTGGTCGATCCGCGCCTCCTCGAAGGAGCGGATCATCCCCAGCGGATGGCGCACGAGGTGGACGTAGCGCGCGTCCCCGAAGCCCGCCTCGGCCCGGCGCAGCGTCTCCGGGTCCCAGGCGTAGGTCGGCGTCTTGTCCACCAGGGTCCGGCCGCCGATCCACTCCTGGAGATGGCGGTACATCGCTTGCGTGGACAGGCCCTCGCGCTCGAAGCCCGAGACGGTCTCCCGCGCCTCCTCGGCTCCGCACCCGCGCGCCTCCATCACGGCGCGCAGCAGCCCCTCCAGGCGGAAGGCGTCCCGGCCCGGGAAGGCGTCCCGGCGCTCGGGGAGGGTGTCGAAGTCGAGCAGCTCCAGCTCCGGCGGGGCGAACAGCGCCGGGTGGCCCCCCAGCATGACCCGCAGCAGCGTCGAGCCCGAGCGCGGCGGCGACAGGACGAAGACCGCCGGAGGGTTCTTCTCCGCCGCCGGATCGTGAGCCAGAGGCGGCAGCGTCCGGATCAGCCCCCGCACCTCCTCGAGCGCCCCGGCGTCCACCGGGTGGCCAATCCCGATCCCCCGGCCGGTCTCCCCCACCGCCTCCGGGTACTCGGCGCGGAGGAACGCCGCGAGCTTCTCGATCGTGGGTGCGTCGAAGATCGTCACCACGTGGACGATCTCGCCCAGCTCCTGCTGGAGACGGTTGATGAAGATCGCGCCGGTGATCGAGTTGCCCCCGATCTCGAAGAAGCTGTCGTGGATGCCGAAGCTCTCGGGCGCGACGTGGAGCGTCTCGCTCCACAGCCGGGCCAGGAGGCGCTCCAGGTCCGTCCGCGGAAGGACTCTCTCCTCGGAAGCGCCGGACCGCTCCGGCTCGGGCAGGGCCTTCCTGTCCACCTTGCCGCTCGCCGTGAGCGGCATCGCTTCCAGGACGACCAGGGCCGAGGGGAGCATGTACTCCGGCAGGCTCCGCGACAGGAGCTGGCGCAGTTGGGCGAGATCCGGAGCCGCCTCTCCCTGCTTCAGGGTCACGTAGGCGGCGAGGTTGACCCCGCCCAGGGCTCCGGAGCCGCCGGTCCGGGCGAGCACCACCGCCTCGCGCACCGCCGGGTGACTGGCCAAGGCCGACTCGATCTCCCCCAGCTCGATGCGCAGGCCCCGGACCTTCACCTGATGATCGATCCGCCCCAGGAAGTCGATCGCGCCATCCGGCAGATACCGCGCGAGGTCCCCGGTCCGGTACAGCCTCAATCCTCCATCCGCCGGCACGAAGCGCTCCGCCGTCAGGTCCGGCCGCGCGAGATAGCCCCGGCCGAGCTGAACGCCGCCGATGAGAAGCTCTCCCGGAACGCCCACCGGCACCGGGTTGCCGTACGGGTCGAGCAGGTGGATCTCGGTGTTCGCCACCGGCCGGCCGATCGGCACCACCCCGCGCTTCTCCCGCGGATCGCACGGCCAGTACGTGACATCGACCGCTGCTTCCGTGGGGCCGTAGAGGTTGTGCAGCGAAACCTGCGGCAGGCGCGCGAAGAACCGGCGGGTCAGCTCCAGCGGCAGCGCCTCGCCGCTGCACATCACGCGTTTGAGCGACGAGCACTCCTCCACCCCGGGCGCCTCCAGAAAGACCTGGAGCATCGAGGGCACGAAGTGGAGCGTCGTGATCCCCTCCTCCCGGATCGTCCGCACGAGGTACCCGGGATCCTGGTGCCCCCCGGGCTTCGCCATCACCAGCCGCGCCCCGGTCAGCAGCGGCCAGAAGAACTCCCAAACCGACACGTCGAAGCTGAACGGGGTCTTCTGGAGCACCCGGTCCCCGGCCGTCAGCCCGTACTCCTCCTGCATCCACAGCAGGCGGTTGACGATGCCCCGGTGGGTGTTCATCGTCCCCTTGGGACGGCCCGTCGAGCCCGAGGTGTAGATCACGTAGGCGAGGTTTTCCGGCCTCACCCCGCTCGCCAGCGGCCCGATCTCTGGTCCGGGCGCCGCCACGC
>DATHUD010000137.1:0-3034 GCA_035462575.1 Thermoanaerobaculia bacterium | reverse complement strand
GGGAGCTCGTTTGCCAAACCAGCCCGTCTCCCAACCGCATGGCAGCTTCGGGACCCGTTTCCGTCAGCCGGTGAAAGGCCCAGGGGGAGAGCCGGAGCCGAAGGGCGAGGCGAGCGGCATAGGCGCTGGCGCGGTCGACCGGGCGCGGAGAAACCAGGGCGAGCGCGGCCCGCCAAGCCCGAAGCTCGCCGGGATCTTCGGTTGGCCGCGGGGGAGCCGAGGCGCTGCCGAATCCGAAGAAATAGGGAAGCGCCTCCGGGAGGATGCAGGGAATCCCGAAGCGGCGGAGCTCCCGGGCAAGATCCGTAGCTCCGCGCGAGAAGTCTACGAAAGTCAGGTGGGGCCAGGCCGCGAGCATTCGCAGGAGCGCGAAGATCGGCTCGCGACGGGCGTCTCTCGCGTGGCGGACGAGGACAGCGCCGTCGGTGCAGACGGCCACCAGCGCTGTCTGGCGATGGGCCTCGAGCTCCAAGGGGCGGACGCGCTGTCCCTCGTCCCAGAGCACCTCCTGGGGATCGCCGTCGAATCCTCCGAGGTGGACGGCCAATCCCGACTCCGAAAGGCTCGCGGCGATCTCTTCGCAGTAGCGGACGAGCGAGGGGTCTTCGACCGTGCCGTCCAGCCAGAGCCAGACTTCCCGGAGCGGCCTTTCGGGCTCGTAGCGAAGGTCGGGAATGCCGGCCCGTTCCGCGGTGGAGCGAACGGTGGCTTCGAGATCGAGATCCTCCGTCTGTTCTTCGGCGATGTAGCGGCTGACTCCCCAGACCATCGTGCGGGCGCCTTCCGGATCCAGGAGCACCATTCCCGGATCGGGGAGGGGTAGGAGAGGAAGGCGCTCGGGACCCGGAAGGTCAGGCTCGGCATCGACTTCGGGTATCCAGCGCCGTCGCCGATGGCGGACTCCCACCGTCAAGGCGCCAAGCAGGGCGAGGACTCCAATTCCCAACTGGGACGATTGGAGGGTGCCCAGAGAGAAGACGGCCTTTTCGACAGTGAGCACGGGAACCCAGGTTCGGATCGTCTTCGGAGGTGGGCCGGGCGGTATCAGCTCAAGGCCGGGCGGAATCCCGGGCGATGAGGGCGGAGGGAGAGGGGGGAGATCCAAGGCGGTCAATTCGGGGGCAGGCGGGATCGTCTCGTCAGGGATGAGCAATCCAGCGACGAGCCAGATTCCTGCGACGATCGAGGGGATCGAGAGGATGGAGATCAGAAGCAGAATCGCGGCAAACCGGCTTCGATCATTCCAGCGGACGAGCCGCCGGCGGGGCGGGACGGCCTGCCGGGGGAGGCCGGGCAATCCCCAGCGCTCCAGGGATGGCTCAACTGCTCGTAGATCCTGCTGCTCCCACGTTCGCCAGCGTTTTACCCAGCTTTCGAAAACAGGCTCGAAGAGCTGCCTTTCTTCGGGAGAGTGGACCAGTGCGGCGGCGAGGAGGTCGCGGAGCTGGGGGACCTCCTCGCGATCCTGGTCCAGAGCGGGGGTCCGGAAGAAGGCCTCCCGCAGCCGTACGAGCTCGCGCGCGCCCACTGGCAGGCCGTTCAAACGCAAGGCCCGGAGGAGTCCATCGAGCCCGGGGGGCAGAGAGATCACAGGCTTCGCAGTCGCTCCAGGTCGTCGCGGTCCTTGAGGAGGCAGCCGAGGGCCGGCAGCTCGGGGAGCGGGCCGTCCAGGTTGCTGAGAGCAACCCCGAGCGCGTCGAGGACGGCCAGCCAGACGAGCAGCTCGGCCGTGGACGGGGGTTTTTGCAACCCGCGCTCCCGCAACTCCCAGAAGCGTTCGACGGCACGGTTGCGGATTTCCGAGGAGAGGTTCGGGAACTCTCCGGCCCGGGCCTGGACTGCGCGCTTGACGACGGCCTCCGTCAGCACGATGTGATGAAAGACGCAGCGGCGCAGAAAAGCGTCCGGCAGGCGTCGCTCGAGGTTCGAAGTGATGACGAGGATCGGCCGCCTGCCGGGCTGCTGAGGAATCCGGATCGGCTCTCCGGCGGCGTCGCGTTCGAACGGATGAGGGAACCAGCCCTGATCCAATTCGTGGAGGAGGTCGTTCGGGAAGTCGCGAGGGGCCTTGTCGATCTCGTCGATCAGGAGCACCGAAGGTTGTGAGTCTTCGGACGTCCTCCAGAGCGGGCCTTCCTTGAGGAACTTTGTGCGCGGGAGAGGGGGGGCACCCTGTTGGGCCATGTAGGCCGACTGCAGGTAGCCGACGGCATCGAATTCGTACTTGAGGTCCCTCGCGGTGGAGGTCGACTTGACGTAGAAGGAGCGGACCTGGATCCCAAAATAGTGGCCGAGGAAAAAGGCGAGTTGTGTCTTGCCGGTTCCCGGCTCGCCGGTCACCAGGAGAGGAGCTCCCACGGCCAGAGCCATGTTGACCGCGGTTTCAAGAGAATCGTCCAACTCGTAATAGGCCGCGGCATCCTGGTGTTGAGTCAGGGATTCCGCCGCAGGCCGCTCGAAGAGAGATTGCCGGGCGTCCTCGGCCGCACTCCGGAGGTCGCGTCGAACCAGGCGGAATCGGTTACTCAAGCAGGATATCCTCCTCTTGCGTCAGGTTGACAGGAGCCTTGGGCAACGTTTCGTAAAGCTCGGGCCACATCATACCGCGCTCCGCGTTTTCGAGCAGTTGGACCGTCTCTTCGAAATCACCTCCGGTTTTCTGGATGATACGGTCGGGAATGTCCCTTAGGTACTCGCGAGGGCAGGAGGTGTTGTCCTCGTCTTCGAGGAAGCGGACGAGATCGTTGGCGCTGACCCGTCCGAGGGCAGGCAGCGCGAGAAGATCGAAATGGGGCTGGCGGAAGGCCGGCCGTTCGCGCCAGCGCTCGACTCTGGCGCGGAATTCCTCATGAAGAGACTCGCCGATCCCCAGCGCAACGTAGCTCACGATCCGGGATCTGCCGGTGCAAGCCTGCGCCAGGTGGTCGCAGCAGAAGGTAAGCCAGCTTTCGAGATGAGCGGTTCGAAGAGATGGATGATAGCCCGAACCGTAGGTCCCCCAGTCGAGGAAATGGACAGGCGCGGCCTGGGCTCC
>DATHUD010000136.1:0-19222 GCA_035462575.1 Thermoanaerobaculia bacterium | reverse complement strand
GAAGACAAGAAGTGGAGATGACGCCATGGCCTCGGTGAACCGCCGCCAGCTCGTGAGGACGGGGACGCTGTCGGCCGGCGTGCTCCTGGTCGCCGCCCTCGCCGTCTTCGTCAACTACTTCTGCTGGAAGTACAACCAGCGCTTCGACTGGACGGGCAGCCAGCTCTACAGCCTCTCGGAGCGGACGCAGAACGTGTTGAAGGAGCTCGACAAGGATGTCGAGTTCCTCGTCTTCCTCCCGCCCAGCCAGCGCGACATCTACGAGCCCACCCAGGAGGTCCTCGCCCGCTACGACGCGGCCTCGCCGCGCATCCGCGTGCGCCTGGTGGACCCCGACCGCAACCCGCTCGAAGCGCAGCAGCTCATCCAGAAGTATGGGGTCCAGAGCGCCGGGATCGTGGTGGTTTCCGGCAACGACCGCCGCGTGATCGACGCGGGCGAGCTCGCCGAGCTCGACTATTCGACGGTCCAGTTCACCGGCCAGCCGGAGATGAAGGGCTACAAGGGCGAGCAGCTCTTCACGAGCGCCCTCCTCCAGCTCTCCGAGGGGAAGAAGCCCCGCATCCTCTTCACCACCGGCCACGGCGAGCTTTCGCTCGACGACCAGGGCCCGGGCGGCCTCGCCCGCGCCCAGCAGACCCTGGGGAGCGACAACTTCGACATCGAGGAGTGGGCCTCGCTCGGCAAGCCCGCCGTGCCCGAAGGGACCGACCTCGTGGTGATCGCCGGGCCCAAGGCGAGCTTCGTCAAGCCTGAGCTCGACATCTTCACGGCCTACCTCTCCCGCGGCGGCCGCATGCTCGTGATGCTCGATCCGACCCTCGGGCAGGCGGGCGGCTCGGGGCTCGTCCGGACCGGCCTCGAAGGGTGGCTCGCCGGCTACGGCGCTCCAATCGGGCAGAACATCGTGGTCGATCCCACGAACCCCCTGCCCTTCGTCGGGCCGGAGACGATCTACGTCCAGAGCTACGGCGATCACCCGATCGTCAAGCCGCTCGCGGACGGCAACCTGCCGGTCCTCCTGAACGTCGCCCGCTCGGTCGGCGCGGGGAGCGCCCCGGGGCTTCAGGTGACGGAGCTCTTCCGCACCTCGGCCGAAGGGTGGGGGGAGAGCAACCTCGCGAACCTCCAGAGCGTGCAGCGGGACGGCGCGGACCTCGCCGGCCCGATCCTCCTCGGGGTGGCGATCGAGAGCGAGGCCGCGGGCGAGGGCAAGCGGCCCACGCGCCTCGTGGTCTTCGGAGACTCCGAGTTCGCCGCCAACCAGCTTCTGGAGATGAACGTCGCCAACTCGGTGCTGCTCACCAACGCCCTGAACTGGCTGGTCGAGCGCGAAGCCCTGCTGGGTATTCCGCCCAAGAAGACGGAGCAGGTCCACCTGACCCTGACGTCTCAGGAAATGGGGACGATCTTTCTCCTGGCGGTCGTCGTGCTGCCCGTCGTCGCGATCGCGGTCGGGGGCGGCGTCTTCTACCGCCGCCGGAGGAGGTAGGCGATGCGCCCCAAGACGCTCCTGATCCTGCTGGTGGTGGTCCTCGGCCTCGGGTCGTTCATCTGGTTCTACGAGCGCAAGCTCCCATCGTCCGAAAAGCGCGCGGAGCTTGAAAAGAGGGTCCTCCAGGAGGTCGAGAAAGACGACGTCACCGCGGTGACGATCGAGGCCTCCAAGGGGACCGTGCGCTTCGAGCGGGTGGAAGCGGCGGTAAAGAAGGATCAAAAGGACGACAAGGACACAGAGGACGCAAAGGACGAAGAGGGGGAGACGGAGGCCGAGGAAGAGGCGGCTCCCGTGGCCGAGTGGCGGCTGGTGCGGCCGGTCACGGCCCGCGCTGACGCCTTTGCCGTGGACCGGCTGCTCGACTCGATCCTCGCCCTCGAAAAGACCCGCACGATCGACGACGTGGACCCCAAGGCCGTGGGGCTCGACAAGCCCCGCGCCACCGTGCGCCTGGCCACGAAGGACGGCGAGCGGGTGCTGAAGCTCGGTGCCGAGGTACCGACCGGCGGCGCGCTCATCGCCGGGATCGAAGGGGGGAAGGAAGGCTACGTCGTCGCCGACTCCATCCTCTTCGAAATGGACAAGGACCCCGGTGAGTGGCGGGACCGCACCATCTTCCGGGGAGACCGGGAGACGGTCCAGCGGATCACCATGACGGGCGCGAGCGGCCGGGTCGTCCTCGCCAAACGCCCGGACGGCTTCTGGATCGAGAGCCCCCTCGTGGACCGGGCCGACCGCAACCTGCTGGACGGCCTGTTCTCCGACCTGAGCGGTCTGACAGCCGAGCGGTTCCTGGACAACCCCGGAAAGCCCCCGGGAGAGCTCGGCCTCGCTCCGCCGGCCGCGACCGTGGAGGTCGTTTCGGCGGGCGCTCCCCCGGTGAAGATCGAGCTCGGCGGCCCCGTCGGCAACGAGGCCACGCCCGAGGGGCAGATGGCCGGAGAGCTGACCTACGCCCGCGCGGGAGGCCCCGTCTTCGAGGTCCGCACCCGTCTCCCCGAGTCCGCCAACCGCCCCCCGGCCGACTGGCGCGCCCTGGGCCTCTCCGCCTTCGAGGTCCACCAGATCGAATCCGTGACCGTCCAGGACGGCGCGGCCCCCCTCGCCCTCACCCGCGCCGAGCCCGACTGGAAGCGCGGCGACGTCACGGTCTCCTACCTCCCCGTGAGCGACCTCGTCTTCACCTTGACCGACGCCCGCGCCGACCGCCTTCTGGCTCCGGCGGAGATCACCCTCGGCAAGCCCGTTCTCACCGTGGTCCTGAAGACCAAAGACGCGGGCGAGGAGACGATCACGCTCTACCCGGCGGCCCAGGGCGGGGTGCCGGCGCGGGTGGGCGGGCGGAATGTGGTTCTTCTTCTGCCGGCGGACACGCTCGGGCAGGTGCGGGGGAAGGTGGCGGAGGTCCGGAATGCGAAGCCGGTGGAGGAGGGGAAGTAGGTAAGTCCCAAGACGTAGTCCGGGGCTCCTTCCCGGGAGACCTCATTACGCTATTCTTCCCCCGAAGGTGTTAGAAATCCAGGAGAAATCGCTGATGAAACACGACGAGGAGCCGGTCCGGGAGGAGGAGGAGCTCTCTCCCGAGCTCGCGGAGATGGCGGAAGGCATCCTGCAGTCTGATTACGTTCGCTATGTCCGCGAAATGCAGCCCGAGATCCTGGACAAGGAGGTTGCGTCCTCCCAGGCGGGTTCTTCCGGGTTCCTGCTGTTCTTCTCCGACGGTACCTGGGTCGCTTCCTACCTGGAAGGCGAGAGGCTCGCGTACCAACTCGGCTCGGGGACGCCGTCCGCGGAGGTCGTCCGTGCGCTCTCGTCGAGTGCGTACGGCGATGGCTCGGAGCCGCTTCCGATCGACCATCCGTACGCGGAGGAGCCCTGCTCGATCGCGGAGCAGGTCGCGAGCTGCCACGGTCAGCGCGTGGTCGGATTGGCCTTCGGGTCCGACTGCTTCAACTTCTGCTTCCCGGAGGGGTGGGAGCTCGAAACCATGATCGTTCCCGACGAGGACGGCCGCACCGCGTTGCGGGTCTTCTGGGAGCAGTGGTAGAGGGCCGTTTGCCCTTTATCCTGCGAATCTCCCCCCGAGCTTTCCCTCGAACCGGGATTGCGAGGAAGTGTCTCCCCTCAACGGGGGGAAGGGTCGCCCCCAACGGGGGGACGGCTCCCCCGAGAAGGGGGATGGCCGTACCCGCTCGGGGGAGGTGCGTACCCGCTGGGGGCGAGCGCCGTACCCAGTGGGGGGAGGCTCGTACCCGTTCGGTACGGCGCTCGCCCATTATGGGGAGAGGCCCGTACCCGCTCGGGGGAGAGGCGTACCCGCTGGGTACGGGCCCGTACCCGTTCGGGGGAAGGGTCGCCCCCGCTCGGGGGAGGCGTTCCCCCGTTCGGGGGAGCTCTCGCCCCGTTGGGTAGAGAGGTTCCCCCGGCGGTGTCGATTTCGAGGAGGCTCGTTCGACAAGTAGGGTAGAACTGGGACGGGTAACCTGGATGTCTCCGTCCGAGAGCCCAAAAGGAAGGAATCATGTCCACAGAAGCAGCCAACCCCGCTACGGCGTCCTCAGACCGGGAGATCGTCACCACACGCGTCTTCGAGGTTCCGCGCGAGCGTCTGTTCCGGGCGTGGACCGACCCGGATCAGCTCGCGCGCTGGTGGGGGCCGAAGGGATTCACCAACACGTTTCAGGAGCTCGATCTGAGGCCGGGCGGATTCTGGCGCTTCGTCATGCGCGGCCCCAACGGCGTCGAGCATCCCAATGAGAGCGTCTTCCTGGAGATCGTGGAGCCCGAGAGGCTCGTCTTCCGGCATCTGCCGCCGGGTCACGAGTTTCTGGCGACGTTTCTCTTCGAGGATCTCGGCGGCAAGACCCGGCTCGTCTGGAGCATGCTCTTCGAGTCGGTCGAGGAATGCGACAAGGTCAAGGCCTTCGTCTTCAAAGCGAACGAGCAGAACCTCGACCGCCTCGAGGCGCACCTGGCCGGAATGGCTTGAGGGTGAGGTCCCCGGCCGGCCTGGAGCCGGCCGGGGCTTGCGGGAAACGCTACTTGCGCTTGGGGCCGGTCGGGAGATGAGCGGCCTCGTGCCTCGCACGGTCCGCGGCGGTGTAGTTGTGCATCACGCTGTGCTTGCGCCCGTAGGCGAAGTAGATGACGAAGCCGATCGCCAGCCAGATGAAGAGCCGCAGCCAGTTGTCCGCCGGCAGCGAGAACATGAGCATCAGGCAGGTGAGGACGCCCAGGATCGGGACGACCGGGACCCAGGGGCAGCGGAAGGGCCGGTGGGCGTTGGGGTACTTCTTGCGCATGATGAGCACGGCCGCGCAGACGATCACGAAGGCGAAGAGCGTGCCGATGTTGGTCAGGTGGAGCAGCGCGTCGAGCGGCAGGAAGCCCGAGAGCAGGATCACGAAGAAGCCGATCAGGATCGTCGACTTCCAAGGGGTCCGGAACTTCGGGTGGACGTCGGAAAAGAAGGCCTTGGGGACCAGGCCGTCGCGCGCCATGGCGAGGAACACGCGGGGGCCGGAGAGCATCATGACGAGGAGGACCGACGTGATGCCGGCCACACCGGCCGCGGCGATGAGCCCTTCGGCCCAGCCGATCCCCTGCTGCTTGAAGGCGTCAGAGACCGGAGCGGCCACGTCGAGCTCGTTGTACTTCACCATGCCGGTGAGCACCGCGACGACGAGGATGTAGAGGACCGTGCAGACGACCAGCGAGAAGATGATGCCGATCGGCACGTCCCGCTGCGGGTTCTTGGCCTCTTCGGTGTGGGTGGAGACCGAGTCGAATCCGATGTAGGCGAAGAAGATGATGGCGGCCCCGGCGAGCATCCCGAGAGGATTGCCTCCGGGATCGGTCTGTCCGGCGACGTGATTGCCGAAGAAGGAGAGGCCCGTCCAGCCGTAGGGCGCGAAGGGGTGCCAGTTGTCCGGATTGATGAAGAAGGCGCCGACGCCGATGACGAAGAGCACGGCGGCCACCTTGATGATGACCATCGCGGCGTTGAAGCTGGCGCTCTCCTGAATGCCCTTGACCAGGACGGCGGTGACGACGATCACGATCAGGACGGCGGGCAGGTTGATGAACGAGCCGGTCGAGACGAGGCCGCCGGTGTCCGCGTCGTAGCGCCACGGAGATTGCCGCAGATACTCCGGGAGCTCGTAGCCCAGCTTGGCGAGCACGCTTTGGGCGTAGCCGGACCAGCCTGTCGCCACCGTGGCGCTTCCCACGGCGTATTCGAGGACGAGGTCCCAGCCGATGATCCAGGCGAACAGCTCGCCCAGGGTCGCGTAGGCGTAGGTGTACGCCGATCCCGCGACCGGCACCATGGCGGCGAACTCCGCGTAGCAGAGCGCGGCGAAGATGCAGGTGATGCCCGCCACCACGTACGACAGCATCAGGGCGGGGCCGGCGATGTTGTGGGCCGCCGCGCCGGTCGCCACGAAGATGCCGGCGCCGATGATCGCTCCGACGCCCAGGGCGGTGAGCTGGACGGGGCCGAGGACCCGGCGCAGCCGGTTGTCGCTCGCCGCCTCCTCGAGCAGCATTTCCAAGGGTTTCCTGGTAAAAAGGTTGTTGGCCATCAGCAGATCAGACCTCCAGAAGGATATCGAGGCTCGGAACCTGCCGGTCCGGGCGCCCCCGATGGGCGCCCGGCCGGCGATCACTGGGAGTTGGCGTCTTCTCCGGCCGGGGTGGGGAGGGGCGTTCCCAGCCGCCGCCAGAGGAAATAGACGGGGATGCCGGTCAGCACGATGAGAAGGCCCGGCCAGGTCGTCGCCGTCTTGTAGACGAGGAGGACGAGGAGGATGACGGTCGCCGCCAGGATGTAGAGGGCGGGGATCACGGGGTAGCCGAAGGCGCGGTAGGGCCGCTCGGCGTCCGGCCGTGTCCTGCGCAGCACGAAGAGGCTGGAGATCGTCAGCACGTAGAAGATGAGCACCGAGAAGACCACGTAGTCGAGAAGGTTGCTGTAGAGGTTGCCGTACTGGGCCGCGCCCGAGGCGTCCCGGATCACGACGCCCGCGTCGTCGCGCAGGCGGGTCCGGGGGAGCACGAGGAGCGAGGCCCATACGCACTGCAGGAGAAGGCCGAAGGCGGGCACGTGCCGCGAGTTCAGGCGGCCCGTGCCGCGGAAGAACAGGCCGTCCCGCGCCATCGCGTAGTAGACGCGGGCGCCGGCCAGGATCAGCCCGTTGTTGCAGCCGAACGTCGAGATGATGATGGCGATCGCCATGATCGTCGCCCCGGCCGGGCCGAAGATGACCTGGAGGGCCGCCGTGGCCACCCGGTCGTCCGGTGCGTTCTGGATTTCCGTCAGCGGGAGCGTGCACAAGTAGGCCACGTTCGCGAGGATGTAGAGCCCGATGACGAGGATGGTGCCGGCCGCGAGTGACAGGGGGATGTTGCGCTTCGGGTTTTTGACCTCGCCGGCGGTGAAGGTGATGTTGTGCCAGGCGTCCGACGAGAAGAGCGACCCCACCTGGGCAACGCAGAAGGCGACGAAGAGGGCGAACGCCCCGGCCGTGGCCACGGCCGGCGAGATGCCCCCGAGGTCGGGGCGGATCGGGGCCGCGTCCCTGGGCGTCCACATGTCGGTGAAGTTGGCCGAGACCGCGTCGGCGTTGTAGCCCACGAAGATCCCGAGGAGGATCAGCGCGATGAGCGACAGGGTCTTGGCCGACGTGAAGGTGTTCTGGATCAGCTTGCCGAGCCGGATGCCGAGGGTGTTCAGCCAGGTCAGGAAGACGATCAGCAGGATCGCGATCGCCTGCTGCCAGGAGAGGCTCAGGGCATAGCTGTCCGAGATGTCGATCGGCGGGACGATCCAGTTCGTGGGGGAGACCGCCTCCAGGCCCGGGAGGACGCCCAGGAAGCGGGCGAAGCCCACGGCCACGGCGGCGATCGTGCCGGTCTGGATGACCAGGAAGAGCGTCCAGCCGTAGAGAAAGCCCCAGAGCGGCGAGTACGCCTCCCGGAGGTAGACGTACTGCCCCCCCGCCTTCGGCATCATGGCCGCGAGCTCTCCGTAGGAGAGGGCGGCGGCGATGGTGAGCAAGCCCGTCACCACCCAGACCATCAGCAGCCATCCGGAGGACCCCACCTGCCGGGCGATGTCGGCGGGGACGATGAAGATGCCTGACCCGATCATCGACCCGGCCACCATCATGGTCGAGTCGAGCGGACCGAGCTCGCGGACGAACCCGGTCGTGGCTCTCTCCGTGCGGCTCGTTGTCGCGGCGACGCTTTCCGACATAAATGCTTCCCCTTGAAAGTTGCACAATCCTACAGGGGAAGGGCGACCGTGTCACCGGGGCGTCACCGGGACACGGTCTTGCTTAAAAAAGAAGGGCTACTCGTCGTCCTTCCTCGGCGGGATGGTCAGCACCTTCCAGAAGAACTTGGCCGTGAAGAAGATGATCACGGACCAGGTGGTGATCAGCATCGTCCAGGCGGCGGTCGTCATGCTTGCTCCCCTTTCTTGTTCTTCCAGGCCTTCCAGACCATGAACGTCCAGAACAGGAAGACCAGCGCCAGGAGGATCCGGGTGAGGTCCTGCACCAGCACCCTCGTGCCGCGTCCCGTCTCGTCGAACCAGGCGTATCCGGCTCCGGTGTGGAGGACTCGCCCGATCACGCTGCCCGGATCGAACGGCCAGCCGTTGCCGGAGAAGAGCGAGGAGAAGGCCCCGCCCCAGTCGCCGCCCGTGGGGTTGAACAGGGCGCCCACGAAGACGACGAGGATGAAGACCGGGGTCACGTACTTGATGACGTAGCGGAAGATTCCGGGCACCTTGATGTCGGAGCCGCGGGTGATCTCCTCCCAGCCTTTGTCCATGCCGAAGATGTAGGCGAAGATGAACGCTTCGGCCAGCGCGAAGACGACCAGCGAGAACGTGCCGGTCCAGAAGTCGAACTCGTCGAAGGAGCCGCCCGGGTAGAGCCAGACGCACCAGAAGCCCAGCGTGAAGACTCCCGCGCCGAAGAGCACCGCCGAGCGGTTCCGCGCCACCTTGAACTCGTCTTCGAGGAACGCCATGATCGGCTGCCCCATGGCGAGCGAGGACGTGATGCCGGCGAAGAACAGCAGCCCGAACCACATGGCCCCCGCGATCGGCGCGAACCAGCCCCAGTTGTTGAACAGGGTCGGAAGCGTGAGGAAGCCGAGCCCGAAGCCGCTGCCGCCCGCCGTCGCCGCCTGCACCGCCGCAAGGCCCAGGTAGGCGGTCGAGATCGGGATCAGGAGCGAGCCGCCGAGCACCACCTCCACGAACTCGTTCATCCAGCCCGCGGACGCGCCGTTCAGCGCGATGTCCTGCTTGTGCTTCACGTAGGAGGCGTAGCAGTGGATCGAGCCCATGCCCATCGAGAGGGTGAAGAAGACCTGCCCGGCGGCCGCGAGCCAGGTGTTCGGATTGGTGAGGCCCGCGAGGTTCGGGTTCCAGACGAAGTTCAGGCCCTCGAGCGGGCTCTGAGTGACTCCCGGGTCCACCCCCGGCTCCAGCCCCAGGCCGCGGATCGCGAGGATGGCGCCGAAGACCAGGAGGAGAGGCATGCCGATCTTGGCCGCGAGCTCGATCCCCTTGGCCAGGCCCCGCGACAGGATGAACGTGTTTAAAAGCAAGGTGACGGCGAACCAGAAGAACGCCTCGGGGGGCAGCGCGAAGAACGAGTCCGCGTGCTGGCCGAGATAGGCGGGGAAGAACTCGGTGGCAGGGGTTTCCTTGAACGTGCCGATGAGCGAGTGCCACACGTAGGCGAGCGTCCAGGACTCGATGTAGCAGTAGTAGGCGGCCACCGTAATGTTGGTGAACAGGCCGAAGACGCCCACGTATTTGAGCCACTTCTTCTTGCCCAGGCGGTCGAACATGCCCGGCGCCGAATGGTGGCCGTACCGGCCGCCGTGGCGGCCGATCGCCCACTCCACCCAGAGGAGGGGGATGCCCATGAGGACAAAGGAGATGAGGTAGGGGATGAGGAACGCTCCCCCGCCGTTTTGTGCCGCCTGGGCCGGGAACCGCAGGAAGTTCCCGAGGCCCACGGCGTTGCCGGCCATGGCCAGGACCAGGCCGACCCGCGTACCCCAGCTTTCGCCTTTCGCCATTCCGCCTCCTCCGTGGTTTAGGGCGCCTATCCTACCGGGTCAGGGCGGGCCTGTCACGACTTCCGTTTCTCAGTGCCCCAGGGGCCGCGGCGGGCTGATCCAGTTGCCCTGGGCGTAGTCGACCTCCAGGTCTTTCAGGCGCTGCATGATGGCGCCGCTCGCCACCCCCTCGGCCACGGTCTCGAGCCCCATCACGTGGCCGACCTGGTTGATCGACTCGACCATGGCCCGGTCGAGCGGGTCGGTCACCACGTCCTTGATGAACTTGCCGTCGATCTTGAGGAAGCTCACCGGGAGGTCTTTCAGGTAGCTGTAGGAGGACATTCCGGTCCCGAAGTCGTCCAGAGCGAAGCGGACGCCCCGGCCCACGAGGCGGGTCAGGAGCTTGGACGTCTGGGCGAGGTTGTCGATGGCCGCGGTCTCCGTGATCTCGAAGCAGATCTTCTGGGGCGGGATCCCGGAGCGGACCACCTCCTCCTCCACGAAGTCGAGGAACTCCTGATCCCCCAGGGAGACCGCCGAGAGGTTGATCGAGCAGGCGTAGAGGAGGTCCAAAAACGGCGGCGGCTGGCTCACGAGCGTCTGGAGGCAGTTGCGGATCACCCAGCGGTCGATGCTCCGCATCAGGCCGTAGCGCTCGGCCGCGCGGATGAAGTCGGAGGGCAGGTGGATGCGGCCGTCGTCCTCCACCATGCGGAGCAGCACCTCGAAGTAGGTCCCCCGCGTGGCCTGGGAGGAGAGCGGCTGGATCTGCTGCGCGAACAGGCGGAAGCGGTCCTGCTCGAGCGTCTGCTGGATGCGCACCACCCAGTTCATCTCGCCGTGCCGGCGGATGAAGGTGGCGTCGTCCTCCTGGTAGACCTGGATGCGGTTGCGTCCCTTCTCCTTGGCCACGTAGCACGCGTGATCGGCCGCCGAGAGCAGGTGGGCCACCGTCCTCCACTCCTGGGTGATCGGCACGAGGCCGATGCTCGCGCCGATGGCGAAGGTCTTGTCCCGCCAGGTGAAGCGGAACTGCTGGAGGCTCTGGTGGAACCCCGTGATCAGCCGCTCGGCGTCCGCCAGCGAGCAGCGCGGCAGGAGGATCGCGAACTCGTCGCCGCCCAGCCGGGCCACGAGGTCGGTGTCCCGGATCCCGTCCTGGAGGAGAGCCGTGATCCGGCAGAGCAACTCGTCGCCCGCAAGATGGCCGCAGGTGTCGTTGACGATCTTGAACTGGTCGAGGTCCATGTAGCAGAGGGCGTGAGTCGTCCCCTGGCTCCGCGCCTCGTCGAGCGCCCTCGTCAGGTGGCCGTCGAACGCCTGGCGGTTCAAGAGGCCGGTCAGCTCGTCGTGGGTCGCCTGGTGGGCGAGTTGGAGGGCCATCAGGCGCTTGTCCGACACGTCCTGGAAGACGAGCACGGTGCCGATCGTGTGGCCGTCGTGGTCGCGGATGGGCGCGCAGGTGCTCTCGATCGCGTAGCGCCGGCCGTCCCGGCGCTCCAGCGTCACCCGGTCCACCAGCCGGAAGCTCTGTCCCTCGTCCAGGCAGCGGTGCACCAGAGTGGGGAGATCCTGCCCCTCATACGCCTCGAGCAGGCGGAAGATCTCCGCGAGCGGCTTGCCGATCGCCTCGTCCCGCGGCCAGCCGGTGAGCTTTTCGGCCACCGGGTTCAGGTACTTCACCCGGGCCTCCCCGTCCGTCGCGAGCACGCCGTCGCCGATCGAGGCCAGGGTGACCTGGGCGAGCTCTTTTTCCGTGAACAGCTCCGCCATCTGGCGGTCGTAGGCGCGCGTCGTCTGCGTCAGCAGATTGCGCAGGATGGCGTTGTCCCAGTCCGTGGATCCGTTCACGCACCCACCTCATGGAGGAGGACCAGAATGGCGGTCTGATTGTAATAGGCGAGGCTGCCCAGACGGGTCGGGCCGATTTCGCCAAAGGTGAAGAAGCCGGAGAGCGCGACCTTCCCCAGGGTCTGGTGGATCTTCGCCACTTCGTGCCCGGCCTTCCCGCCGAGCACCGCCTCGCGCCCCACGCAGGAGTAGAGGATGGCCGCCTGCGGCGGCCGCCCGGCCGGGAGATCCCCCGCCGTGCCCACGAGCGAGAGGTCGTTGCCCATCCCCAGGCGGACGAGGTCCCCGGTCTCGACCGATCCCCAGAAGGTGACGGCGCCTTCCGGATCGTCGAAGAAGCGCATGCTGCGGTAGAGCCCCTGCCGGTCCGGGCGGGGTCCTTCGACGATCAGCGGGAAGCGATTGGCCGTCTCGGGCATGGGCGCCAGTTGGCCGTCCACCGTGAAGAAGCGGCGGTACCAGTCCGTCGCCGGCTCGCCGTCGATCTCGTGGACCACGCAACCCTCCGCCCGGGTGATCTGGTAGACGGGGGAGGCCGGGCTCCAGCCGCGCACCACCTCCACGCGCATGTCCACGCCGTGGAGGGTCACCACCAGGCAGGCGGCCGGGAGCACCCGGTCGCCCACGAACACCCGCGCCCCGGACCGCGTCACCGGCTCGCGTTGCGAGGCGAGCCCACCCGCCACGAGGGGGGTCTCGCCGGGAAATCTCCGCCGGATCTCCGCGAGGAACCGCTCGGCGGGGAAGCGCAGGCCGTCCGCGATCAGGAGGGCGCCGTCGGCCGCCGCGATCCGCCGGGCCACCGCATCCACCCGCTTCGAAGACGGCGGCTCGCCGTGGGTCCCGGGGATGACCTCGACCTGGGCCGAGTGGCCGGGAGCGTCGAACCAGAAGAGCTGGATGCTCCCCTCCGTCGTCATCTCCGCGTCGGCGAACTGGGTGACCGCCTCGCAGCCGAAGCGCAGAGCGTCGGGCCACGCCGCCGCCATGGCCCGGAGGGTCCCGCGCAGATTCTCGTCCGGCGGCAGGAACGCGAGCGCGAAGTCGGGCTGCCGCCCGGCCTCCGCCGAGGCCGCGGAGAGGAGGTCCGGAGGGCAGGGCCCCGGAGGCAGATGGACAGTTCGGCTCCGCATGGCGAACGGGAAGACCGCGGGCGGGGCCCGTGGCTTCCGGGAGGCTGATTAAAGCATGGGTGGGGGGATTCTAGGGTGGGGCGGGGAGGAGACGCGAGGGCGTCTCCTGGCGCGCCGTGGGACTTGCCGCATCCCAATTCCCATGATAAGTTCCATCCGACGGAAACAGGTAAGGACTATGGCACTGAGAAAGCATTCCCCGACGCTTCACAGGCTGTCTCCCCTCGGGAGGCGATCCTCTCTGTTCGACCGGCGCTCCCGGTATCCGAGGAGACCGGCCCGGGTATCTCCCGCGGCTCTCCGCGAGACCGAGGCCGAGCAGGAGAGAGCGCTGGAAGAAGAGGTCGAGAAGATCAAGAAGGTGCTCTGGGAGATCTACCAGAGCCTGAACCGCTCCAGTGACAGGATCGACCTCTCCATCGAAAGCATCGACCGGAACCTCGCAAGGTTGGCCGAGCAGAAGGAGGAGTTGGCCATCCTGGAGCGTAAGCTGGGCATTGAGCGGTAACCCTCAGTGGGCTGAGCTCGCTGGGAGCGCCGGCATCCTGCCGGCTTCTAACCTCGTTTTTTGGAGTTAGCCGGCCGGCAGGATGCCGGCGCTCCCAGCGCCCTTTGATGGACGCCGGACTCAGTCCAACCCCGCCTCCCGATACTCCCCATACACCCCCCGCAGAGCATCCGAGATCTCCCCGAGCGTCACCTCCGCGCGCACGCAGTCGAGGATCGCCGGCATCAGGTTGCGGTCCTCCTTGGCGGCCAGGGTGAGGTCGGTCAGGGCTCCTTCGGCGCGATCCGGGTTCCGGCGCTCGCGCAGGGCCCGGGTGCGCTCCACCTGGTCGCGCTCCGCCTCCGGGTCGATCGTCAGGACCTCCGTGCGCGCCTCCCCCTGGGCCTCGAAGGCGTTCACCCCGACCACGACCTCCCGCTTCTCCTCAACGGCCATCTGATACCGGTAGGCGGCCTCGGCGATCTCCTTCTGCTGGAAGCCGCGCTCGATCGCGGCGAGCGCGCCGCCCATCTCGTCGATCCGGCGGATGTAGTCCCGCGACTTCCGGACGATCTCCTCCGTCCAGGCCTCGATCACGTAGGAGCCGCCCAGGGGATCGGCCACGTCGGCCACGCCGCTCTCGTTGGCGATCACCTGCTGGGTGCGCAAAGCGAGCCGCGCCGCGTCCTCTGTGGGCAGGCCGAGCGCCTCATCGAGCGAGTTCGTGTGGAGCGACTGCGTGCCGCCGCAGACGGCCGCGAGCGCCTGGATCGCCACCCGCACCACGTTGTTCATCGGCTGCTGAGCCGTGAGCGTCGAGCCCGCCGTCTGCGTGTGGAAGCGCAGCCAGAGCGAGCGCGGGTCCTTGGGGGCGAACCGCTCCTTGACAAGCTCCGCCCACAGCCTCCGGGCGGCGCGGAACTTCGCCACCTCTTCCAAAAAGTTGTTGTGGGCGTTGAAGAAGAACGACAGGCGCGGGGCGAAGTCGTCGATCGCGAGCCCGCGGTCGAGCGCCGCCTGCACGTAGGTCAAGCCGTTCGCGAGCGTGAAGGCCACCTCCTGCACCGCCGTCGAGCCCGCCTCCCGCATGTGGTAGCCGGAGATCGAGATCGTGTTCCACTTGGGCACCCGGTCCGCGCAGAAGGAGATGATGTCCGTCACCAGCTTCAAGGACGGCCCGGGCGGGTAGATGTACGTGCCGCGGGCGGCGTACTCCTTGAGGATGTCGTTCTGCACCGTGCCGCCCACCTTTTCCCAGGGCACCCCCTGCTCCTCGGCCACCGCCAGGTAGAGCGAGAGGAGGACCGCGGCCGTGGCGTTGATCGTCATCGACGTCGTCACCTGGTCGAGCGGGATGCCGTCGAAGAGGCGGCGCATGTCCTCGATCGAGTCGATCGCGACCCCCACGCGCCCCACCTCGCCGCGGGCCATGGCGTGGTCCGAGTCGTAGCCGATCTGGGTCGGCAGGTCGAAGGCCACCGAGAGGCCGGTCGTGCCCTGGGAGAGGAGATACCGGTACCGGAGGTTCGACTCCGTGGCGGACGAGTACCCGGCGTACTGGCGCATGGTCCAGTGCCGCTTGCGGTACATGTCGCGGTAGAGCCCTCGGGTGTAGGGGTATACGCCGGGATCGCCCTCCCGCTCCTCGTAGGGACCCACGTCCTCCGGCCGGTAGAACGGCTTCACGGGGATCTCGGACGACGTCTGCCGCTCCTCCTCCCGGGAGGCGGCGGACTCGGAACGGTCGGGGGCGGTCTTCGTCTCGGTAGCCATGGCGGCATTCTATCCAGAAGGGAGGGGATGGCGGGGATTCCGTCGTTTCGCTTATATGTAAGGGAAGGACGGCGGAGGAAAGGAAGAGGCGATGCTCGGAGCGATGCTGACGATGGTCCTGGGGCTGGCGGTGGCGCCGCCGGAGCCCGCCCCGAAGTGCGGTTGCCCTGAAGCCCTGGAGTTCCTGAGCGCCAAGCTCGCGAGGAACTACGCGGGATTCCACGACAAGGTCACCCCGGAGCGGAAGGCGGAGTACGACGGGCTCCTCGCGGGGCTCAAGGAACGCGCCAAGACGGCGGCGGCCGGCGAGGGCTGCGAGGCGCTGCTCAAGGAGTGGGTCGCCTTCTTCAAGGACAACCACATGCAGGTGGCGGCCCAGCCCGCCGGGCCGGCGTCGGCGGGCGAGGAAGACCCCGCCGCCATCCGGGCCCGCTTCGCGAGTTGGGAGAAGATCGACTTGACCGAAGAGGCGGTCCGGGCCTCTCTCGCCGAGAAGCGCGCGTCCCTGGACCCCCTTGAAGGCATTTGGGAGATCTCCGGATCGCCTTACAAGGTGGCGATCGTGCAGAGCCCCAAGCCGGAGCGGGATTTCGCGGCCCTGATCCTCGCCGCCGACGGCGTCTGGTGGACGCCCGGGCAGATCAAGGCGGCTTACAAGGCCGCGGGACCGGGCCGGTACGAGTCTCGGTTCTATTACAAGGATCATTCCGAGCGGCAGTTCCAGGCTCGTTTGGACCGCAACCTGCTCTTCCACGAGAGGGGAGGCCCCGTCCTGGTGAAGGTCTACCCCGAGACGCCCGGAGCCGTGGACGCCGCGGCCTACCGGGAGTCGCTCAACACCGAGGTCCGTCTGAAAGAGCTCGATCCCCAGACGCTCCTCCTTCAGCTCCCGAGCTTCGCCCCGGTCAACGGCGCCGCCATCGAGGCCGCGATCCAGGACAACCGCGAGAAGATCCTCAAGACGCCCAACCTGATCATCGACCTGCGCGGCAACCCCGGCGGCTCGGACCACACTTTCCAGCCCTTGCTCCCCTTCCTCTACACCAGGCAGGTCCGGTTCGGCGGCTTCGACCTCTACGCTACCGAGGACAACGCCCGGTTCTACGACGAAATATCCGCCGATCCCAACCGTCCCGAAGAGCAGAAGGAGAGGTACCGCAAGACCGCCGCCGAGATGCGCGCGAATCTGGGCAAGTTCATCCTGGGGGAGGACGGAGCCTACGAATTCGAGACCGTGCTCCCGAACCCGAAGAGGATCGCGCTCCTGGTCGACCGCGGCTGCATGAGCAGTTGCGAGGGCTTCGTCGATCTCGCCCGCCAGAGCGGCAAGGTGAAGCTCTTCGGCGACAACACCGGCGGCGCCTTCGACTACGGCAACATCAACGTCGTCCGCACGCCCTGCCAGGATTACGCCCTGGCCTATGGCACCGCCCGCAAGCGGGGACGCCAGGGATCGGTCGACTTGACCGGCTTTGCGCCCGACGTGCGCGTGCCCGAAGGCGAGATCTTCCCGGTCGAGTGGGTGAGGAGGGCGCTCGCGGAGGGGTGGTAAAGTGGTCCCGTGGACAAGATCACCCGGATTCCGCTCGACATCGCCCGGGAACGGGCCGAGCGCGCCGCCCGGTTCCTGGCAGCCGATCCGCGGGTGAAGCTCGTCTTCTTCTTCGGATCGGCGGCTGACCCGGACCGGAAGATCCCCGTCCGGGACGTGGACGTGGCGATTCTCACCGATCCGCCCCTCGATCTCTGGGAGCTTCTAGGCCTTCGGGAGGACGTGGCCCTCGCCGTCGGAGGGGCCATCGACTTGGTCTCTCTGAACGAGGCCGGGGTCGTCCTTACGCGCGAGGTGGCGGACACGGGGCGTTGCCTCTACGCGAATCCGCCGGAGTTGGAGACCGATTTCGTCTGCCGCGCCAGGATGCGGTATTTCGACTTCAAGTACTACCTGGACGAGCAGTGGAGGATGTTGGGCGAGCGCTTGGAGGAGCGTCTGCATGGTCTTCAAAGATGAGGCGATTCGGACCCGCCTCCATCGTCTCGAAGAGGTGATCTCGGAGCTAGGGAGGCTGAAGAGCCAGGGGCGGGGGTCCCTGCGAGGAAGTCTCTCTCTGATGTGGGCGGTCGAGAGAGGGCTTCAACTCGGCGCCGAGCTGATTTTCGACATCGGGAACCACATCTTGAGCGCGCAGTATGGAGTCAACGCGGACGAGTACAGAAACGTGGTCCGCCTTCTCGTTCAGCAAGGAGTTTTGAGCCCGGATCTTCAGGACCGCTTCAAGGGGCTGGCAGGATTCCGGAACATCCTTGTCCACGACTACGTCCGGCTCGACCCGGATATGGTTCTGGACGCTCTGGAGCAGGCACCGGAGAATTTCAGCCTCTTCGCTCAAAATATCTGGAGATGGCTGGAGGGCGCATGAAGATCCTCTCCTACGAAGGCGACGCCGCCACCCTGCAGTTGAAGGCCCTGGAGATCCGCACGCTCCGCAATGTTGTGGCCGAGCTTCTGGCCCGTCCGTTGCCGCGGGACTTCGAAGACCGCCTCGGCGCCGAGCGGGAGTACGTCGAGGGGCTCCGCGACTCCCTCGACGCCCTGTTCGATCAGGTCGACCCCGGCGACCTCTGATCCTCCAATGCGCCGTTCCCTTCAAGCCGCACTTGCGTGCCTGGCCCTTGCCTTGGGCGCGTGCCGATCCACCCGAGTGGAGACTCCGGCCGTACCGCCAACTCCGGTCGTCGAGACCGGGCGGGCGTCGTTCTTCTTCCCCGTCCGGATCCCGCTCTCCCAGGTGCGGCGGGCGTTGGAGGAGGCGATCCCCCGGCGGCTCCGGGGTGAGCAGAGCCAGGACCTCTCTTCCAGTCTGGAGGGGGACTCGTACCGGTACGATGTCGAGCGGGGGGAGGTCGTCGTCGGTTTTTATGATGGAAGGATCACCTTCGGGTTCCCCGTGCGGGGGACCGTCACGCTGAGCGGCCGGCTGCGCACCCTCCCCGTTCCGATCCGGGAGACGATCGAGCTCAGCGGCTCCGTGACCGGAAGCGCACGGCCCGCGCTCACGCCGGACTGGGAGGCGGATCCGGATCCTGTGGCAGAGCTCCAGCTCGACCGGGCGGACATCAAGGTTTTAGGTGTCCCCGTGAGCCTCCGGGGCCTGCTCGAAGAGAAGATCAACCCCGTCCTCGCCCGCGAGCTCCGGAACGCCGGCAGCCAGCTCCTCGCGGGCCTCGCCCTGCGCGACAAGGCCCGCGAGGCTTGGAAATCCCTCCACTTCGCCCGCCGCGCCGTGGACGGCGAGAACCTCTGGATCCGCTTCCGGCCGGACGACGTCACCCTCTCCCGCGTGATCGAAAAGGACGGCGTGCTGCGCTCCGGCATCGGCATCTCGGGCGAGGTCTCCATGGTCCTCGGCCAGGCGCTCGTCGCCCCGGCCGTCAACCCGCTGCCGCCGCCCGAGACCGTGGACGGCGGCGACGGCCGCTTCGAGCTCGACGTTCCCCTTCAGGCGTCTCCCGCGGAGCTCACCGCCCTCGCGGACCGCTCCCTCCGGGGCTTCCGCTACCGCCGGGGCCAGCAGGAGCTCGCGGTCCGGTCCGCCGCCGTGTCGGCGGAGGGCGACCGCCTCCTCCTCACCCTGGACTTCGAAGCGACCCGGGGGCAGCGCAAGTCTCCGGGACAGCTCGTCCTCCGGGGCCGCCCCGTCTTCGATCCGCGCACCAACCTCCTGACCTTCTCTGATCTTCAAGTCCGCCTCGCCGCGAAGGATCTCCGGCTCCGGCTCGCCAACCGCTTCCACAAGGAGGATCTCCTGAAGGCGGTCGCCAGGCGCGCACGGCGCGACCTCGGGCCCATCCTCGGCAACGCGGAGCGGGAAGCCCGGGCCGCCATCTCGGGGCTTCTCCCCAAGGACATCCGGGGCGAGATCCGGCTGGAGCCGGTCACGATCCTGTCCGTGGGCGTCTCCGGCGGCGCGGTCGTGGCCCGCTGCCGGGTGGCGGGGAGCACCGCGGCGCTGGAGATCCTGACCACCACCCCTTAGGGCAGGAGATCCGTCTACCCCGGGGCGTGGCGCAACTCTCCGGAGAGGTGCGCTATCCTGAATCATCTTTGTCCATATTCGAAGGAGACTCTATGTCGAGGAAGGCGCTGGTTTCGAGTTGCTGTTTCCTGCTGCTTCTGGCAGGCCGCCTGGCAGGGGCGGATGTCGTGATCGACTGGAACAACGTCGCGCTGAACGCCATCCGGGTCGACAAGACGGCTCCGCCCAAGGCCAGCCGGGCGCTCGCCTGTGTCCATGTCGCCATGTTCGACGCGATCAACAGCGTCACCGGCGGAGCGTATGAGCCGTATCTCGTGGAGCCGGTCAATTTCTTCGCCCCGGTCTCCCCCGAGGCCGC
>DATHUD010000135.1:0-8526 GCA_035462575.1 Thermoanaerobaculia bacterium | reverse complement strand
GGGACTTCGCGGACGAGACCCGCCTGAATCCGGGAGCTGCCCGGTTCGTGCTGCGCGCACGGGATCAGCTCCCCGAGATCGCCCGCCGGGAGCTGGGAAGATCGGGCGCGGGGGCGGACCGCGAAGACGCTCTCCTGCGCGCCCTCCTAGCCGCCTATCCCGACCGCGTCGCCCGGCGCCGCGAGCCCCGGAGCTCCCGGGCGGTGATGGTGGGCGGCAAGGGGGTGCGCCTGGCGGACGAGAGCGCGGTGCTGGACCCCGAGCTGTTCCTCTGCATCGACGTCGAGGGAGCCCGCCCGGGGCAGCCGGAGGCCCTGGTGCGGATCGCCTCCGCCGTCGAGCCCGCGTGGTTGCGGGAGGTGCGGACCACGATCGACCTCGAATTCGATCCGGAGCGCGAGCGCGTGGTCGCCTGGAAGCGCACCCGCTACGACGACCTCGTGATCGGGGAGAGCGAGATCCCGCCGCCGGACCGCGAAGCGGCCGCGGAGGCCCTCGCCCGGGCCGCGGCGGAAAATCCGGACCGCGCCCTCTCCCTGAACGACCCGGAGGTCGCCTCGTTCCTCACCCGCGCCCGTAGTCTCCGGGAGTGGATGCCCGAGCTGGGGTTGCCGGCTTTCGACGACTCCTTCTTCCGGGATCTCCTCCCCACCCTGGCCGCCGGCCGGAAGTCGTTCGCCGAGCTGCGCCGCGCCCCGCTCCTCGAAGCGCTCCAGGGGGCGCTCTCGTGGGCTCAGCGCCAGGCTCTGGAGAGGGAGGCCCCCGAGCGGCTCTCCGTGCCGAGCGGGAGCCGTATCAAGGTGACCTATGAGCCGGGCAAGCCGCCGGTCCTCGCCGCGCGCATCCAGGAGATGTTCGGCCTCGCCGAGACCCCCCGGGTCGCCGCGGGCCGGGTGCCGGTTCTCCTTCACCTCCTCGCTCCCAACGGCCGGCCCCAGCAGGTCACCCACGACCTCCGGAGCTTCTGGGAGAACACCTATCCCCAGGTGAAGAAGGAGCTTCAGGCGAGGTACCCCAGGCACGCGTGGCCGCAGGATCCCTGGAGCGCCACGCCGGAGAGGCGGCCGGGGCGGAGGAAGAGCAACACGGACTGACACGGACGAACACGGACCTTCACGGACAGCCTCGGCGCAGGTGTGTGGGTCCGTGAAAGTCCGTGTAAGTCCGTGTTCGTCCTTCACGCGTAGACGCCCCCCTCTCGCCAACCGTATTGCATGTGTAGTACACTGTGACTCAGGAAAACCCCCGAGAGTCGTGGTGAGCGGGGGCGCGCGGTGCGCCTCTTTCGGGAGATGTGTCTCCGGAGGGCGGGATGATCGAGCTTCAGGACATCACCAAGACGTACCCGGACGGCTTCGCGGCCCTCTCGGGCGTCTCCCTGTCGCTCGACCGGGGGATGTTCGGCCTCCTGGGGCACAACGGGGCGGGGAAGACGACGTTCCTGTCGATCCTCGTCCTGGCTCTCGAGCCCACGTCCGGCCGGCGGGTGTACGACGGGCTCGACGCGGCCCGGCCCACGGCGCGGGCGGCGATCCGCTCCCGGATCGGGTTCCTCCCCCAGGACTACCAGCCGATCCGGCACCTGACCGGCCGGGAGTATCTCCTCCACTGCGCCCGCCTGCGCCGGGTGCCGCTCTCCCGGCGGGAGCTTGGGACCAGGGTGGGCGCTCTCCTCGAAGCGGTGGGGCTGGAGCAGGCGGCCCACCGGCGGGCCGGGGAGTACTCGGGCGGCATGAAGCGGCGGCTGGGGATCGCGCAGGCGCTCATCCACTCCCCCCGGCTCCTCGTGGTGGACGAGCCGACCGCGGGGCTCGATCCCGAGGAGCGCATCCGCTTCCGGTCGCTCGTCACCGAGGTCGCGGAGCACACGACCGTGCTGCTCTCGACCCACATCGTGGAGGACGTGGAGGCGACCTGCCCGCGCCTGGGGGTGATCTCGGGCGGTCGGCTCCTCTTCGACGGCTCCCCCGGGGAGCTGCTCACGCGGGCGGCCGGGCGGCTCTGGCAGGTTCCGGCCGGGGTGCCGCTCCCCCCGGGGGCGGTCGAGGTGAGCCACCGGGCCGACCGCCAGGGCGGGGTCGAGCGGGTGGTCCTCTCGGACACCCCGGTGCCGGGAGGAGCCCCCCGGAACCCGACGCTCGAGGAATCCTATGCCGCCTTCCTGGTCCGCCAGGGGGTCGAGCCGGCCGTAGCGGCAGAGCCCGAGGCCGTGGAGGCCGTTGTGCGATGAGGCTCGCCGCCGCCTTCGCCGTCCACGAGGCGCGGACCCAGGCGCGGTCGCTGCGCTTCCGGGTCGTGGCCGCCTGCTACGTGCTCGCGGGGTCGGCGCCCGCGGTGATCGCCTTGACCCGGCACGGCCGGTTCGGCCTGCTCTACGGCGGCGCCACCTATCTCACCGAGACGGCGACCGTCCTCCCCCTCTTGACGGGGCTCCTGGCCGCGGTCCTGTCGCTCGACGGCGTCACCCGGGAGCAGAGCGAGGGGGCGTGGTCCACGGTCTCACTCACGGAGATCGCGAGCGCCGGCTACCTGCTGCGCCGCTTTATGGCGCTGCTCGCGGTCCTCCTGCCGCTCACGGCGATACCGTTCCTCGCGGCGGGGGGCCTGGCACTGGCGGCCGGCACGCCGGTCTCGCCCGAGGCTCTCGCGGGGACCTGGCTCCTCCAGGTCGTCCCTCTGGCGGCCGCCGTCTCGGCGCTCCTCCTCGCGGTGGGGACGATCGGCGGCGGCGCGATCAACGGTTTCCTCCTGGCGGCCGCGGCGCTGTGGCTTGTGCCGGCCCTGGGGAACGGCCTCCTCAGCTACTTCGGCCTGCGCGTGGGAGGGCCCGCCGACTGGCTGAGCCCGGACGGGGTGGGCTGGGCGGCGTTCCGCCTGGGGAACACGTACGAGGAAGGGCGGATCCTGCTCTACCCACTCCCCGTCTCCGAGGCCGGCTTCGACCTCGGGGTCTTCGCAGAGCAGCTCCTGGCCCCCATGGCCCTGGGGCTCGCCTGGGGCGCCGCCGCCCTGGGGGTGGCCTCCCTCTACCTGCGGCGCACCCGGCCGGACATCCGGCCCTGGCGCATCCCGCCGGCGCACCCGCTGCGGACCTTCCTGGCGGCGGTCTCCCGGCTGCGGGAGAGGGCCGTGCCCGACCCGGCCCCGGCGCCGGCCGACCGCCTGTGCGCGGGGCTCGGCTTCCTCGCCGCGGCCGCCCTCCTGGCCCTCGTCCTCGCCCGCGCGGGCCGCTACACCGCGCTCGCCGAGGAGCGTTACGGCGCCGAGACGGGATTGGGACCGAAGACGACGACCTCCCCCGCCGTGGTGCCCGGGCGGTGGCGGATCGAGGGGCGCCTGGGCCCCGGGTCGGAGGTCGACCTCCGGGTGACGGCGGAGCTCCGCAATACGGGCCCCTCTCCAGAGCGGCACCTGGCCTTCGAGCTCAACCGGCATCTCGCGCTCGGCGTCACGGCCGACACGGGCCGGGCGACCGTGGCCGCCCGGCTGTGGGACCGGCTGAGCGTGGACCTCGATCCGCCGATCCCCCCGGGGGGACGCCGGGAGCTCTCCTTCCGCCTTTCCGGCCGCCCGGCCGAGGTGTCCTTCCGCTTGAACGGGATCGCGGAGGGCTTCTTCCGGTCGATGTCCCGGCACGTCCATGCGCGCTTCGCGCGCGATCTCCTGAACCTCTCCCGGAGCTACTCGGTGCCCGCGATCTCCGGCCTGCGCGTCGACCTGGGCGCCTCGGACCTGACCCCGGTCCTTCGCCATCGACCCTGGACCCGCGCCACCGAGGACCAGGGGACGGAGGAGACGTTCTCCCCGCGGACGGACGTGGAGCTGTCGCTCGCGGCAGATCCCCGCCTCTTCCTGGCCGAGTCGTGCGGGAGCCTCTTCCGGGCCGGCCGCCTGGAGGCCCGGTGCCGGCAGCCCGTGGGCGAGGTCGCGGTGGCCGGGGGACGGTACGCGCTCCTCGGGGAGACCGGCGGCGACGCCACGGTGGCGGTCTTCCCCGGCCACCGCGAGCGCGGGGAGATGCACCTCGGGTTCCTCGCCCGGAGCGCCGGAATGGTGGAGCAGGCCTGGCCCGGCCTGGGGAGCCTGGGTGGCACCGTGGTCCTGGAGTGGCCCGGCGACGAGGCGCACGACCTCTCCGCGGGCCGGATCTCGCTGATGCGCTACTACGGCGACCCGATGGAACCGGTCGACGTGCGGGGCCGCCTGGTGTTCATCCGCGAGATGGACCTGATTCAGGACCGGCCCCTCAAGCCGGAGTGGCTGGTCGCCAAGCTGGTGGCCGCGCGGCTCTCCCGCCGGCGCGCCGCCGCCCCGGAGGACACCTTCTTCTTCCACCAGCTCTTCGAGCAGCTCGCCCTGCGCCGGCTCGGGCTGGGCCCGGAAGGGGGAGCGGTGATCGGACCCTTCCGCATGGACACCGCCTCGGCCCTGAGCGTCCCGCCGCCGGACACCCGCCACCACAACTACTGGCGCCTGCGCTTCCCGGCCCTGGTCGCGGCGCTCGAGATCCGCACCGGCGAGGAGACGCTCCGCCGGGCGATCGAGGATCTCCTGGCCCAGGGCGGCGACCGCCCCGCGAGCCGGGCGGAGCTCTTCGCGCTCTTGACGGCCCGGAGCGCGGCCCCGGTCGAGCGGATGATCCAGGACCTCTTCGTGGACGGCTCGCTCCCCGAGCCTGTCCTCGAGGAGGTCGAGCTCCGCCGGGCGGGCGGCCTCTGGCGGGCGACGGGCAAGGTGAAGAACCAGGGGTACGGCGAGGCGCTCTGCAAGGTGGTCCTCGCGACCGACCTCACCCCGGCCGAGACCGTGGTGAGCGCCGGCACGGGCGAGGCCGCGGCGTTCACCCTGGAGAGCCCCTACCGGCCCCAGGCCGTCCTCCTCGACCCGGACCGGCAGTGCCACCGGGTCATTCCCCGGGGGACGGTCCCCAAGGACCGGGTCAACTTCCAGGGAGGGGCCTAGTGAGACGCCTCCGGGACGCCCTCCGCCCGGTCCGCCTCTCGCTCGAGCTGCTCCTCGGGCGCAAGCTCGTCCTGTTCGCCGTGGTCGATGCCCTCGTGGTCTGCGCCTGCCTGATCGACATGCTCTTCGGCTCGAACGGCGAGCCCGCGGAGATCTACGCGTCCGTCGTCCTCCTCCCCTTCCTGCTCCTGGGGCTCCCGGCCCTCTCGGGGCTGGTCGACGTGGAGCGGCAGGCCGGGTGCCTGGACCTCGCCCTCTCGTCGCCGTCGGCCGAGGGCTACTTCGTGCGGCGGGCGGGGGCGGTCTGCGCGACGCTCGCGGCCCAGGGCTGGGCGCTCGTGCTCCTCGCCTGGGTCTACGACAACCGCTCGTTCCCGCTTCTCGCCGTCCTCTTCCACATCGTGGTGGTGAGCCTCTTCCTCGGGGCGGTGGCCCTCTTCTGGGCGGTCCGCCTGCGCACGACCGGCGCCGTCTGGCTCGCCTCGCTCGCGACCGTGCTCCTGATGAAACGGTGGTCGATGGCGAACCCGATCCCGCCGCGCCTGACCGTGGCCTACGGCCCCTTCCTGCCCGGGCCCGAGGCGGCGCTCGCCTGGCTGCCGAGCCTCGCAGTGCTCGCGGGCGGGACGGCCCTCTTCTTCCTCTACGCCCGGCGCCGCTTGAAGCGGCCGGAGACGATGCTATGAAAAGAATCCTTCTCCCTCTCCTGCTCCTCGCCGCCTGCGCCCGGGAGCCCGCGATCCCCGAGATGGCCCAGCCGCTCCCCGTGCGCCTGGAGAAAGCCGGGCGCGCGGCCTTCCAGCCGACCCTCGTGCTCCTGGGGACGGTCCGCCCCTCGGGTGAGGCCGAGGTGACGGTGCCGGCCGCCGGGCGGCTGCGCTACCCGCCGCGGTTCAAGGACGGCCTCTCCTCCGGCACGCGGGTGGGCGCGGGCGAGGTCCTCGCCCGGCTCTACAACCCGGAGTCGGAGCTCTCCCTCTCCGAGGCCACCCTGCGCCTCCAGTCGGCGAAGTCCGAGCTCGAGCGCTACCAGAAGGCTTTCGACCTCGGGCTCGTCTCCGCGGCCCAGCTCGCGCAGTACAAGGTGGAGGCGGACCTCGCCGCCGAGCGCCTGGTGGCGGCCCGGCAGCAGCGGTCGAGCCTGGACCTCCGCTCGCCCGTCTCCGGCTGGCTCCTGGTCGAGCGGCGATTGCCGCCCGAGGGGGACGTCCCGGCCGGCACCGTCCTCGCCCGGCTGGCGGCGGGCGGGCCGGCGCGGGTGGAGGGGCGGGCCGCGGCCGGGGACCGCCCGCACCTGCGCCCCGGTCTCGCCGTCCGCTTCGTCGTTCCCGGGGCTCCGGGCGCGGCGGGACGCGGGACGATCCGCGAGGTCTCGCCCCTGGTCGAGGCCGGCGGCACCATCCCCCTGGTGGCGGACGTGACCGAGGGGGCCGCCATGCCCGCGCCCGGCGAGGGGGTCGAGATCCACGTGGAGCTCGACACCCGGACGGCGGCGCTCACCGTGCCCGAGGAGGCGCTCCTCGTCTCCGAGGGGGGCGACGCCGTCTGGGTGGCCGAGGCCAGGGCCGCCCGCCGCCGGCCGGTCGAGACCGGCGCCCGGGGAGGTGGCCGGGTCGAGATCCTCCGCGGCCTCTCGCCGGGCGACAAGGTGGTCGTGGGCGGCGCCTCCCTCCTCTCCGAGGGGGACTCCGTCACCGAGATCAAGGAGAGCGAGACCGGGAACAAGGAGAAGGGCCGGTGATCCGCAAGGCCATCGAGCGGCCGGTCTCGACCCTGATCGGCGCTCTCACTCTCGTGGTGCTGGGGGCCTTCTCCCTCTTCCGCCTCCCGGTCTCTCTGCTGCCCGAGCTCGAGCGCCCGCGCCTCGTGATCACGGCCGACGCCCCGGGAAGCGCCCGCGAGGAGGTCCTGGAGCGGGTCACCCGGCCGCTCGAGCGGCGGCTCGCGGCCCTCGGCGGGGTGACCTCGGTCGAGAGCACCACGGGGGATGGCTTCGCCCGCATCCTCGTCGAGAGCGAGTGGCAGACCGACGCCGACCGCCTGCGGATCGAGGCCGAGCGCCGCCTGGGAGGGCTCGACGTCCCCGGAGTGGCGTTGACGGTCGAGCTCGCAGCGGGGGACCCGGAGCCCATCGTCGAGGTGGCGGTCTTCGGGGGAGAGGGGGGCGCCCGGTCCGCCTTCGCCCGTCAGGTGCTCCTCCCGGAGCTCGCCCGCCTGGCCGGCGCCGGCCGGGTGGAGACCGTGGGGCTCACCCCTCTCCACCCGGTCGTGCGCCCGCGCATCGCGGCCCTCGCGGCCCGCGGGCTCACCCCCGCGGACCTCGTCGAGCGTCTCCGCTCCGTGGGCGCCGTGACCGCCGCCGGCCGGGCCCGGGCCGGCGCCGTGGTGCGGCCGGTCGTGGTGCGGGAGGAGGCCGTCTCTCTCGCGGGCCTCCGCGCCCTCCGCATCCAGGGCCCCCGCGGGGAGAGCGTCCTGGGCGACGTGGCCGACGTCACGCTCGAGCGGGTTCCGGACGCGACCTTCTTCCGCCTGGACGGCGAGGAGGGAGCCCTCGTCCGGGTCTTCCGCGCGCCCGAGGCGAACGCCGTGGCCCTCGCCCGGCGGGTGCGCGAGCGGGTGGCCGGGATCGCCCCCCGCGCCGGCTCGGGGCTCCGCCTGGAGGTCGCGGTCGACCGGAGCGCCGAGGTGGTGGGGGCGCTCCGGGAGCTGGGGATCGCCGCGCTCGGCGGGCTCCTCCTGGGCGTCGCCGTGCTCCGCTTCATGCTCGGCCGCTGGCGGCCGACGCTGGCGCTCGCCCTCGTGGTCCCCGCCTCGGTCTTCGCCACCTTCGCCGGCTTCTATCTCTGGGGCGTGCCGCTCGATGTCGTCTCGCTCGCCGGCCTGGCCCTCGCCGCCGGCATGCTGGTCGACAGCGCGATCGTGGTCCTGGAGTCGATCGAGACCGCCCGCGCCCGGGAAGAGCGCAACCCGGAGGTCGCCGGCACCCTCCAGATCGCCCTGCCGGTGGTGGCGAGCTTCCTCACCACGGCCGTGGTCTTCCTCCCCCTGATCTATCTGAAAGGGCTGGCCCGCGCCTTCTTCGGCACCCAGGCCTTCGCGATCGTCGTCACCTCCGCGGTCGCCCTCCTCTTCTCGCTCACCGTCACCCCGGTCCTCGCCCGTGGCCGGTGGGGGAGCGGCGGCAGCGTGGGGCGGAGCCCCGGGCGGGGCTTCTACCTCCGTCTCCTGGACGGCACGCTCTCCCGCCCGGCCGGAGCGATGATCCTGGGGCTCACGACCATCGCCGTCTCCTTCCTGGCCCTCGCCCTCCTCCCCCGGGAGCTGGTGCCGGACGGCCCGGCCCGCGACCTCGTGGTGCGCTACCGGCTCTCCCCGGACCTGACCCCCGAGGCCGCGCGGCGGCTGGGCGGCGAGGTGGAGGACCGGGCGAAGCAGGCCCTCGCGGGGGACCGCGTGCCGCTCCTCGCCGTCCAGCTCCCCGAAAATCAGGAGGGGGCGGGGGACCGGGAGGAGACCGGCCGGCTCGCCCTCCGCTTTCCGGACCCCAAAAGCGCCGCCCGCGCC
>DATHUD010000134.1:0-2984 GCA_035462575.1 Thermoanaerobaculia bacterium | reverse complement strand
GCAAACCTCGCGAGAAGCCGGGGGGAACGCACGGCTACTGGCCCCCTCCGCCCATCGTCACAACGCCGCAGGCGATCCGGTCGCCGGAGTTGCCGGTCGGCTGGGTCTTGCAGTCGTCCTCGCCCGCGTGGAGGAGGATGGCCTTGCCCACGACCGAGTTGGGACCGGAGAGCGAGAGCCCGGTCGTCGACATCTCCATCCGGCCGGAGCCGTTCGCCCCGACCTCGATGTTGCCCAGGTCGCCCGCGTGGCGGGGCTCGGTCGGCGGGCAGGCGTGCTCGGCATTCGTGGGGTTGAAGTGGCCTCCGGCCGAGGTGAAGTGCTTGCCGTCCGTGCCGTGGGAGCACTCGCCCGTCTCGTGGACGTGGAAGCCGTGCTTGCCCGGCGTGTCGACTCCGGCGAGCTCGGCCACCACGTGCACACCGCTCCCATCCTGGTGGAAGGTCACGGTGCCGGAGAAGTCGGTGTCTTCGGGCGAGCCCTGCAGGGTGGCCGTGGCGCTCGGGCCGGCCGCCGGAGCCGCGGAGGGCGGCGTCGAGGACGGCGCCTCGGCGGGCGTCGGGGCCTCGGCGCTCGGCTCTTCAGCCGGCTTGCAGGCGGCGAATACGAACAGCACCATCAGGATCGACAGCAACAACGAGATCTTCAAGCGGTTCATGACAGCTCTCCTCTCCTCTTCCTCATGTCCGTTGACGGTCTGGGCGACTACGGGGGCGACAGCAATTCGAGGTGGACGTCCGCCAGGTTTCTGGAGATCAGGATCTCGACGGGCGTCGCGGCCTCGTCCTTGGCGAGCCAGAGGTCGAGCTTGCCCTTCCACTTGCGCCGCCCGGGGACGTCGATCCCGCGGATGGAGTAGCGGCGGGTGTCGACCTTCGCGTTCCGGGTTCCGATCTTCCGCCGGTCGGACCCCAGGGGGATGACCACCACGGGGTAGATCTTACCGTCCGACCAGATCTCCATGCGACGGGTCCGGGTCGGAGGGTCGCTGCGGATGGCGTAGATGCCCGAGGCCACGTCGAGCACCCCCTCGGTTTCGATCTCGGAGGTCTTCTGCTTCGACTCCCCGCGCCAGGAGTAGGCGCTCCAGGCCCGGATCGGCTGGAGGGTGCTCACGTCCATCATGGAGCCGTAGCGGAAGTACTCGCCGTTCTTGCTCGCGGAGGACGTGATCAGGAGCTCGCTCTTGAGCTGCCCGTTCTGCCGCTTGAACGTCAGCTCCCCCTCCCCCTGGTTGGGGAGGAACAGGCCGGCGATCGAGCCCACGAAGTTCCGCAACTGCCACCGGTAGCGGAACTCCTCGTCGGCCGGGCTCATCTGGGAGAAGCCGGCCCGGACGGGGAGGAGCAGAGCCGCCAGCACGGCGGCCACGACGAATCTTCGGTTCCTGCGGTTCCTGGGTGTCATCGGCTGAACCACTGTCTCTCTCGAAAAGCTCAAGCGGATCATCCCGCTCAAACGGGCCCTCCGCAGGTCGGACGATACGACAAACGGTGCCGTATCTGCCGTAACAAAAGCAAGCCGCCTGCCATGCCCGAAACCGGAAATCCCCTCCGGCCCATGGCTACGGTAGACTCCTTGCGGTTTTTCACGCCCTGAGGAGGAGCCGCATGCGCCGCATCCGTCCGCTTCTTTGTACGTCCGTCCTGGCCGTCCTGTCGCTCGCGGGGGCCGCCCGCGCCGCCGAAATCCCGGCTCCGGAGAAGTTCCTGGGGCACCGGGTCGGGGAGGACAGAAAGCTCGCCCCCTGGCCCAGGGTCGTCGAGTACCTCCGCCAGGTGGACGCCGCCTCGGACCGGGTCTCGATCGAGTCGGCCGGGCGCTCCACCCAGGGCAACGACATGATGGTCGTGGTCCTCACCTCGGAGGAGAACCAGAAGAACCTGGACCGCTACCGCGAGATCTCGAAGCGCCTCGCGAACCCGGACGGCCTCTCCGAGGAGGAGGCCCGCCGCCTCGTGGCCGAAGGCAAGACGATCGCCCTCGTCACCTGCAGCATCCACTCGACCGAGGTGGGTTCGACCCAGATGGCGATGGAATTCGTCCACGACGTGGCGACGACCCGGGACCCGGAGATGCTCTCCTGGCTCTCCGGCACCATCCTCCTCCTCATGCCCTCGATCAACCCCGACGGCCAGGTGATGGTGATCGACTGGTACGACAAGCACAAGGGCACCGACTTCGAGGGCGGCCCCATGCCCTGGCTCTACCACGTCTACGTGGGGCACGACAACAACCGCGACTTCTACATGCTGACCCAGAAGGAGTCGCAGGCGGTCAACGGCATCCTCTATCACCGCTGGTTCCCCCAGATCTTCCTGGACGAGCACCAGATGGGGGGGACCGGGCCGCGGATGTTCGTGCCGCCGCAGGCGGACCCCCTGGCCCCGGAGGTCCACTCGCTGATCTTCCGCCAAGCCGACCTCCTGGGCACGGTGATGAGCATGCGCCTGGAGGAGGGGGGCAAGCTCGGCGTGGGCAGCAACATGATCTTCGACAGCTATTGGCCGGGCGGCACCCGGAACACCGCCTGGTGGAAGAACGTGACCGGGCTCCTCACCGAGGTGGCCTCCGCCGACATCGCCTCTCCTACGTACATCGATCCCGGCGAGCTGCGCGGCGGGGTCAAGGGGCTCCCGGAGTACGGCCGGCGCTCGAACTTCCCTTCCCCCTGGCCGGGCGGGTGGTGGCGCCTGCGCGACATCGTCGAGTACGAGATGATCGCCACCCGGGCGTTCCTGGAGTCGGCCGCGGAGTACCGGGAGAGCCTGCTGTGGAATTTCTACCGTATGGCCAGAGAGGCGATCTACCGAGGCGCCTCCGAGCCCCCCTACGCCTTCGTCGTCCCCGCGGACCAGCCAGATCCCGTGGCCGAGGCCCTGCTCGTCGACCTCCTGCTCCGCCATGGTGTGCGGGTGGAGCGGGCCGGTGGGCCCTTCACGCTGGGGCGCGAGACCTACGCCGCCGGGACGTACGTCATCCCC
>DATHUD010000133.1:0-29942 GCA_035462575.1 Thermoanaerobaculia bacterium | reverse complement strand
TACGTGATCCGGGTGCGCGACCTCGAGCACGCGATCGAGCTGCAGAACGGCGTGCCGCAAGGCCTGTCGTCGGCGATCTTCACGCGCGACGTCCGCAGCGCCGAACGCTTCCTCGCTCCAGCGGGCTCCGACTGCGGCATCGCCAACGTCAACATCGGCACGAGCGGCGCCGAGATCGGCGGCGCCTTCGGCGGCGAGAAGGAAACCGGCGGCGGCCGCGAGGCCGGGTCCGACTCCTGGAAGGCCTACCTGCGCCGCCAGACCAGCACGCTCAACTGGGGCACCGAGCTGCCGCTCGCCCAGGGAGTCGAGTTCAAGGTCGGAGCGTAAGCGTAGGATCGGCCGGCCGGATTACGCGATCACGCGGAGCCCGGCCGGCACCACCTCGACCGTCACGACCTCCCCCGCCGCGACCGGCTGGACCGGCTCGCCCCCCCCGTACATCGTCATGTCGCGGTCGAGCGTGATCTCCGCCCGGCGGGTGCGGGCCATGGTGATGGCCGGGTGGCCGACGTGCGTCCCCCCGTAGACCTTGGGAAAGACGGAGAGGAGGGTCGCCTTGGGGATCTCCCGCACGATCACGAGGTCCAGGAGGCCGTCGTCGATCCGCGCGTCCGGCGCGATCCGCATCCCCCCTCCGAAACGGGGGAGGTTGTTGACGACGGTGAACATCACCCGCCCCTCGAAGGTGCCGCCATCGTAGACGACCTTCATCCAGGGCGGCTCGAAGGTGACGAGGGTGTGGATGACCGAATAGAAGTAGACGAGCGGACCTTTCAGGATCTTCACCCCGTTGGCGAAACGGGTAACCTCGGAGTCGAACCCCACCCCGGCGTAGCCCACGCAGTACGTCTCCCCCACCCGGGCGAGGTCGATCGACCGGACCTCCCCGTCCAGAGCCCGCTTCACGGACGCGTCCATGTCCGGCGGCACTCCCAGTGTGGCCGCGAGGTCGTTGCCGGTCCCCAGGGGGATGACCCCCAGGGCGCAGGAGGTACCGGCGAGCCCCTGGGCCGCGTGGTGCATCGTCCCGTCCCCGCCCGCGACGAGCAGGCGCTCGATCCCGTCTTCAGCGGCCCGCCGGGCGTACAGCGCGAGATCCTCCACCTTGCGGCTCACCACGAGGCCGGCCTCCGCCCGGGAGGCGAGCACCCGGAGGCGGTCGAGATGGGACGCCCCGGTGCCGCGGCCGGAGGCGGGCTTGACGAGAAAGCGGACGCCGCCCATATCAGGCTTCCATCACCGCGGCGATGTCCTCGGGCAGGTCCGGCTCGCCGCGCCCCGTCCACCAGGTCACGGCGAGGAGCACGGTGAACGAGGCGGCGAGGGAGACGGCCGTGGGGAGCGCTCCCGGCGGGAGCGGCGGCCTGGGAAGGCCCGGGAAGAAGGTCTGCCGGCCCAGGAACTCGAGAACGAGGTTCACCACCGTGCCGGTCACGATCGAGGCGGTCGCCGCCCGGGCGGTGACCCGCTTCCAATTCAGGCCCACCGCGAGGGCCGGGGCCAGCGCGGCGCCGAACGTGCCGAAGGCGAAGGTTCCGAGGAGCGCGATGAGGTCATTGTAGAGCAGGGCGAGGGCCGCCGCCGCGAGAGTCACGAAGACGGTCGCGATCCGTCCCCAGAAGAGCTCGTCCTCCACCCGGCGGTCGAACGCCTTGGGAAGGTCGCGCACCAGCACCGCCGCGCCCAGGTTGGTGAACGAGTCGGCGGTGGACATGACGGCCGCGAGGATCGCCGCGACCGCGAAGCCGGCCAGGATCTCCGGGGCGAAGGCGAGGAGGAAGGCGGGCGCGGCGTCGTCCGGCCGTTCGAGCGGCGCGAGCTTACCCTGAGCCACGAGCGCCGGGACGGCCAGGCCGATCCCCAGCCAGATGAGGAGGCAGAGCACCTGCGATCCCCCCAGCACCAGCGGGAACCACTTGAGGCTCCGCGGGTCGCGCAGCATGAGGAACTTGTGGACCATGTGCGGCTGGCCGAGCACGCCGATTCCGAAGACGAAGAAGAACCCGAGCGCGGTGAGCCGCGGGGTCTCCCCGAACGGCTCCAGGAACTGCCGGCCGAACCGCTCCGAGGCCGCGATGCTCGCGAGGACGTTCCCCCACCCGCCCCCCGCGTCCATGGCATACCAGAACACCGCCACGGCGGCGGTCACCATGAGCACGCCCTGGAACACGTCGGTGTAGATGCCCGCCACCATGCCGCCGGCCACGCTGTAGAAGAGGAGCACGGCGAGCCCGATCGCGACCGCCACCAGGAGGCTCCGGACACCCAGGACGGCGCTGATCAGAGTCCCCAGAGCCAGGAGCTGCGCCCCGAGGTAGCCGACGCTCCCCACGAGGATCGCGACCGCCGCGGCTCCCGAGGCGCCCCGGCTCCCGAAACGGTGGAAGACGGCGTCGGGCACCGTGTAGTCCTCCCGCACCTCGGCGAGCAGCCGGAGCCGCTTGGCAACCGAGAAGCAGAGGAGCCCCGAGGTGAACCCCACCGACACGTTGATGAAGAGCGACGAGAGGCCGATCCGGTACGTGAGCCCCGGTCCGCCGAGGAAGACGAAGCCGCTGAACGCCGCCGCCATGGTGGCGAGGCCCATCGTCACCACCCCGAACCCCCGCCCCGCCACCCAGAAGTCCCGGGCGGTCCGCGTGCGGCGGAGCGACCACACCCCCAGCCCCGCGCAGGCGAGGAAGTAGAGCACCGTCCAGACGACGATCGAAGGGCGGTCCAGGATCGGCACTCAGGCCCCCCCGTTCTTCCTGGCGAGCCGGCGGAGGCGCTCGAGGTCTTCCTCCGAAAGCCCCTGGCTCTCGAAGGTCGCGGCGTAGGCGAGCCCCACGATCACCAGAGGCACGGGCACGAGGACGAAGATGAGGATCGCCGTAGCCGCCGGGAGCCCGAGCACGTCCGGCCCGCCATCCGGCAGCGCCAGGACCGCGAGGAGCCCGGCGGTCAGGACGAGCCAGAGGACCAGCAGAGGCCCCCGGAGCCTCTTCACCCGCAAAGCTCCCAAGGCCATCAGGGCGATAGGGAAAGCCGTACCCGCGACCGCCGCGATCCACGGCCCCGCCGCGCTCTCGACGCAGAACGCGAAGAGGGTGGCCGGCGCGGCGAGCGCCAGGACGGCGAGGGCAAGGCGTTTGGCCAGAGGGATCTCCGGGTCGGGAAACCCATGCATTCTACCCGACGGCGGCTATCATTCCCCCATGCCCAAGCCTCAGATCCAGATCCTCGTCTGCACCAACGAGCGTCCGCCCGGAAGCCCCAAGCCCTCCTGCGGCCCCCGGGGCGCGATGGACGTCTACCACCAATTCAAGGACCGGGTGAAAGAGCTCGGCATCCGGGACCGCGTCATGGTCGTCCGCACCGGCTGCCTCAAGCACTGCAGCCAGGGGATCACGGTCGCCGTCTGGCCGTTCAACCTCTGGTACCGGGGGGTGACGGTGGAGGATGTCGAGGAGATCCTCCAGAAGACGGTGGCCGGGGATGGCCGGGAGGTCGAGCGCCTCCGGATGCCGGACATCAAGTGGGAGTAGCCAATCGCTCGAGGGCAAGCCCAATCAAGCGGTCGTCGAAAATCTTGAGCTTGCGCTCGCTGGCCTGACTCCCGCCCGGCCACGCAGCGAGACCCGCCTTGATGGCCTCTAGGTCTGGGCGGCAGCCTTCTCGGCTGATCAACCAGTCCAAGGTGCCGAGCAGCTCCATTCCGAGTGGGGACTCGAAGCCGGCGATCCGCTCCGTCGTGCGCTCCAATGCGTCCAGGTAGGGCCTAGCATCAGACTTGAGAAAGAGCGCAACGCGCTCCTTCTTCGTATCGTTGAAGGCGATGACATCTGTCGGTCTAGCGTCCGGGATGCGGATATCCGATCGCAGATAGCTTCCGTCCAGACCGTTCAACAGATGGCGCAAGCGGTCAGCATAAGGCCCGTACCTATGCGCCACGAAGTCGAGTTGGAGAGGATTATCGAGGCCCAGTGCTTCGATCTCGCGCTCCAGGAACCAGGCGAGCTTCTGGACCTCGAGCATCGAACACTCAATCCCTAGAATCCAGTATCGGCGAATAAGCTCCGCGATCAACGCCCGTGCGGGCGTGAGCTGCTCCACTCCCTCGCGCTTTGCGACGTTCTGGTAGCGTGGCGTCGGTTCATAAACCAGGACTTCGACGGAGGGAAAGCCAGCCAGAGCCTGCTCGATCAAAGGCCGCACAGCCGACCACTCCAATCCGCCATTGCCGCAACCGAGCGGCGGCAGGGCAATGGAACGGATTGCCTTCTCCTGGAGAAGGCGCGTCAAATCCGCGAGGCCGGCCTGGACCCATTCAGGACGGGTGCGGTCGCGCCAATGCCTCTTGGTAGGGAAGTTGATGATCCAGCGCGGGCCTCGACCAGAGCCCGCGAGAGGAGGCCGCTCCGTGACGAACATCCGCCCGATCTGGACCTCGCCCCGTTTGCAGGCGGCGGCATACAACCGGAAGTTTTCGGGGAAGGCCTCCTTGAACATCAGTGCGATGCCCTTCCCCATGATGCCCACAGTATTGACCGTGTTCACCAGAGCTTCGACCTCGGCGTCGAGCAGGTTGCCTTGGGTGTAGTGGATCATCAGAAGTACCAGTCCGGTCGGGCGACAACCTTGACGCTGACTCCGGCGGAGGAAGTCGCTGCCTCGACCTCCTGTCGTACCGCTTCAGTATAACAAGCGACGCCCATCAGCGCTTCCATCGGAAGGCGCTGGTAAGCCAGAGCTTCCGCCTGATAGCGCTCGAACTTCCCCGGATCGTTGTCGTCCCTCTTGAAGTCCCGTCGCTGAAGGAGCTCGAAGTCGACATGCCCCAGATCGGCTCGATGTCTGAAAAATCTGGCTGCAGTAAGAACTGCGTGCCGATCGGTAAACACGTAGGGGATCCCGAGCTTTTCCAGCGTGATGAGCGAAGATACCAGAATGATGATGTCGTCGTTTGGCCGCTGCTGGACGCCACCGTAGCCGGTCTTGATGTTGAGGAGCATCGGCGAGTAGGGAGTGAAGTAGAACGGGATGTAGTCGGCGAGGTCCCCGCCGGGCGCAATCGGCACCTTCCTGCTCTGGCGTCTGTAGATGATCTCGGCGTTGCCAATGGCAACGAAATTCGGGGCCTGCAGGTCCGAGCTCCGGCTATGAAGACCGTTCGCCAGTGCCCAGGGGAGGTTCAACCGATGAGTGGCCCGGAAGATCAGGGCCTTCTCGGGAGTCAGGGTCTCTTGGAGGGACTTAGGCATCGGAGCGCTATGCTCCAACGGTTGCCTTCTTCCTAGCTCACCACCGGCAGCAGCGACGACGAGACCAGGTCCCGGTTGGCCGGCGTCAGGGCGTTCCGGTACTTCCGCGCCAGCTCGGCCGTGTCCTCGCGGGTGACGAGGCGCTCGTAGAGGTTGGTGCGCTGCTTCGGGATGTAGCCGGCGGAGGTGATGAGGTGCTCCATCTCGTCCTGGCTCATCCGGTAGGCGGTGCCCGCCGAGGAGACGACGTTCTCCTCGATCATGATCGAGCCCATGTCGTCCGCCCCGAAAGAGAGGGCGACCTGGCCGATCTTCTTGCCCTGGGTGACCCAGCTCGTCTGGAAGTGGACGACGTTATCGAAGAAGAGCCGGGAGACGGCGAGCGTCCGCAGGTACTCCTCGGCGTAGGTCTCCGGCACGTCGGGCATCTCGGTGTGCTCGTGCTGGAAGGTCCAGGAGATGAACGCGGTGAAACCGCCGGTCTCGTCCTGGAGGTCGCGCACTCTCTGGAAGTGCTCGATCCGGTCGACCAAGGGCTCGCCCATGCCGTACATCATGGTGGCCGAGGTGCGCAGACCGTTTTTGTGCGCCTGGCGCATGATGTCGATCCACTCCTCGGCCGAGCACTTGGGGTAGGCCAGCACGTCCTTGCGGGTCTGGTCCGACAGGATCTCAGCGCCGCCGCCCGGGATCGACATGAGGCCGGCCGCTTTCAAGCGCGCGATCACGTCGTAGAAGCTCATCCGCTCCTTTTTGGCGATGAACTTCACCTCCGGGGGCGAAAAGGCGTGGACGTGGAGGGCCGGGTAGTTCGACCGCAGATAGCGGAGCAGATCCTCGTAGTAGGAGAGGGGCAGGTCCGGGTGGACGCCCCCCTGCATGAGGATGCCCGTGCCGTTCAGCGCCAGCGTCTCCTCCACCTTGCGGCCGATCTCCTCGAAGGGGAGCAGGTACCCTTCCGGGTCTCCCGGCTCGCGGTAGAAGGCGCAGAAGCGGCACTTGTAGACGCAGACGTTCGTGTAGTTGATGTTCCGGTCGATGTTGTAGGTGGCGACCAAGGGGTCGTTGAAGCGGTTCCGCACCTCGCTCGCGGCGAGGCCGAGGTCCAAGAGGTCGCCTTCGAGGATCAGGGTATGGGCATCGCCGGCCGAGATCCTGCGGCCGGCCACGGCATCGTCGAGGATCTGTTGGACAGGGCGTCCGGAGGGTTGCAGGTCCATGGCACCCTAACTCTACCGTATCCCGGGAGCCTACTGCCAGAAATCGAGGGGCCTGGGCTCGAGGATCAACCCGTGTTTGTACGCACGGCGGTAGAACTCCTCCAGCCCCGCGATCTCCTCGTCCCGCAAAAAGAAGGCGAGGTTCTCGGTCAGGTAGGAGCGTACCTCCGAGCTGTCGAGCCCGAGCTCCGCGGCCGACTCCCGGACGAGGGTGTCGAGCGAAGAGAGGCCGTAGCGCAGGCTGCTCTTGAAGTAGAAGGGGAGATCGGGGATCTCCACCTCGGGCCGCACGGCCCAGACGGCGAAGACGAACGGGAGCCCCGTGAGCTCGTTCCACTCCGCCGCGAGATCGGTGATCAGGTACCGGTCGCGGTCGACCTTCAACGCCGGGTCGCCGATCACGAGCGCCGCGTCCGCCTCCGAGAGCATGCGCTCCGGGTCGGGCCGCTCGTGGATGTACTCGGGGTCCAGCCCGTATCGCTCCCGCAGGAGGATGCGGAGAAGTGCCACCGAGGTCCGGCTGTTCTGGTCGAGCGCCACCCGCTTGATCTCCGGGAGGGGGCAGCGCGAGACGAGCAGGACGCTCCGCACCTCGTGCCTCGCCGCGACGCAGAGGTCGGGGAGGACTTTGAGGTTCGGGATCCGCTGCACCTCGATCGACGGGATCAGACCGATATCGAGGTTGCCCTGCCCGAGCAACCGGGCGACCAGCGCCGGCGGATGGTAGCTCGGCGCGAAGAGGTCCGCGTGGTGCCCTTTGAGGAAGCCCCAGGCCAGCGGTTTGCTGTTCAGAAAGTTGACGATGCCGACGCGCAGCTTGGGCAAGGGGCCCCTCTACTTGGACATCGCGTTCAGGAAGTCCTGGTTCGTCTTCGCCTTGGACAGCTTGTCGAGCAGGAGCTCCATGCTCTCGACCGTGGACAGCGGGTTCAGCACCTTCCGGAGCACCCACACCCGGTGCAGCTCGGTCTCCGGCATCAGCAGCTCTTCCTTTCTGGTGCCGGACTTGTTGATGTCGATCGCCGGGAAGACGCGCTTGTCGACCAGCTTGCGATCGAGATGGATCTCGCAGTTGCCCGTGCCCTTGAACTCCTCGAAGATGACGTCGTCCATGCGGCTGCCGGTGTCGACCAGGGCCGTCGCGATGATCGTGAGCGAGCCGCCTTCCTCGATGTTTCGCGCCGCGCCGAAGAAGCGCTTCGGACGGTGGAGGGCGTTGGCGTCGATACCGCCGGACAGCACCTTGCCCGAGGGCGGCTGGACCGTGTTGTAAGCGCGCGCGAGACGCGTGATCGAGTCGAGCAGGATCACCACGTCCTTCTTGTGCTCGACCAGGCGCTTGGCCTTTTCGATCACCATCTCGGCCACCTGCACGTGGCGGGTCGCCGGCTCGTCGAAGGTCGAGGAGACGACCTCGCCCGCGACGGAGCGCTGCATGTCGGTCACCTCTTCCGGCCGTTCGTCGATCAGGAGGACGATCAGGATCGCCTCCGGATGGTTCTTCTCGACCGAGTGGGCGATCGACTGGAGGAGCATCGTCTTGCCCGTGCGCGGCGGCGCGACGATCAGGGCGCGCTGGCCCTTGCCCATCGGCGTCGTCAGGTCCATGACCCGCGACGACATGTCGCCCGCCACCTCGAGCTTGATGCGCTCCTGCGGGTAGAGAGGCGTCAGGTTGTCGAAGAAGATCTTGTTGCGGGCGACTTCCGGGTGCTCGAAGTTGACCGCCTCGACCTTGATCAGGGCGAAGTAGCGCTCACCCTCCTTGGGCTGGCGGACCTGGCCGGAGATGGTGTCTCCGGTGCGCAGGTCGAAGCGCCGGATCTGGCTCGGGGATACGTAGATGTCGTCCGGACCGGGCAGGTAGTTGTACTCCGGAGCGCGGAGGAAGCCGAACCCGTCAGGGAGGCACTCGAGCACCCCCTCGGCGAAGATCAGCCCGCTCTTTTCGGTCTGCGCCTGGAGGACCTTGAAGATCAGCTCCTGTTTGCGCATCCCGGTGGCACCCTCGACTCCGAGGTCCTTGCCGATCTGGGTGAGCTGGGAAATGCTCATCTCCTTGAGGGCCCGAATGTCGAGCGCCTCGATCGCAGTCCCCTTCTCCACCGCTTGATTCTGTTGTGGCTTTGCCATGTTGTTCCTCTTCAGTTCAATTCTCTTGTGCCCGCTCGAGATGGGCGCTGACCGCGCCCCAGAGATCCTTCATCCCTTCTCCCGAGCGAGCTGAAACGGGGATGAGGGGGATCGAATCGTCGAGTCCCAGCGTCGTCTTGACCTCGCGCGCCTTGGCCGGCCACCGGCCGCGCGTCACCTTGTCGATCTTGGTGACAGCCACCGCGATCCTGGCTCCGAGCCCGGACAGGTACTGGTACGCCTGAACGTCCAGCGGAGTTGCCCCCACGTGGCCGTCCACCAGCATCACGACCAGCGCTCCCGGCAGGGCCTGGGCAAAGTAGCCCTCCACCCGCCCCGCCCACTCCTTCCTCGCCTCTTTGCCCGCCTTGGCATATCCGTAGCCCGGCAGGTCGACGAACCAGAAGCGCCGGTTGACCAGGAAGTAGTTGACGGCCTGTGTCCGTCCCGGGGTGGAGCTGGTCCGAGCCAGACCCTTCTTCCCCAGGAGCCGGTTCATGAGGCTCGACTTGCCGACGTTCGAGCGCCCCACGAAAGCCACCTCGGGACGCCCGTCCCGGACGTAGTCGCCGCCTCCGTGAGCGGACCGGAAAAACTCCGCAGTCAGGACCTTCAAGGTCTCACGAGCTTTTCAAGTTGAATTCGGAACCGCGGACCCCGCGCGACGGATGCCGGCGCGGGAGCCGCGGTCCCTCCGAGATGTTCAATGGGCCACGGAATCCGGGGCCACCGTGTCGGCCGGCGGTGCGTCCGCGACCTTCTTGGCGAGCGGGGAGATCGATCCGTCGAGAGCGAGGCGCAGAACCTCGTCCATCGACTCCACCAGGTGGAACTCCATCGCCTCCCGAACCTCCGTCGGGATCTCCTCGACGTCCTTCTCGTTCTCCTTGGGAAGGATCACCTCGTTGATGCCGCCGCGGAAAGCCGCCAGAACCTTATCCTTGATTCCGCCCACGGGCAAGACCTTGCCCCGGAGCGTAATCTCGCCCGTCATTGCCACGTCCTTCCGGACCGGGATCTTGGTGAGCGCCGAGATGAGCGTCGTGGCCATCGTGATGCCCGCCGAAGGACCGTCCTTGGGGATCGCCCCCTCCGGCACGTGCAGGTGGATGTCCACGCTCTCGTTGAAATCGGGCTCGATCCCCAGGAGATCGGCGCGGCTCCTCAGGTACGACACCGCCGCGCGGGCTGACTCCTGCATCACCTCGCCGAGCTTGCCCGTCAAGGTGAGCTTGCCCTTGCCGGGCATCAGACCCACCTCGGTTTCGAGCAGCTCGCCGCCGACTTCCGTCCAGGCGAGACCGGTCGCGACCCCGACTTCCGACTCCTGGTTCTTGCGCCGGGCCCGGAACTTGGGCTTGCCCAGGAACTCGTAGATCGACTCCGGAGTGATGATCATCTTGACGCTCTGCCCCTCGCGGACCACCCGGCGGGCGATCTTGCGGCAGATCGAGCCGACCTCGCGCTCCAGGCTCCGCACGCCGGCCTCCCGCGTGTAGCTCTCGATGAGCACCCGGATCGCCTCCTCCTCGAACTGGAAGTTGTCGGGGGAGAGACCGTGGTCCTTGAGCTGCCGGGGGACGAGAAACATCTTCGCGATCGCGAGCTTCTCGTTCAATGTGTAGCCCGAGAGCTGGATGATCTCCATCCGGTCCTTCAAGGCCGCCGGGATCGTGTGCGTCACGTTCGCCGTGGCGATGAACATGACCTTCGAAAGGTCGTAGTCCACGTCCAGGTAGTGGTCCAGGAACGAGTCGTTCTGCTCCGGGTCCAGCACCTCGAGGAGCGCCGCGGACGGATCCCCCCGGAAGTCCGTGGACATCTTGTCGATCTCGTCGAGCAGGAAGACGGGATTGATCGTCCCGGCCTTGCGCATCATCTGGACGATCTGGCCCGGGAAGGCGCCGATGTAGGTCCGGCGGTGGCCCCGGATCTCCGCTTCGTCGCGCACGCCGCCCAGCGACAGGCGCACGAACTTGCGCCCCGTGGACCGCGCGATCGACTTGGCGAGCGACGACTTGCCGACGCCCGGAGGGCCGACGAAGCAGACGATCGAGCTCTTGGTCTGGCCCACGAGCTGGCGCACGGCCAGGAACTCCAGGATCCGATCCTTGATCTTCTCGAGGCCGTAGTGGTCCTCGTTCAAGACCCGCTCGGCGTGATCCAGATCCTTCCTCTCCTTGCTCTTCTTGCGCCAGGGCACCGACACGAGCCAGTCGATGTAGTTGCGGGAGACCGTGGCCTCGGCCGAAACCGGCGGCATGGCCTCCAGGCGCTTCAGCTCCTGCTCGGCCTTCTCCTTGGCGTCCTTGGGCAGGCCCGCCTTCTCGATCTTCTCGCGCAGCTCGGTCAGCTCGTCGCCCCGGTCGTCCTTCCTTCCGAGCTCCTGATGGATGGCCTTGATCTTCTCGTTCAGGTAGTACTCTTTCTGGGCCTTCTCCATCTGCTTCTTGACCTTCACGTTGATCCGCTTGTCGATGTTGATCTTCTCGATCTCGACGTCGAGCAGGTCGTGAAGGCGCTGGAGCCGCTCGTAGGGGTTCACGAGCTCCAGGAGGGACTGCTTCTCGGAGGTCGCCACCATCAGGTGGGCCGCGAGGATGTCCGCGACGCGGTCGGCGTCGTCGAGCTTCAGGGTGGACATCAAGCCCTCGAACGCCAGGTGATGGGACATCTTGGCGTACTGCTCGAAGGCCGAGAGCACCTTGCTCATATACATCCGGAGCTCTTCGCTCATCGGATAGTTGATCTCGAAGGTCTCGACGTCGACGTTCAGGGCGCCGTCGGTGTCCTCGACGTCCATGATCCTGCCGCGCTGGACACCCTCGACCATCACCCGGACGTTGCCGTTGGGCAGCTTCAGGTTCTGGATGACCGTGGCGACCACGCCCAGGTCGCAGATGTCGTCGCGCAGCGGGTCGTCGATCCGGGGGTCCTTCTGGGCGGCCAGGAAGATCCGCTTGCCCGAGGTCTGGAGCGCCTGCTCCAGGGCCCGGACCGAGCTCTCACGGCCCACGATGAACGGGGCCATCATATGGGGGAAGACCACCATGTCCCGCAGGGGGACCAGGGGTAGCTTTTCGCGCTTTCGGGTGACGAATGGTGCTGCCATGTTCGTACGCTTTCGCCCTCTCCTCAGCCGGCCTTCTTGTAAAGCATGATCGGCTGAATCCGGCTTCCAACGACCTCCTCGTTGATCACGCACTGCTTGATGTCGCGTTGCGAGGGGACGTTGTACATCAGGTCGAGCATGAGCTCTTCGAGGATGATCCGCAGGCCACGCGCCCCGACATTCCTCTTGAGCGCCTCACTGGCGATGGCCTTCAAGGCCTCGTCCGTGAACTTGAGCTCGACTCCTTCGAACTCCAAAATGGTCTGGTACTGCCGGATCAGACTGTTCTTGGGCTCGTGGAGGATGCGCACGAGCGCCTCCTCGTCGAGCTCCTCGAGCGTCGCGACCACCGGCAGACGTCCCACGAACTCGGGGATCAGGCCGTACTTGATGAGGTCCTCGGGCAGCACCTGCTCCAGGAGCTGACCGGTCTTCTTCTCGCGCTTGCCCTTGATCTCGGCCCCGAAGCCTAAGGACTTCTGGTTCATGCGGCGCTCGATGACCTCTTCCAGGCCCACGAACGCGCCGCCGCAGATGAACAGGATGTTGGTGGTGTCGATCTGCAGGAACTCCTGGTGCGGGTGCTTTCTCCCCCCCTGGGGCGGCACGTTGCACTGGGTCCCTTCGAGGATCTTGAGCAGCGCCTGCTGCACGCCCTCACCGGATACGTCCCGCGTGATGGACGGGTTGTCGCTCTTCCGGCAGATCTTGTCGACCTCGTCGATGTAGACGATGCCGCGCTGCGTCTTCTCTTTGTCGTTCCCCGAGGCCTGGTAGAGCTTGAGGATGATGTTCTCGACGTCCTCGCCGACGTAGCCCGCCTCGGTCAGGGTCGTGGCGTCGGCGATCGTAAACGGCACCGAGAGGAGGCGCGCCAGGGTCTGGGCGAGGAGCGTCTTCCCCGTGCCGGTCGGTCCGATGAGCAGGATGTTGGACTTCGAGAGCTCCACCTCGCCGTGGCTCTTCTCGGCGAAGTCGATCCGCTTGTAGTGGTTGTAGACCGCAACGGCCAGCTTCTTCTTCGCCTGCTCCTGCCCGATCACGTACTCGTCGAGGAGCGCCTTGATCTCCTTGGGCTTGGGGAGGGTGGTGTCCTGCTGCTGCTCGAGCATACGGTCCTCGGCGATGATGTCGAGGCAGATGTCGACACACTCATCGCAGATGAACACGGTCGGGCCGGCGATGAGCTTTTTGACCTCCCGCTGGCTCTTGTTGCAGAACGAGCACCTCAGGACTTCATCGCCGCTGTCTTTCTTCGGCATTTCTCCTCCGTTCGGGCATTTCGACAGGGGTCGTCATCGATGCTAGGAGCGAACCGGAGCCCTGTCAACGCCTTGCCATGTAGAACGGGACCGCGGCGGGGGGTATTTCCGCCGCGTTTGCCGTCCGATTCGAGGGCTCCTCTCTCTCAAGGTGCCTCAAACGCCTCCCAGGGGGTCAACGCGAAGGGGGAGGGACCGCCTCCGGACGCCGCCGCATCATGATCCGGTCCACGATGCCGTAATCCACCGCCTCTTGAGCTGCGAGGATTCTATCGCGCTCCGTATCGCGGTGGACGTCCTCCTTCGACTTTCCGGTGTGGTAGGCGAGGATCTCGTCCATCCGGTCGCGCATCATGAACATGTCCTTCGCGTGGATCTCGATGTCGGTCTGCTGCCCCTGGAGCCCTGAGAGCCAGGGCTGGTGGATCAGCACCCGGCTGTTCGGAAGCACCGTCCGCTTCCCCCTGGTCCCCGCTGCAAGCAAAACCGCCGCCATCGAAGCCGCCTGGCCCACGCAGTAGGTCGCCACGTCGGGCTTGATGTACTGCATCGTGTCGTAGATCGCGAGGCCGGCGGAAATCGAGCCGCCCGGCGAGTTGATGTAGAGGGCGATGTCCTTCTCGGGGTTCTCCGCCTCCAGGAAGAGCATCTGCGCGATGATCAGGCTGGCCATGTCGTCGTCGACCTGCCGGCCGAGGAAGATGATGTTGTCCTTGAGCAGGCGCGAGTAGATGTCGTAGGCGCGCTCGCCCCGGTTGGACTGTTCGACAACCATCGGGATCAGCATGCTGTTCAAATCTCCTGACTAGCTTTCCGTAGACAGCTCAGCCGCGGAGCCGGGGACCGGCTCCGCCTCGCCGAGCAGGTGGCGAATCGTCTTCTCCCGCCGGAGCTGGGAGCGCAGGGTGGCGAGCCGCCCGTCCTCGTCGAGCGCGCGCCGCAGAGCGGGCGTCGAGGCCCCCTGGGCGCGGGCGAGGGCGGCGAGCGTCGCCTCGAACTCTTCTTCAGTGACTAGAACCCCCTCGGCCTCCGAGATGGCGTCCAGGAGCAGGCGGGCGTGCACCCGGCGCTCGGCGAGCGGCACCATCTCCTCCCCCACCCGGTTCCAGTCGATCCCGGCGCGGTCCAGATCCACGCCGCGGCGCGACAGCCCCTCGGCGTAGTCGCGCACCAGCGTCTCCATCTCCTGGCGGACGACGCCCTGGGGGAGATCGATCGGGTGGCGGTCGCGGAGCTGGTCGAGCAGGGCCTTGTGGCGCTCCTCGCGGCGCTGCTCCACCCGGTTCTGCCGGAGCTGGCGGACGACCGCGTCTTTCAGGCCGTCCATCGTGCCCAGGTCCGGGGCGACCTTGGCGGCAAAGGCGTCGTCCAGAGCCGGCAGGTCCCGCTCCTCGATCGCGGTCACCCGCACCTGGTAGCTCTGCTCGTGGACGTGCGGCGGGGCCCCCTCTTCGTGGGCGGGGTGCTCGTGGCGGCGCGTGAACGTCGTCTCCTGGCCGACCGAGAGGCCCGACACGGCGAGGGACAGCTCCTCCCACACGTTGGCGTCGCCGACCTCGATCTGCACCGGGTCCGTCCTCTCCTCGGGATGATCCTCGGAAGCGAGGGTCGTGATCTCCAGGCTCACCCGGTCGCCGCGGGAGGCCGGCCGGTCGACCGCCACCCACTCCGCCACCTGGCGCCTGAAGCCCTCGATCGTCTCGTCGACCTCGAGGGTGCCCGGCTCGATCGACGGGTCGGGGAGATCGAAGTCCCTGATGTTTTGCAGCTCGACCTGGGGGCGGACCTCGACGGTCGCGGTGAACGTCAAGGGCGCGCCGGGCGTCAGCTCGGCCACCTCGTCGACCTGCGGAGGGAGGAGGGGCTCGATCGCGCTCTCCGCCTGCGCCTGCCGCCAGTAGCGCGGCAGGAGGCGCTCCTTGACCTCTTCCTCGATGTCCTTGGCGAAGCGCCGCCGGACCATCTCCTTGGGAACCTTGCCCTTGCGGAAGCCAGGGATTCGCACCCGGGTGCCCAGATCCTGGATCACCCGCTCGGTCTCCGCCTCCACCGCCGGGGCGGGGACCTCGATCGTCAACTGCTTGCGGCAGGGACCGATGTCCCGCTGAGAAACGACGACGCTCATTCGATCTCTATCCTTGTCGTTGGTGCGAAAGGGGGGACTCGAACCCCCAACCCGATTTCTCGGGACTAGATCCTAAGTCTAGCGCGTATACCAGTTCCGCCACTTTCGCGGTGAAGGCCTCCTCGCAGACCGGGAGGGGGAAGGGAAGAGGGATGGTGAGCCGCGAAGGAATCGAACCTTCAACCCGCAGATTAAGAGTCTGCTGCTCTGCCAATTGAGCTAGCGGCCCGTTCGGTGAGGATCATACTTTGAGCTGTAGGTTCTTGCAACGTCTCCGCTGCCCGAATCCTCTCGTCCTAACGCCAGAGCCCGCCCCCGTATTTCCGGACCAGCGTCCGGACCAGCCTCCGCCCCGGCGGCCTCCTGGACGTTTCCCCGCAATCCTACCCTCCTTGCACGAAGTGAACCACTTCCAGACGGTCTCCGGCCCCCAGACGGGTCGCCCCGTATTCGGCCCGGCGCACGATCTCGCCGTTCCTCTCGACCGCCACCGTGCGCGGGTCGCGGCCCACCGCGGCCAGCAGGTCGAGGACCGTCGCGCCCGCCGGCAGTTGCCGAGGCTCGCCGTTCAGGGTCAGGTCGAAAAACACGTCCTTCTCGTCCACGACCCCTATATATAACGAAAGGGGCGGATCAGAGGAGGTGTTTGAGCTCGGCGCGGCCGATCGCGCTCGCGGCCGTGATGATGAGGGCCGAGGTGCCCCGGCCGACCTGGGGGATGTCGAAGGACAGGGGGAGGAGGCCCTGGTCGTCCGTCCGGCCCACGGCGAGCACCCGGGGCTCGGCGACGGTCGAGATCATGCGGATCGAGATCTGGGCGCCGGAGATCGGGTTGCCGGTTTTGGAAGAGCTCGTCCGCAGCACGAGCTCGGCCCGCTGTCCCAGCGACAGGTTGGCGTCCTCGTTCAGGAGCAGGACGAGCTGCTCCTGGTCCGCCTCGTTCGTCAGGTACTCGAGGATCACCTGGTCGAGCGTCCGCTCCGGCATCGGGGTCGGCCGCGCTGGCGGGGGCGCGGGTCGGGCCACGGTGGCTCCCGAGTCCATCGGGCCCGAATCCAGCCGGCCCGGCGCCGGAAGCGGGGTCGCGACCGGCGCGGTCGGCGGGGGCTGCTGGACCGGCACCGGCCGGGAAACGGGCGTCTCGACGGCCGGGAACTGCCCGGTCTGCTTCCCGGAGCTCAGGGACGCGAGCTTGGCGTCCAGCTTGCCGTGGCGGACGGCCGCGATCATGGTCCGGTGCTGGTGGTCCATCAGGGCCACGATGTCCTTCTCGTCCTTGCCCTCGGCCAGAAGCTCCGCGTAGCTCGCCCGCTTGCTCACGAGCACCTGCCCGCCCACGTACACGAGGCTCTCGATGTACGGATTCGCGGTGCCCTTGTCCTCCGTCTGGACGTGGAACACCACCTCGCCATGGCGGACGTCTGTGTTGTAACCGGTGATCATGCGCCGAGCGCTGAAGAAGAGGACATTTGAGAACGGGCCAGTGGATTCTAAGAACAGCTTCTCAGGGAATCAAGCACGAGGCAAGCGGAGACCTCACCCCTGCCCCCTCTCCCATCGCCCTCCCCCCACCCGGGAGAGGGGAACCCCTCCCTCTCCCAGCACCTCTCCCGGGTCGATCCCCCGGCCCTGGACGAGGACGCGGATCTCCTCGCCCATCCCCTCGCCGTCGAGGAGCGCCATGGCCTGGCGGCGCGTTTCGAAGTCCGCGCCTTCGAGCTCCTCGAAGAGGCCGCAGGCCGTGAGCCAGAACGCCTGCCGGGTGAAGGCCAAGGTCATGAGCCCGGCCTCCTCGCCCGCGCGGAGGAGGGCCGTGAAGTCCACGTGGGCCGTCAGATCCTGCTCTCCGACCAGGACGAAGGGGTTCCGGTGGACCCGCTGGCGGCTGTAGCAGGCGAGCGTGCCGTGCTGGCGCACCCGGACGTCCAGGAGCCGCTCGCGCTCGAAGCCGTAGTCGCACGTCACCACGAGCCCCCGCCCGAGCCGCCCGGCGATCTCCCGGTAGAGCGGCCCCCAGCCGGGAGCGAGATCCGCCACCTGCCCGGGCGCGAGCGCCGCGCCGCCGAGAAGGTCCGGGAGAGCCGGATCGGACACGTCGCCTTCCCGCCACACGAAGCCGTCCCCCTCGACGTCCACCCAGAGCTCTCCCACCGAGCCGTCCGCCCGGCCGATCAGCCGGTGGACCGGCAGGGCGTCGAACAGCTCGTAGGAGAAGATCAGCCCGTCGACCTCCCCCACGTCCGCCAAATCCGCGACCCGCTCCACTCCCGCCGGCACCGCCCGCGACACCCGGTCCCACGCCCGCACCCGCCGCGGGCCCCCTTCCTTCTTAGAAAAGGGGGACAAACAGAGAGGGGACGAGACGACGCTCTCGAGATGAGCCCCCGTCCCATACCCCGCCTCGAACAGCTCCGCCGGAGCCCCAAGCGCCCGGTCGAGCCGGGAGAGAAGCCGCGCCGTCACCCGCCCGAACAGCGGAGACAGCGACGAGCCCGTGACGTAGTCCCCCTCCTCCCCGATCGGAACCGCGTCCCGGCTGTAGTACCCCTCCTCGCCATAGAGGGCCTCCTCCATGAAGGGCGCGAAGGGGATAGGTCCCTCGGAGAGGATGCGGTCGCGGAGGCGGAGGGCGGGCGGCATGGAAGGGGGGAGTGTATCCGAGCAACGCTTACCAGATTCCATGGACGTATACTCTTGATCATGCTTGGCTTCGACCGCATCACCTTCGACCCGAACGTCATGGCTGGACGTGCCTGCATCCGCGGCATGCGGGTTACGGTCTCCCTGGTCCTCAATCTCGTCGCGAATGGGATGACGGCCGAGGAGATCGTGGCCGCCTACCCCTACCTGGAGGTGGAAGACGTTCAGGAAACCCTCCGCTACGCCGCCTGGCTCGCTCAGGAGACTCTGCTGCCCGTTCAAACCGCGGCGGTATGAGATTCCTCCTCGACATGGGGATCTCGCCGGAGGTCGCCAGGGTCCTGCGGGACATCGGCCATGGGGCGGTCCATCTCCATGAAGAGGGTCTCGATACCTTGCCGGACCCTTTCATCCTTGAAAAGGCCAAGGCTGAAGAGTCGATCCTTCTGACCCAGGACCTGGACTTTACCGACCTGATCGCCGCCAGCGGAGAGGCGCTCCCGAGCATCGTCATCTTCCGGTTGCACAACATGAGGCCGGAGAACGTGACGAGCCACCTCAAGCGGGTCCTCCTCCAGTGCAGGAGAGAGCTCGAAGCCGGAGCGATCGTCAGCGTCACGGAGGGACTGATCCGAGTCCGCGGTCTTCCCCTGGAGACTCCCGATCGACGGCTGCTTCCCGGCTAGCACTGCTCGATGGAGGTTCCGGAAGGCGGAAGTTTCCGGCACTCTGGCGAGGCGTTCCGGGAGGGCGGGGTATAGTCCTCCCTCAGTGGATTTCCGCAGAGAAAGGCCCCCATGCACATCCTCGACCCCCAGGCGATCTCCGGAAACCCCGGCGATCCCACCTACTTCACCGGCGCCGTCACCTTGAAACCTCTGGCAGCCGGTCCGGACATTCAGCCCGTCAAGCTCCTCCGCGTCGAGTTCGCCCCCGGCGCCCGGACGAACTGGCACACTCACAGCGGCGTGCAGATCCTCACCGTCGTCGAAGGACGCTGCCGGTTCCAGCACGAGGGCGGGCCCATCGGGGAGGCCGGTCCCGGGGAGACGGTCTACATCTCCAAGGACGAGAAGCACTGGCACGGCGCGACGCCGGACGCCCCCATGGTGCACCTCGCTCTGAACATCGACCTGGAGACGGAGTGGCTGGAGGAGGTCTCGGAGGAGCAGTACCGGAGCGCCTGAGCCCTCGGCGACACGTCCCCGCATGTCCTTGGCCGGCCCCGGCCGTCCGTTGTATCCTCATCTCGTCACCATTTCGCGCGGTAAGGGTAAGTCCACGCTCCTACACGATTGCACGGACACCGTGTCAGCGTGTAAGCTCTGCGGAGGTAAGGATGATCGTCTCATTCGGAGACTGGGAGACGGAGGAGCTGTACCACGGAATCATCGGCGGGAACACCCGAAAGCTCCCCCCGGACATCCTGAGGATCGCCTTGAGAAAGCTGGACATGATCAATGCGGCCGACTCTCTGAGGAATCTCCGGTCGCCTCCCGGCAACAGGCTCGAGGCGCTCGCAGGTGACCTTGCCGGGTTCCACAGCATCCGGATCAACCAACGCTGGCGGATCGTGTTCCGCTGGACGGGGTCTGACGCGGAGAGAGTGCGGATCACGGACTATCACTGATCAGGCGAAAGGAACGACCTCCATGCTTCCGACCCATCGCGTGCCCACCCACCCCGGCGAGATCCTGCAGGAGGAGTTCCTGACTCCCCTGCGCGTGACGCAGGTCGCCTTCGCCCGGCACATCGGAGTGCCGGTCCAGAGGATCAACGAGATCGTGCGCGGGAAGCGGGGGATCACCCCGGAGACGGCGTGGCTCTTCGCGCAGGCGCTCGACACGACCCCGGAGTTCTGGATGAACCTCCAGAATCAGTACGACCTCGTGCTCAACCGGCCGCAGACGACCATCGAGGCCCTCCGGAAGGCCGGCTGAAGCCCGCCCTGAACATCGACCTCGAAACCGCTTCGCTGGAGCCGGTCTCGGAGGAGCAGTACCGGGCCGTTTCGGAATCCGCTAGACTTCTTTGAAGTCATCCTGATTTCTTCTTACAGACCTTTTTACGTTTGGAGGGACCTATGAACCCGAATCAATGGAAGCTCGTCCTGCTCGGAGCGCTCGTCCTCGGCACCGCCCGGGTGGGAGCCGCCGACAAAGGACCGTTCACCGTCTCGCTGCGGTACGCGCCTCAGGAGAGCGTCGCCACCTCGAGCGCCGTGCTCGGGCCGGGGATGAATGAACGGCCGGTGCAGGTCACGATGGAGGACGGCCGCGCCGGGAGCGATCCTGCGGTGATCGGCGACAGCTCGGACGACGACGACCGCATGTGGCCGGTCATGGCTTCGAACAGCGTGGTCACCTGGGCCGACGAGGTTCTGCGCAAGAACCTGGGGGATTGGGGGATCAAGGTCTCTCCGGATGCGCCTCAGACCCTCGCCGGCAAGCTCACCCGCGTCCGCGTCGTCGAAAGCAACAAGGCGGTGGGCTCGACGTACCAGGCCGAGGTGCAGGTGGTATTCGCGCTCAAGAACGCCCAGGGAGGCGTCCTCTGGGAGGGGACGGCCCTGGGGGACGCCACCCGCTTTGGCCGGGCTCGAAGCCAGGAGAACGTAAACGAGGTCCTGAGCGACGCGATCAAGGAGACCTACGCCAACGCCCTGAACGACGCCGGCCTGCAGAACGCCTGGGTGGGCAAGGCGGCCCCCCGTTCCGAATCTTCTTCTGCGGCCAGGGTGCCCTCCGGCCCCTCGATCTCACCGGCCGACCTCTTGGCCGAACTCGTCAAGCTCAAGAAGCAGAGCTTTACGACCGAGCTCCTGGTGGACTACGTCAACCAGAAAAACCTCGGCAGCCCGCTCACGGCGGACGACATGGTGAGTTGGAAGCAGGCGGGGATGCCGCAGGAGGTCATCAAGGCAGCCCTCGCACGCTCAGGCAACTGACTTCCGGAAATCTCTGAGCCGGTCTCAGCCGGTTCAGAGATCCCGGTTCAGAGATTCAATACCAGCCGCAGGCCCGCCTCGATCTTTTCCATCAAGATAGGCGGCAGGACGCTGACCCGCTCCGTCAGTGTCCTCCGGTCGGCCGCGATGATTTGAGAGATGTTCGCGACACAGTCTCGGGGCAGACCGGTCTCCCGGCTCGTCAAGAGGAGATTCCCGGGAGCGTCGGCGAGCCTCAGGTTCGTCGTCAGGGCGACACCGAGGATCGTCTGAATCCGGCTCTGATTGAAGCTGTCCGCCTGGACGACGACGAGAGGGCGACGGTACCCCGGCTCAGATCCCACCGGTTCCGGCAGTGACGCCCACCAGACATCCCCCCTCCGGATCACCATTCGCCCTTGGGGAGGGAGAACGCCTGGATCGAAGCCAGCACAGGATCCAGAGAGGAGTCCTCTTTCTCATAGATCCGGTCCAGAGCCTCCGTGATCCCCTCTTCCCGGTGAGAGCCAAGGTACTCCTGGAGAGCCTTCGAATAGAGCTCGCTCCGCGAAAGGCCGAGACGGCGGGCGAACCGGTCCGCGGCGTCGAAGAGCTGATCCGGCACAGACACGGCGGTCTTCATGCGAGGAAGTATAACCGCAGTTATACCCATCCGCAACTCCTCCTCAGTCAAAGGGGCCGGTCCCTCCTCCGGGAACTGCTCGGCATGGAAGAGGGCATCGAATCCACCCGGAATGTCTCCCTTATTCATATCATCTTTCGCCACGCCGCAACACCCTGTACACTTCACGCGCCGCCCGCCTCCAGGTGCGGCTCCGCAGCAGACGCTCCCCTGCTACAATCCGCCCCGTCCATGCCGCCCCACATCGAGCTCCTTCCGACGACCGACCGGCTTCTGCGCCTGATCGACGCCATGGCGGGCCAGCCGGTCGCCATGCTGGTGGATCTGGTGGCGGACGTGTTCGTCACCGGCATCCCGAAGCGGATCAGCCGGGAGGCTCCGGTCCTCATCCTTTCTTATCAGGACGAAAAGCTCGTCCCCGGCGGAGGGGCGAACGCGGTGGCCAACGTGGCGGCGCTCGGGGGGCGGCCCCTCCCGCTCGGCATTGTAGGGGACGACCGCCACGGCCTGGACCTGCTGGCGGCGCTTCAGGGGATGGACGTGCCCACGGAAGGAATCCTCGTGCGGCGCGGCTACCGGACACCCACCAAGGTGCGCATCCTGGGCGGCGGCAAACACTCGATCAAGCAGCAGATCGTGCGCTACGACATCGAGGAGACGCTCGAGCTCACGGACGAGGAGCGCGGGCGGTTCACCGAGCGGCTCGAGGAGTGGGCCGGCACGGCGCGGGTGGCGATCCTCTCAGACTACGGCTACGGCGCGGTCGAGCCCGGGATGCTCCCCCGCATGCGCGCCGCCCTGGGAGAGAAGGCCACCCTCGTGGCGGACAGCCGCTACCGGCTCGGCGAATTCGAAGGGCTGGACGGGGCTACGCCCAACGAGGAGGAGGCCGAGGCGCTCCTGGGCTCCGGGATCAACGACGACCCGGAGCGCCTGGAGGCGGCGGGGAGCCATCTGCGCGAGCGGCTGGGGGCGCGCTTCCTCCTGATCACCCGGGGGAGCCGCGGGATGAGCCTCTTCCGCCCCCGGACCTCGACCCACCTCCCGGTCTCGGGAACGGACCAGGTGGCGGACGTGACCGGCGCCGGAGACACGGTGATCGGCACCTTCGCCCTGGCCCTCGCGGCCGGGTCCACCCCGCTCGAAGCCGCGCTCCTCGCCAACTACGCCGGCGGCGTCGTGGTGATGAAGATGGGGACCGCGACCTGCTCGCCCGAGGAGCTGAAGCGCGCCGTGGCGGGCGATCCCCGCCCCCTGGAGGAGCTGCGATGGGGACCGTTCTGACCCTTCCCGAAATCCGCGAGCGGATCGCGGCCCTGAAGGCGCAAGGGAAGAAGGTCGCCTTCGCGAACGGCCACTTCGACCTTCTCCACGTAGGGCACCTGCGCTACCTTCAGGCGGCCAGGGCCGAGGGGGATGTGCTGGTGGTGGGCCTGAACGGCGACGCCTCGGTCGAGCGGCTGAAAGGCCCCGGCCGGCCCGTGGTGCCCGCCGCCGAGCGCGCCGAGCTGCTGGCGGCCCTCGAACCCGTCGACTTCGTGGTGATCTTCGACGGCGACACCCCCGCTCCCCTTCTCGCCGACCTCCGGCCGGACATCCACTGCAAGGGGACCGACTACGGCACCCCGGAGAGGGTCCCCGAGTACGAGGTCGTCCGCTCCTACGGCGGCCGCACCGCCCTGGTCGGCGATCCCAAGGACCACGCGACGAGCGATCTGATCTCCAAGGTGAAGGGCCTGCCGTGAGCCCTCACCCCTGTCCCCTCTCCCATCGCCCCCCCACCGGCCGGGAGAGGGGAACGCGGTGAGGATCCTCCTCCTCCGCACGAGCGCCCTGGGCGACGTGATCCACGTCCTGCCGGTGCTGACGGCGCTGCGCCGCCACTTCCCCCACGGCCGGATCGGCTGGGTCGCCGAGGAGCGGGTGGCCCCGGTGCTCCAGGGCCATCCGGATCTCGACGAGCTCCTGACCGTGCGCCTGGACGCCTGGCGGCGCCGGCCGTTCTCGCCGGGGACGCTCCGGGAGCTCGGGGGCTTCGTCTCGGCGCTCGACCGCTTCGCCCCCGAGGTGGTGCTCGACCTCATGGGGAACCACAAGGCCGGGGTGATCGCGGCGCTCACCCTCTGCGACCGCCGGATCGGCTTTGCCCGGAAGGACCGCCGCGAGCCGTCGAGCGCCGTGTGGATCAGCGAGCCGGTCGTTCCCCGCGGGACGCACGCGGTGGACCGGGCGCTGTCGCTCCTGGACGCCCTGGGCCTTCCGCCCGAGCCCGCGGACTTCGGCGGGGAGAAGCTCTTCCGGGAGGAGCCCGAGGCGGCGCGGGAGCTCTTCGCCGCCCGCCCGGAGCCGTACGCTCTTCTCCACCCCGGCGCCGGATGGGCCAACAAGGTCTACCCGCCGGCCTGGTGGGGAAAGGCGGCCCGGCAACTCTTCGCCGCCACGGGCCTGCCGACGTGGGTGGCGGCGGCGCGCGGGGAGGAGAAACTGGCGGCCGAGGCCGAGGCCGCGGGAGGGGGAGCGGTCCGCGTCGTGCCGGCCGCGGACCTGCCGACGCTCGCCGCCCTGATCCGCCGGGCGCGGCTGATGCTGGGGGGAGACTCCGGCCCCACCCACCTCGCCCGCGCCCTGGGAACCCCGGTGCTCATGGTGATGGGCCCGACCGACCCCGCGCGGCACGGACCCCATGGCCAGCCCGGCCACGCCGTGTTCGAGCGCCTCCCCTGCAGCTTCTGTTACAAGAGGCTCTCCGAGGCCAAGGCCTGCCTCTTGAACATCCCGCCGGACCGGGTGGCGGCGCGGGCGGCGGAGATCCTGGCCGGGGCACCTGAGCCTATACTGCAATTTCCATAGGCTGTTGCGTTGACCCTCTTTCCCCCCGCTGGTAGACTGCGGGACGTCTCTTAGAGCTTTAACTTGGAGTCCGGCTCCCGCCTCGACGGACGAGGGAGGGGGAGGGCTCGACGGAACTTCGGGATGGCACCACCAGCAGAACCAGTCCGCAGACCTCAACCCCAGATTCCCGACAAGCTCGGTGAGCTGCTGATCAAGGCCGGCAGGGTCACCCAGGCGCAGCTCAACGAGGCCCTCGCGCTCCAGAAGGATTCGGGCGGACGGGTCGGGACCAACCTGGTCAAGCTCGGGCATATGACCGAGCGCCAGCTCGTCGACGCGCTGTCACAGCACTTCCGGGTCCCCTCGGTCGACCTGGCCGCCATGGAGATCGACGAGTCGGTCCTGAAGATCATCCCGGCCGACCTCGCCCGCAAGTACACGATCCTCCCCGTGGGCAAGATGGGGGCGACGATCACCGTCGCCATGATCGATCCCACGAACGTCTTCGCCATGGACGACGTCAAGTTCATGACCGGCTACAAGGTCGAGCCGGTCGTGGCGTCCGAGACGGCGATCCGCATGGCCATCGACCGCTACTACGGCTCGGCGCACGCGATCGAGCTGAAGAAGGTCATGGAGAACCTGACGGAGGAGGCGGCGGGGGATCTCGAGGTTCTGGACGAGGAAGAGGATCTCGACCTCTCGACCCTCGAGGAGGAGTCCGAGCAGGCGCCGGTCGTCAAGCTGGTCAACATCATCCTGACCGACGCGATCAAGCGGGGCGCCTCGGACATCCACATCGAGCCCTACGAGAAGGACTACCGGGTCCGCTACCGGATCGACGGCATCCTCTACGAGACCATGCGTCCGCCCGTGAAGCTGCGCGAGGCGATCACCAGCCGCGTCAAGATCATGGCGCGCCTGGACATCGCCGAAAAGCGCCTGCCGCAGGACGGCCGCATCAAGATCAAGGCCAAGATCGAAGGCAAGAGCAAGGATCTGGACTACCGCGTCTCCGTGCTCCCCACCCTCTTCGGCGAAAAGATCGTCATGCGCTTGCTCGACAAGGACAAGCTCATGCTCGACATGACGAAGCTGGGCTTCGAGGCCGAGTCGCTCCGCAAGTTCGAGGCCGCGATCATGAAGCCCTACGGCATGGTGCTGGTCACCGGGCCCACGGGCTCGGGCAAGACCAACACCCTCTACTCGGCCCTCCAGCGCATCAACACCACGGAGGTCAACATCATCACCGCCGAGGATCCGGTCGAGTTCAACCTCGCCGGCATCAACCAGGTGCAGATGCGCGAGCAGATCGGCCTCAATTTCGCGGCGGCCCTGCGCTCCTTCCTCCGGCAGGACCCGAACATCGTCCTGGTGGGCGAGATCCGCGACTTCGAAACCGCCGAGGTGGCGATCAAGGCCGCCATGACGGGCCACCTCGTGCTCTCGACGCTCCACACGAACGACGCCCCCTCCTCGATCAGCCGTCTGATGAACATGGGCATCGAGCCCTTCCTCGTAGCCACCTCGGTCCACCTGATCGTGGCCCAGCGGCTCGTGCGCCGCATCTGCTCCTTCTGCAAGGAGCCGTTCGACATGCCGCCCCAGGCGCTGATCGAGGTCGGCTTCTCCGAGGCCGAGGCGCGCACGCTCAAGCTCTTCAAGGGCCGGGGCTGCGACCGCTGCACCCAGACCGGCTACAAGGGCCGGGTCGGCCTCTACGAGGTGCTGGAGATCGACGACGAGCTGCGGGAGCTGGTCCTCTCCGGCGGAAGCGCCTACGAGCTGCGCCAGAAGGCCATCCAGAACGGCCTGGTCACCCTGCGCGGCAGCGGCCTCCAGAAGATCCGCGACGGCATGACCTCGGTCGAAGAGGTCGTCCGCGAGACGGTGCTCTAGGGGCTCCCGTCATCGGGCAGGTTCCCTGGGAGCATGGTAGGCTCCCAGGGGAATCTTTTTGCCGACAGCCATGCCCAGGTTCTTCAACACCGCCGGCCCTTGCGATCCCCGGTTCCACTACATGCTGCCGCCCGAACGGCGGCTGCCGGAAGTCCGGCGCCTGATCGAGCAGAGGCTCTATTTCGTCGTTCACGCGCCCCGGCAGTCCGGCAAGACGACCTTCTTCCGGACCTTGGCACCGGCCCTCACCGCAGCCGGCCGTTATGCCGCTCTGCTCGCCTCCTGCGAGGTGGCACAGGCCGCGGGTCCCAACGTCGAGCGGGGAATCGCGGCTCTTCTGGACGCTCTGCGCCAATCCGCCCTGATCCACCTGCCCGAGGAGCTTCGGCCTCCTCCGGCGGACCCTGCGGTCCCGGCCGAGACCCGGCTTCTCGACCTCCTCTCCCGCTGGTCGCGCCAATGCCCGCGGCCGGTCGTGCTCTTTCTCGATGAGATTGACTCCTTGGTTGACGACGTGCTGATCTCCGCGTTGCGTCAGATCCGGAGCGGCTATCCCGAGCGTCCCGCGAGCTTCCCCCAGTCGGTCGCGCTTGTGGGTCTTCGGGATGTCCGCGACTATCGTCTCTCGGTCCGGCCGGAAGAACAGACGCTCGGGACCGCCTCGCCGTTCAACATCAAGGTCGAATCGCTCACCCTTCCCAACTTCACCACCGAAGAGGTGGCCGAGCTCTACGACCAGCACACTGTGGAAACGGGACAAGTCTTCACTCCCGAGGCAAAGCGCCTGGCCTGCGAGCTGTCCGGCGGTCACCCCTGGCTGGTGAATGCACTGGCCGAGCAGGCGATCTCAGGGGAGGTCTCGGACCCGGAGCACGCCGTCGAAGCACGACACATCGAAGCTGCCAAAGAAGCTCTGATTCAGCGTCGGGATACCCACCTGGATTCCTTGATCGACCGCCTGCGGGAACCTCGGGTCCGGCGTATCATCGAGCCCATCCTCGCTGGAGAGGCTCTCTCCCCCGAAGTCCTGGACGACGATATCCAGTTCGTCGTCGACCTCGGGCTGGTGATCCCGGCTCGGCAAGGCCTCGCGATCGCCAACCCGATCTACCGCGAGGTGATCCCCCGAGCCCTCACCTCCGTGCTCGAGCATTCGCTGGCTGTGCCCCGCCCGTCCTACCTCAGCAAGGAGGGCCGCCTGCGTTTCGATCTCCTGCTGGACGACTTTCGAGCCTTCTGGTGCCAGAATGCCGAGGCCTTCCTGGCCCAGGCACCGTATTCCGAGGCGGCCGCGCAACTGGTTTTCATGGCGTTCCTTCAAAAGGTCGTCAATGGAGGAGGCTTCATCGACCGCGAGTATGCGGTGGGCAGCGGGCGGATCGATCTCTGCGTCCGCTGGCCCTTTGCGGGAGGTCTGGAGCGCTGGGCCGCCGAGCTCAAGGTCTGGCGGGACCGCCGGCCCGATCCCTTGAACGAAGGATTGAGCCAACTCGCTGGCTATCTCGCAAGGCTGGGGCTCGACCGGGGCACCCTCCTCCTCTTCGATGCTCGCACGGTTGCCCCGCCCCTGCCGGAACGTTGTTCGAGCTTCGAGGCCGACCACGCCGGCTGCCGGATCACGGTCGTCCGGCTGTAGATCCTCACGATGGGCTTGGCCGGACGCTCGGGACGACTCGGGCCTGTACGGCCGCCTCCCCGGACAGCGCCGCGAGCACCGAGGCGCCCATCAGCAGGAACCCGATCCACAGCAGGTCCGCCAGGAGCAGGTGGAGGATCTGCATCCACACCGGCGCCTGAAGAAGCACGTTGACCGTCCCGGCCAGAATCTGGACGAAGACCAGCCCGCCCACCTGGAGCGCGAGCCGCCTAGCCTCCACTCCCGGCCGCCGCTTCAGGATCTGGAGAGTGAGCCAGACAGTGTAGATGCCCGCGGCGATCGAGAGATACGGGTGGAACACCCGGAGCTGGACCAGAAACTCGCCCGTGGGCGACAGGGCGGCGCCGGAGAGAAACAGCGTGTCCCCGAGCGCGGCGACGGCGCCGCTCACGCCGGCCACCAGGAGGCCGGTGAACCCGAGGACGAGGCTCATCCCCAGAGGCCCCTGATTCCGCACTCGAAACGGCGCGCCGCCGCTCGCGAAGTGGGCGGTGAGGGTCATCGCGGCCAAGAGGAAGAAGGTGTTGGCGAGGTGGGTCGCCATGAACAGGGCGCGGGCGATGGACTGGTTGTGGGCCACCAGCTCGAACAGCACGAGGCCGGCCCCCACCGCCGCCTCGGTGACCATGAAGATCATCGACCAACCCGCCGTTTTCCGCGCCGCATGCCCCCGCGGCCGCAGGCGGAACGCCCCGATGAGGAGGCCGACGACGAGCAGGAGGGCGATCCCGCTCGTCACCCGGTGCGTGAGCTCGATGACCGTCTCGATCCGGGGAGCCCGCGGCACGACCTCCCCGTTGCAGAGGGGCCAGTGGCTGCCGCAGCCCGCCCCCGACCCGGTGGCGCGAACCGCCGCCCCCCAGAGGATGACGGCGATGTTGTAGAAGAGAGTGAACCAGGAGTAACGGGCGAAACGATCCATGGCGCCATGATAACTGCCGGAGCCCCGCCCAGGGCATTCAGGGCGGGGCTCCGGCGAGCTTTCAGAACAGCGGCTCGGTCCCGATCACGGCGCGGACGCCCCAGTTGAAGGCTTCCTCGTTCAGCGGGATCATGGCGCACTTCTCCTTGAGCGCCTGGCGGATGGCCGTGAGGAAAGTCTCCCGGGGGAAGAGGTCCGTCGCCGCCTGGAGGGCTCCGAGGGCGACCACGTTCTTGACCACCACCTTGCCCAGGTCGGCGGCGATCTCCGTGAAGGGGACGCCGTAGGACTTGACGCCCGCGGGCAGCGGCGGCACGTCGTGGATGACCGAGCTGTCGTAGATCACCGTGCCGCCCCGGGCCACCTGGGGACCGAACTTCGCGAGGCTCGGGGCGTTGAAGGCCACGAGCACGTTCGGAGCGGGCGAGGCGGGGGACAGGACCTCGTCCTCGGCGATATGGACGTCCGCGTACGAGGTGCCGCCCCGCGACTCCGGGCCGTAGCTGGGGATGTGCGTCGCGTCCAGCCCCTCGTTGATCGCCGCCCGGGTGATCAGCATGGCCGCCGTCTGCGCGCCGTCGCCGCCCGCGCCCGCGAGCTTCAGGGCGATGTCCCGCGGCGCCACGTGGCGCGGAAACTCCGTTGCGAAGCGCGGCATCGTGTCGGTCACCCCGCCGATCGCCGCCATCACCCGGTCGGGCTCGAAGGTGGGCGGGGCGTGCACGGGCTGCGGCTCGACCGTCACGTCCTTCTTCACCCCCAGGGGGAAGACCGGCACCATCCTGTCGCGCACCCAGTGCTCGGCGTCCTCAGGGCTAATCCCGAGATGGGTCGGGCACTCGGCCAGAACCTCGACGAAGGCGAAGCCGCGGTTTTCGACCTGGAGCTCCAACGCCTTCTTGATCGCCTTCTTGGCGCGCGTCCGCTGCTTGCTGTCGTAGAGCGCCACGCGCTCCACGTAGACCGGAGCGTCGAGCTGGGCGATGAGCTCCGCCATCTTGAGCGGCAGGCCCATCATGGGGACCCGGCCCAGGGGCGACGTCGCCGTCTTCTGCCCCATGAGGGTCGTCGGCGCCATCTGCCCTCCGGTCATCCCGTAGATCGCGTTGTTGACGAAGATCACCGTGATCGGAATCCCGAGCTGGGCCGTGCTGATGATCTCGGCGAGGCCGATCGACGCCAGATCGCCGTCCCCCTGGTAGCTGATGACGATCGAGTCCGGATTCGCGGTCTTGTGGCCCACCGCCACCGCCGGGGCCCGGCCGTGGGCGGCCTGGGTGTTGCCGACGTCGAAGTAGTAGTAGAGGAAGACGCTGCACCCCACG
>DATHUD010000132.1:0-13271 GCA_035462575.1 Thermoanaerobaculia bacterium | reverse complement strand
GCATTGGCATGGGGCGATCCTCCGCTAGACTTCCATCCCATGATCGTAAATCGCGAAGCGCTCGTTTCCTACCTCGATGATTATCTCCAGGCCCGCCAGGGACGGGACTACGGCCCCAACGGGCTCCAGGTGGAGGGGAAGAACGACATCCGCAAGGTCGTGACCGGCGTCTCCGCCTGCCAGGAGCTGTTCGTCCGCGCCCGGGAGGCCGGAGCGGACGCGGTCCTCGTTCACCACGGCCTCTTCTGGGAGGGGATGCCGAGGACGCTCACCGGCTTCCAGTACCGTCGGGTGGCCGAGCTGATCCGCGGCGAGATGAGCCTCATCGCCTATCACCTGCCTCTCGACCGCCACGCCGAGGTCGGCAACAACGCCCTCGCCGGCCGCGAGATCGGCCTGGATGATCTGGAGCCTTTCGGCTTCCACGAGGGGCTCCCCATCGGCTTCAAGGGCCGCTTCTCCGAGCCCATCCCCGCCGCGGAGCTCGCCTCCCGCTGCGCCCGGGTCTACGCTCAGGAGCCCCTGGCCTTCCTCGAAGGGCCGGACCCGGTCCGGACGCTCGGCATCATCAGCGGAGGCGCCCAGCGGGACTTCTACACCGCCATCCAGGACGGCCTGGAAGCCTACATCACCGGCGAGGTGAGCGAGTGGGTGATGAACGTGGCGAGGGAGGCGAAGGTCCACTACCTCGCCGCCGGCCACTACGCGACCGAGCGGCTGGGCATCCGCGCGCTCGGCGAGCACGTCGCGGAGCGCTTCGGGATCGAGGCCGAATTCATCGACGTACCGAACCCGGTTTGACTTTATGGATTCAGGCTATAATGCCCCTCAGAGTTCTCTCGGAGCGAAATCCCCGGGAGACAGGATGACCTGAGGACATATCCAAGGAATGAATCCCCTCGAGCTTCCTCCTGAAGACGTTGAGGATGGCGGCGAGCAGGCCCGAGTGGCTGCTCAGATCGATCTCCTCTATGACGAGATGCGCGCTCTGGTGGCGCGTTATGCCGGGAGACCCGGGCTCCGTGAGGCTCTTCGCCCGTTACGGGAAAGGATGCGCACCCTCCAGCAGATCGAGGCCGAGGAGATCCTCCGGCACTACGATCTCCAGTTTCATACGAACCACAAAAAGGCAGGACAGCTCATCCACGAGGCCCGGCGGCTCTCGGCTCAGCGATGACAGCCTATCTGCCGAGCGCCACCTTGCCCTGGCGGTGGAGGGTTGAGCGCCAGCATGTGCCGGCGCCGGGCAGGTACTCGTCCTACAGAGCCTGCCTCCGCTGGGAGTTCGGCTTCAGTTGCGCCTTCTGTCTTCTCCACGAGGTGGACCTGATGCTGGGCGGGATTTCCCGGTGGACGGTGATGCAGATCGAGCACTCCGTTCCCCGACGCCATGATCCCTCGCAACGGGACGTGTACATCAACTGCTTCTACGTCTGCGAACGCTGCAACAAGCTTCGGGGCACCCTGCCCAACACGGACGATCAGGGGAACACCCTTCTCGATCCCTGCCGGGCGGTCTGGTCCGAGCACTTTGCGCTGGTCGAAGACAAGCTCCGGCCGCATTCAGGCGACGGTGATGCCGAGTACACCTGGGAGAGTTACGGGCTCGATGATCCGGTCAAGGTCGGCCTCCGCCAGAGGCGCAGGCAATGGATCGAGGATCACGCGGATGCTGTGCTCGACACCTTCGAGTTGGAGCCGGAGCTTCTGGACCGCGTTGTAGAGGAGTCGGAACGGGGTGAGGCGGCGAGTCTGCTGGAGCGATTGAACAGGTCCCAGGGGCTCCGAAAGGCGCGGAGACTTCTTCTCGACAACCTCTCGAAATTCAGGCCGATCCCCAGGGATCACGACACCTCGTGCCGGTGCGGCCATCGAACACACCACATTCTCCCGAAGATCCTAGCGGAGCAGACCGTCACCTTGAGAGAGTTGCTCTGGCAAGCGCGAGAACGCCGGGATCAGGGCGACTAGCCAGCCGCCTTCGGAAACAGCCGGAAGAAGTTTTCTCCCGTCCGCCGGCAGACCTGCTCCATCGTCTCCCCCGTCTCCTGCGCCAGCCGCTCCGCGACCTCGACGACGTAGGCGGGGCGGTTGGGCTTGCCGCGATAGGGGACCGGGGCGAGGTAGGGGGTGTCGGTCTCCACGAGGCAGCGGTCCGGCGGGAGGGTAGGGATCACCTCGCGGACGTTGTCGGCCTTGGGAAAGGTGATCATCCCGGAAAGGCCGAGGTAGAAGCCGCGCTCGAGGAGCTCTTCGGCCATGGCGAGGCCACCGGCGAAGGAGTGGAAATCCCCCTGGAGATTGCGGAAGGGCTCCTCGCGGACCACCGCGAGCATCTCGTCGTTGCTGTCCCGGTTGTGGACGATCACGGGGAGGCCCAGGTCGACCGCGAGAGCCCACTGCTCGCGGAGAGCGCGGAACTGGACATCCCGCGGAGAGTGGTCGTAGAAGAAGTCGAGCCCGCACTCCCCCACCGCCACGGCCTTGGGATCGGCGAGGAGACCGGCCAGCCGCTCGGCGTCCCCGGGTTGCCAGGTGCTCGCGTCGTGGGGATGGACCCCCAGGGCGCACCAGACGTCCGGATGACGGTGGCAGAAGGCGAGGATGTCCTCCGCCTCGGTGAGCCGGATCGCCGGGACGAGGAAGCCGCGCACCCCCCGCTCCCGCGCGGCGTCGAGCGCGCGCTCGCGCTCGTCCGGCGGGAGGCTCTGGAGGTGGCAGTGGGAGTCGATCGGACCGGCGGCGCTCACTTGACCCGGGTACCGTTGGGGACCGGCTCGGCCGGGTGGAGCACCACCGGACGGCCGTCGATCGAGGCGGCCAACACCATGCCGTTGGACTCGACCCCCATGAGCTTGGCCGGCTGGAGGTTCGCCACGACGATCACCTGCTTACCGATCAGGTCCTCGGGCTTGTAGGCCAAGGCGATGCCCGCGACGAGCGTGCGGGTCTCGTCGCCTAAGTCCACCGTCAGCTTGAGCAGCGTGTTGGACTTCGGCACCGGCTCGCCGGCAGTAACGGTCGCGACCTTGAGCTCGACCGCTGCGAACTGGTCGATCGAGATCCGGGGCTTCTCGGGGGCGGCAGCGGTCTCCATGCTCTTCTCCTTTTTCTCCGGGGCCTTGCCCAGATAGGCTTCCTTGTCGATCCGCGGGAACAGCGGGCTGGGCTCCGGGAGCGGCACGTCCGTGGGGGTCTTGCCCCACACCATGGCGTCCAGGCTCTGCGGGATCTTCTTGAGCCCGATCGCGTGGAGCACCTGGGCCGCCGCGTGCGGCATGAAGGGCAGCAGGCCGGTCGCCACGATCCGCGTGGCTTCGAGGCCGTTCCACAGGATGCGGGAAAGCTTGTCCGTGGGTCCCTCGGTCTTGATGAGCTTCCACGGCTCGCGGGTCACAATGTACTGGTTGGTCTCCGCGAGGAGCCGCCAGAGGCTCTCGAGCGCCCGGCTGAAGGCGAGCTCGTCCATCGCCTCGACGTAGCCGCGCACGGCCTCTTTCGCCACGTCGACGAGCTCGTTCGTCCCGCACCCCTCGAAGGGGGTCTTGCCGCCGAAGGCGCGGTGCGAGAGCGTCACCAGGCGGCTCACGGTGTTGCCCAGGTCGTTCGCGAGGTCGCTGTTGTACCGGTCGATGAAGGCTTCGTCCGAGAACGAGGCGTCCTGGCCGAAGACCATCTCCCGCAGCAGGAAGTAGCGCACGGCGTCCGGGCCGAACCGCTCGATCAGCTCGTCCGGCCGAACCACGTTGCCTTCGGACTTGGACATCTTCCGGCCGTCCTTCTGCCACCAGCCGTGAGCCCACACCGTGGTCGGCAGCGGCAGACCGGCGGACATCAGGAAGGCCGGCCAGTAGACCGCGTGGAAGCGGAGGATGTCCTTGCCCACGAGGTGCATCCGGACGTCGCCCCCCTCCCAGAGCTTCTGATAGAGCGGGGTCTCCCCTTCCGTCCCAAAGCCAAGTGCGCTCACGTAGTTGGTCAGGGCATCGAGCCAGACGTAGACGGTCTGCCCGGGGCGGCCGGGGAACGGGATGCCCCATTCGAGGTTGGCGCGGGAGACCGAGAGGTCCCGCAGGCCGGACTCGACGAAGGAGCGGACCTCGTTCAATCGGGTCGCGGGGCGGACGAACTCGGGGTGATCCCGGTAGAGGTCCAGGAGCGGCTGCTGGTACTTCGAGAGCCGGAAGAAGATGTTCTCCTCCGACTTCCACTCGACCGGCGTACCGTGGACCGGACAGGTCGTCCCCGGCCCCAGCTCCTTTTCCGTGTAGAAGGTCTCGCACGGCGAGCAGTACCAGCCGTCGTGGGTGGCCGAGTAGAGGTCGCCGGCCGCCTCCAGGCGCCGGATCATCTCGAAGACGCCCCGCTCGTGCCGCTCCTCGGTCGTGCGGATGAAGTCGTCGTAGGAGAAGCCGAGCCTGTCGCGCAGCTCGCTGTACTTGGCCACGATCCGGTCGGCGAGCTCGATCGGCGCGATCCCTTCCTTGCGGGCGGCCCGCTCGATGTTCTGGCCGTGCTCGTCCGTGCCGGTGAGGAAATAGGTCTCCTTCCCCCGCATCCGCTGGTAGCGCGCCAGCGTGTCGGCCACGGTGGTGGTGAAGATGTGGCCGATGTGGGGGAGGCCGTTGACGTAGTAGATCGGGGTGGTGACGTAGAAGGAGCTCATGAGAACCGGGGATTGTAGCAAACAGACGGCTTATGCCAGCTCGTCCGGCGTGTACTGGTACTTCGCTCCGCAGAAGTGGCAGTCGGCGTCGATCGTGCCGCCGTCCCCCCGCAGGTACTCGCGGTCGTCCGCCGGGAGGAGCACCAACTGGTGGAGAAAACGCTCCCGGCTGCAGCGGCAGCGGTAGCGCAGAGCCCGCTCTTCGACGACCTCGCGGTCGAGGCCTTTGAGCACCCGCTCGACGACTTCGCCCGTCCCCCCCTGCTCCAGAAGCTCGCTCACTCCGCCGATGCCCGCGATGTTGGCCTCCAGGAGCTCGATCGCCTCGTCCGGCGCCCCGGGGAGCACCTCGACGACCATCCCGCCGGCGGCGGCCACGAGGCCGTCCGGCCGCGCGAGCACGCCCAGGAGCACGGCCGAGCGGGTCTGCTCGCTCTGCTCCAGATAGTGGGCGATGTCGATGCCGATCTCGCCGCTGACCAGCTCCACCTGGCTCTGGTAGGTCGAGCGCCCCTCGTAGGCGCGCATCACCCGGAGGTAGCCCTTGCCCACGGCGCGCCCCACACCGAGCTTGGCGTTGGGCCAGTCCGGGACCTGGACCTTGCCGTCCCCCACGAGGCCGCGCAGGTTGCCCTCCTCGTCAGCCTCGGCCAGCACGCGCAGGATCGGGCCGTCTCCGCGCACTTCGAGCATCAGCCGGCTCGGAGTCTTGGTGGCCAGGCGCTGCAGGATTGCGGCTCCCGCGAGGCACCGTCCCAGCGCCGCCGTCGGCACCGGCCAGAGGTCGAACCGGTCGCGCGCCTCGGCCACGACGTCCGTGATATCCGCGACCGCCCAGCGCAGGGCGCCGTTGCCGGCGAGGCCCAGCTCCAGCTTGCCCTGAGCGGCGGTGTTCGTGTCGCTCAATGCCATCTCTAGAAACTCTCTTTCCTGGATTCCGAGAAGGGGAACGCCTCAACGATCGGAGGCGCCCGCGGCTGCCAGGGCCGCCCGGTAGACATCCCGCCAGGGTGCTCCGCTGGCGAGGGCCAGGCGCCGGCAATCTTCGAATTCGGGGGCGGTCGCGAGCGTCCGCCCGTCGAGGCGGGCCCGCTTCACCCGCACCGTTCCGAACGCGGTTTGCACGTCCAGTATTTCTCGGTCCGCCTCGATCCGGGCAGCCGTGTGATAGCGGCATCCGAGCGAGCCGGACTCGGTCAGGAGCACGCCCGAAAGCTCCTCCAGTTGGGGCCGGCGGCAGAGGAGAGTGACGAGCGTGCCGGGCCGGTTTTTTTTCATCTGCACCGGCGTGAAATAGACGTCCAGGGCCCCGGCGCCGAGCAGGCGCTCCATGAGGAAGCCGAAGCCTTCGCCGGGAAGGTCGTCGATCTCGCACTCGACAACCATGACCTCGGCGCGCTCCCGCCCGGACCGGCCGCGGACGAGCCGCAGGGCATTGGGATGGGTCGGGACCTCCTTCTTCCCCAGGCCGTAGCCCACGCCTTCGAGCACCATCGCGGGAAAATCCACGAACTCGTCCACCAGCTCGGCCAGGAGCACCGCGCCCGTGGGGGTGGTGAGCTCCCCGCCGGGGCCGCCGTAGACCGGAATGCCCCGGAGCAGCTCGGCCGTGGCCGGCGCCGGCACGGGCAGCTCGCCGTGGGCCGTCTTCACCCGGCCGCTCCCCACGTTGACCGGGCTCGACGTCAACCGCCCCGGCGCGAGGAACTCGACTGCCACCGCCGCACCCACGAGGTCCACGATCGAATCGACCGCTCCCACCTCGTGGAAGTGGACCCTCTCGATCGGCATCCCGTGCGCCTTGGCCTCCGCCTCCCCGAGCCTCTGGAACATCCGCGCGGCCCGGTCCTTCACCGATCCCGGAAGATCGCTCGCCGCGATCAGCCCGTGGATCTCCGCGAGCCCCCGCGAAGGGCCGTGGTGGTGAGGATGATGCCCGTGATCATGATCGTGGTGGTGATGGTGGTCGTGATCATGATGATGGTGATGGTGATGATGATGCCCGGCCTCGCCCTTCTCCTCCGGGTCGGGCCCCTCCACCGGACGGCCTTCGGAGAGCACGCGGAAGCGGGTCCCGGCCATGCCGCCCCGCGAGGCTTTCCGGCTCTCGACCGAGACGCCGGGCAGGCGGAGCCGGGCCACGGTTTCGGAAAGGATTTCCAAGGGGAGACCCAGGTCCAGACAGGCGCCCAGGAACATGTCTCCGGCGATGCCGCTGCTGCAATCGAGATGGTAGTCGGTCATGGCGAGGCTAGGCTACCACGCGTGCTTTTCCCGCAAGGAAGCCCAGCGCCCGTTGCGGCCGATGATGACGTGGTCTTCGAGCTTCAAGCCCACCACCTCCGCGGCTTCGAGCACGCGCCGGGTGAACAGGACGTCCTCCGCGCTCGGGGTGGGATCGCCGCTGGGGTGGGTGTGGAAGAGGTAGATGGCGACGGCGCCCCGCTGCAGACACTCCTTCAGGATCTCCCGCGGCTCGGCCGACACCTTCTTCCCCGTGCCACGGAAGAGCTCCGTCTCCCCCACGATCCGTCCGGAGGCGTCCAGGAAGAGCGCCCCCATGACCTCCTGGCCGGACCCCTGGTAGCGCATCGACAGATACCGCGCCGCCTCCGAGGCGCGGCCGATCGGCTCCGCGTCCAAGAGCTGCTCGCGGGCGAGGCGGCGGCCGATCTCGACCGCGGCGAGCAGGCTCGCGGCCTTGGCCGGGCCGATGCCGTTGCGGCGGAGCGTGTGGGGCGTGGAACCCAGGAGACCGGCGAGGCCGCCGCTCTCCCGCAGCAGGTCCTTGGCGAGTTGGATGGCTGACCGCCCGATCTTGCCGGTGCGCAGGAGGACCGCGAGCAGTTCGGAGTCCGAGAGCGCTCGCCCGCCGTGCTCCAGCAGGCGCTCGCGCGGCCTCTCGGCCAGCGGCAGCTCGCGGATGGGAAAGTCGGTCATCTGTGCCTCGCGAGGGCGTCCACCAGCGCGGGCACCGCCTCCCCGGCGGGAGCGGCGAGGCGGAGGTCCGCCAGGCGAGAGAAGGGGGTGGGCTCGGGGTTGACCTCGATGAAGAGGGCGCCGGCCCGCTTCGCCACCTCGATCAGGCCCGCCGCGGGATAGACCGTCGACGACGTTCCCACCGAGAGGAACAGGTCCGCGGACGCGGACTCCTCGGCAGCCTGGGCGAAGACGTCGTCCGGCAGCGCCTCGCCGAACCCGACGACGCTCGGCCGGTACTTACCCCCGCACGAGCACGCCGGCGGCTCCTCGGCAGACTCGGCGATCGCCTCGCCCATGTCCCGGCTCCGGCCGCAGCGGTTGCAGTGGGCCCTGAGGATCGTGCCGTGAAGCTCCAGGACGTTGCGGCTCCCGGCGCGGCGGTGGAGGCCGTCCACGTTCTGGGTCACCAGGGTGAAGGAGGGGAAGACCTCCTCCAGCTCCACGCGTGCGAGGGCGAGGTGAGCCGGATTGGGCGCGGCCTCCGCGGCCTTCCCGAACCGCCACGCGTACCAGCGCCAGACCTTCCCCGGATCGGCCCGGAACGCCTGTGGGGTCGCGAGCTCCTCGGGGCGCATCTTCTCCCACAGGCCGCCCGCCCCGCGAAAGGTGTCGAGCCCGCTCTCGCGCGACACGCCCGCCCCGGAGAAGGCAACCAGGCTCCGCGCCTCCCGGATGCGCTCCCGGACCTCTTCGGACAGCTCCAACGTCTCCATCGCGTTGACACTCCTCCTGGCACCTGCTAGAAACGGCGCCGCTCCGGGAAGCCTCCCTCAACGACCCCCGGAAGGACAATCCCATGCCCTCACTGCCCAACAACTTCGGCCTCCTGGACGAGGAGTCGAGCCGGTACGAGACCAGCCGCGCCGCCGTGCTCCCCGTCCCCTTCGAGCGGACCACCTCCTACGGCAAGGGGACCACCCAGGGCCCGGCCGCGATCCTCCGCGCCTCCCAGGCCATGGAGCTCTACGACGAGGAGCTAGGCGGCGAGCCGTATGTCCAGGGGATCGCCACCCTCCCCGCCTTCCTCCCCGAGGCGTTCGACATGGAGCACGCCATGGCCGAGCTTCAGGCCGAGTGCCGTGCCCACATGGAGGCGGGCAAGTTCCTCGTGACGCTCGGTGGCGAGCACAGCCTCTCGCAGGCGCCCATCAAGGCGGCCCGCCAAGTCCACGGCGAGATCGGCGTCGTCCAGTTCGACGCCCATTCGGACCTCCGCGAGGAGTTCGAGGGCACGCCCTTCAGCCACGCGAGCGTCATGAAGCGGGTGGTGGACGCGGGCGTTCCCACGCTCGCAGTCGGCATCCGGTCCCTCTCGGCCCCCGAGGCCGCGCTCATCCGGGAGAAGAGCCTCCCCGTGATCTGGGGGCACCAGCTCGACCGCGCCGGGGAGCTGTTCCCGGAGATGCTCCAAACGCTTCCCGAGAAAATCTATCTCACTTTCGACATCGACTACTTCGACCCCGCCCTCGTCCCCGCGACCGGAACCCCCGAGCCGGGCGGCGGCCTCTGGTGGCCGACCTTGAAGCTCCTCCGCCACCTCTTCCAGACGAAGACCGTCGTCTCCATGGACCTGATCGAGCTCGCCCCCATCGGAGGCCAGCCCGCGAGCGACTTCCTCGCGGCGAAGACGATCTACAAGTGCCTGGGGTATTTGTGGGAGAGGGAGGGACAGAAATAGCCGCCCCCTGGCAAGGTTTGGGAAGAGCGGGTATCCTAGAGACATGGCAAGGAATGCCAGACAACTGCTGAGAGATGCCCTCGAGTTGCCGGAAGACGAGCGGGCTGAGCTGGTCTACGGACTCCTCAACAGCATGGGACCGGAACCTCCCGGTCCAGAGCCAACCTACCAGGAGTGGATCGCCGAGATCGAGCGGCGTGCCCGGGCGGTGCTTGCCGGGGAGCCGGGCATCCCTTGGGAAGAGGCTCGTGCAGAGATTCGGCAGCGCTTGTCGCGTCGATGAAGCGAGCCCATCTCACGCCTGCGGCGAATCGGGAGATCGCCGAGGCCGCCGATTGGTATGAGGCTCGTCAAGTCGGGCTGTCGGACCGACTTTTCGAAGAGATCGACAATGCTCTCGCTCTGATCCGTCGTCATCCGGCGGCGTTCCCCCTGCTCCAGGATCTGCCTTCGGATCTTCACGTTCGGCGGGCCCTTCTCGATCGCTTTCCCTACTGTCTGATCTTTCTCGAGCTTCCCTCTGAGATCCGCATCATCGCGGTCTCTCACCTGAAGCGCAGACCGGGTTACTGGCTGTCCCGCCTGGGCATCTGAGCCCTAAAAAGGTGTCTCAAAAGCTCAGGCCGCCCCCCCCCGCCCGGGCATGAATGCCCGGGCTACAAGAGCAGCGCCGGATGAATCCGGCTTCAAGAAGCGCGCGATGTTTGAAGTCCCCTCAGGGGGCGCTGCCCTTGTAGCCCGGTGATTTATCGCCGGGCGGCTTTCGAGACACCCTCTAAGAGGTTCCGGAGCGATCTCGTCAAGACTCTCGACGGGGCTCCTAGCCGATGAGCACGCTCCCCCCATTCACATTCAAAATCTCTCCGGTGATGTGCCGGGCGAGCGGCGAGGCCAGGAAGACGACGGGCCCCGCGATGTCTTCGGGGGTGGCGATGCGCTTCAGGGGGATCGAGGCCGCGACCTGCTCCCGGAACTCCCCGGAGAGGGTGCCGGCCGTCATGTCCGTGTCCACCCATCCGGGGGCCACGGCGTTGACGCGGATCTTCGGCGCCAGCTCGGACGACCACGACTTGGTCGCCGAGATGAGCGCCCCTTTGCTCGCCGCGTAGGCGCTGTAGAACGCCTCGCCCCGCTGGCCCGCCGTGGAGCTGATGTTGATGATCGAGCCGTCCGGAGATTCCTCAAGCAGCCGGCACGCCTCGCGGGCGCAGAGGAAGGGGCCCACGACGTTGACGGCGAGGGTCGCGTGGAGTTGCTCGGGGCTCAGGCGGTCCAGCGGGTCGTACACCCACACGCCCGCGTTGTTGACCAGGCAGTCCAGGCCGCCCCAGGTCGACTCGACGTGGGCGAAGAGCCGGGTGATCTGCTCCAGGTCGGTCACGTCGCACCGGTGCTTGGCGTGCGGCGCGTCCGAGATCCGGCGAAGCTCGCCCAGAAGCTCGGCGGCCCGCTGGCCGCTCGCCATGTATTGAACGAGGACCGCCGCGCCGGCTTTCGCGAAGAGGCGGCAGCACGCGGCACCGATACCGCGGCTGCCCCCCGTCACGACGACGCGGCGGCCCGAGAGGTCGATCAAGCGGCGGCCTCGACCACCATCGCGATGCCCTGCCCGCCGCCGATGCAGGCGGAGGCGATCCCCACCCCGCCGCCGCGGCGGTTGAGCTCCTTCAAGAGCGTGATCAGGAGCCGCGTGCCCGAGGCGCCCAGCGGGTGTCCCAGGGCGATCGCCCCGCCGTTGACGTTGAGCTTGTCGACGTCGAGATCGAGATCCTTGACCACGGCCAGGATCTGGCCGGCGAAGGCCTCGTTGATCTCGAAGAGGTCGACATCGCCCAGCGTCATCCCCGCCTTGTCGAGCGCCTTGCGGATGGCCGGGGCCGGGCCGATGCCCATGCGCGAGGGGTCGACGCCCACGACCGACCAGGAGACGATGCGGCCGAGCGGCTTCCAACCCCGCTCCTTCGCCCGCTCGGCGGTCGAGAGCAGCATCATGGCCGCGCCGTCCACGATGCCGGAGGCGTTGCCGGCGGTCACGAAGCCGTCCTTGTCGAACGCGGTCGGCAGGCCCTGGAGATCCTCGATCGTGGTCTCGGGGCGCATGTGGTCGTCCCGCTCCACCTTCTTGGCCCGCTTGCCCTTCCCCACCTCGATCGGCACGACCTCCTGAGAGAGGCGGCAGGCCTTCCAGGCCTCGCCGGCCCGCTGCTGGGAGAGGATCGCGAACCGGTCCTGCTCCTCGCGGGTGATGCCGTAGTCCCGGGCGAGGTTGTTGCTCGTCTGCGCCATGTAGAAGCCGCAATACGAGTCCATCAGGGCCACCATCAGGAGGTCCTGAAGCTGGCCCTGGCCGAGCTTGAAACCGCGGCGGGCGCCCCAGATCACGTGCGGGGCCTGGGACATGTTCTCCATGCCGCCCACGAGGCAGGTCGTGGCGTCGCCGGTCAGGATGAGCTGCGCGCCGGAGATCACGGACTGGACCCCCGAGCCGCACAGGCGGTTCACCGTGAGCGCCGGGACCTCCTTGGGCACCCCCGCCTTCAACGCCACGTGGCGCGCGCCGTAGATGGCGTCGGGTGAGGTCTGGAGGGCGTTGCCCACGATCGTATGGTCGATCTCGGACGGGTCGACGCCCGTGCGCTCGAGGAGAGCGCGCGTCGCGTGCGCCCCGAGGTCGATCGCGGAGATGTCGGCGAAATCGCCGTTGTAGTCGATCATCGGGGTCCTCACCCCGTCGACGAGGACCAGGTCTCGGATATCCATACCTCGGATGCCTCCCTCTTAGGACAGCTAGAAGGCGCGGGCCGCCACGGTGTGGAAGCGTCGGCGCCAACGGTTGATGTTGCTCGAAGGGTCGAGCCGGGAGCTCAGCAGCACGAGCACCCGGCGGGCTTCGGGATCGATCCACAAGCTGTTGCCGGCAAAGCCGGTATGGCCGAAGGAAAAGCGGGAGAGCGCGGGCCCGGCGCTGCCGCGGACCGTCCTGCGCCACCAGCCGTGGGCGAAGGAGCCGCCGCCAGCAAGAGCCTGTGCAACTCCCTCCGGTTTCAACAATTTCCCCGGCGCCAGCCATTCCGAGCCGAGCCGCCAGAGGTCCCGCGCTCCGCCGAAGAGCCCGGCCTGGCCCGGAACGCCGCCCTTCCACCCGAGACTCAACAGATGCCGGGCGTTGCCGTCCTGCGGGAAACCCACGGGCGGAGGCCCGAGATCCGGGACCTGGAACCCCTGCGCCGCCGCGAGCTCCTGCTCCTTGCCCGTCCCCATGCGGGACTCGGCGAGGTCCGGCCGCTCCCCCGGCACGATCTCTACCCGGGAAAGCCCCAGCGGGGCGAGCACCCGCGAGCGGACCAGCTCCCCAAGGGGTTGCCCCGTCCGCCGCTCGACCGTCAACGCCCAGAGGATATAACCAAGATCGCTGTACGTGCCCGCCCGCGCGCCGAAAACATCCTCGGAAAGGAGGAGGGAGCGCACCTCCTCCAGGGATCGGCACCGGTGGTAGAGCGGCGTCCACCCGAGGATCCCCGAGCGGTGCCGGAAGAGGTCCGACAGCGGCCGGCGGCCGAGCCTGGGATTCGCCTCGGGCCAGACTTCGCCGATCGGCGTCGCGAGCGGCAGCGTCCCCTCGCCGTCCAGCACCAGGGCGAGCGTCGCCACGAACGGCTTGGTGAGCGACGCGAGGTCGAAGCGAGTGCTGAGGACCGCCGGGACTCCCGGCCGCGCCTCGCCCGCCGCTCCTTCCCAGAGAACTTCGTCCGGAGTGGCCACGAGGGCCACGGCGGAGGAGGAGAGGCCGGAGCGGACGAGATCGCCAAGGAAGTCTTGGAGGAGGCTTTCCCCCGCCCGGGCCCTCACCCCCCGGCCCCCTCTCCCACCCCTCCACCCCCCTCCCTGGGAGAGGGGGAGAAAAACAAAGGCAGACGCAGAAATAAGGCTCCCCTCTCCCGGGGA
>DATHUD010000131.1:0-6596 GCA_035462575.1 Thermoanaerobaculia bacterium | reverse complement strand
CAAGACGGTCTTGCCTTCCTCATCCAGGAACTCGATCTCCCGTTCCGGGGGCGTGTCCCCCTTCTCGGCCTGCAGGAGCGGGCTGGCGTAGGCGTCAGAGGGGAGGACCACCTCCTCCGTGGATCGGAGGACGTCGCTGCCGATCACGTCGTTCCAGGTATTGAGGGCGATCCGCTCTCCGGCAACCGGAGCGGGAGGCGTGGTCGTCGCGGTGGGAGCGGGGCGCTCCGCCCGGGCCAGCTCGCTGTTCAGCCGGCGGACCTCCTGCGAGCTCTGGAGCCAGCCGCCCGCCACCATCAGCCCCGCCAGCCCGGCGGCCAGGGCGGCGGCCCGCCAGGAGCGGGGCTCGCCCCGCTCCTCCCGAGCTCGCCGAGTTGGGAAGACCGCGATCTTTTCGTCCTCCTCCAGATGGCGGCTCGTCCGCGCGAGCTCGAGCTCGGCGGCGCACTCCGGGCAGGAGGCGAGGTGCCGTTCGGCCAGGGACGGGTCGATCCCGGCGGGGGATTCCCCGTAGGCGAGCGCCACCAGCGCTTCCGAGGGGAGATGCTGGACGAAGATTCTCGCGGTTTCCCGGGTCTCGGCCCAGGCCCCGCGACAGCGCTCGCAGGTTTCCAGATGCTGCCGGACCTCCCGGCGCTCTCCCTCCTCCAGGGTGCCGTTCAGCAACCAGGGGAGCAATTCGATGGCTTCATCACAGGTCATCCGTTTTTCGCCCTTCCACTTCTATCAGGCGAAGGCTTGCTGCTCTTGTTACGTCCGTTCCCCCCTCCCCCGTCCAGGAGCTCCCGCCTCAGGGCCACCGCCTTTTCCCGGCAGCGCAGGACGCGGACCCGGAGAGTCCCCTCGGCGACGCTCATCCGCAGCCCCATCTCCCGGTAGGAGAGTCCCGCCACGATCATCCGCCACAGCTCCCGGCAGTCCTGCGGCACCCGGTCGAGAACGCGCAGGAGGAGATCCCTGTCTTCCCGGGTGGAGGCCACGCCCGGCGGCGGCAGAGTGAGGCCGTCTCCCCGGTCGACCGCCTCCAGGTCCGTCCAATGCCATTTGCTCTGGGAGCGGATCTGGTCGAGACAGGTGTGGCTGACCACGCGCCAGAGATAGGTCCTGAGGCTCGACTCCCCCCGGAACTTCCCCTGGCCGAAAAGGCGGGTCACCTCCAGCCGTACGTCCTGCAAGACGTCGTCCCACCGGTGGGCAAGCCGGCGCTGGTAGGGCCAGGCGGCGCGCGAGATCCACCCGTTTACGGTCCCCACCGCGTCCGTCTCGCCCTTGAGAAACCGGGCGACCACCTCCCGGTCATCCGCCACCATGAAGGAAATCCTATCCTTCTATGAAGAGGAAGGATACGGGTTCGTGGATTCTCCCACCGATGCGCTAAGATGGGGAAAGTCTTCACAGGTCGAGACTTGCCGTGACGTCCCTGCCCTCCTCCCGCTTCCGCTGCTCCCCTCCCCGGCCGGCCCCGGCCCTTCTGGCAGGCCTTCTGGGGTTGCTTCAAATCTCCTGCGCCGCCGACTCTCCCAAGCCACCCGCGCTCCGGGCAGAACCGGGAGCCTTCGTCGAAAAGACCTTGGGTGGGAAGGAGAAGCACGAGTACTCGTTGCGGCTGGAGAAGGGCTGGTTCCTGGACCTCAGGATTCAGGAGAAGGGCATCGAGGTGGAGGTGAGTCTCGCGGAACCCCGCGGAGCCCCGTTGGCGACCGCGAGCCCGGGAACCCAGGATCATCGGGATCTGCTCCTCTGGGTGACGGACACCTCGGGAGAATACCGGCTGGCCGTCCACCCCCACGATCCGGGCAAGCCTCCGGGGAAGTACAGGATCGAGATCCGGGAGCTCCGGCCGGCGACGGACAGGGACGGCGCCCGCGTCGCGGCCCTGAAGCTCGTCAGACAGGGCCTCCAGGGGATCGAGGAGGAAAAGACGCGGAGCCGGGGGCTCCGGAGCCTCGAGCAGGCGCTCCTCCTCTGGCGACAGGCCGGGGACGCGGAGGGGGAGGTCGACACCTTCAATCACCTCGGCAAGGGCTTTCGCCTGGCCGGGGACGCCCGGGAGGCCTGCCGGCGGTACGAACAGGCGCTGACCCGGGCCCGGCAGGCAGGATACCGGGAGGGCGAGGCGCTGTCGCTCAACAATCTCGCCTACGCCTCCCACAACCTCCTCAAGGAGGATCGAGGGGTCGCGGACCTCTACGAGCGGTCCATCGCGCTCTGGAAAGAGATCGGGGACGACGCCGAGCAGGCGTTCGTGCTCATCAACCTGGGCAATTTCTACGTCGAGGTCCGGAAGTACGACGAGGCGCATGCCGCGTTCGCACGGAGCCGCCCCCTCGCCGAAGGCCTGGGAGACCTCGGCCTGCAAGGAAAGTACTGGGCCGGGGTCGCCTACGCCCAGTACTTTCAGTCGGACCTCCAGGCTTCGTTCCGGAGCTACCGGCGCGCCTTCGACTTCGCCCGCGCGGCGGGGGACATGGATACGGCGGCGACGATCGCCAGCAGTCTCGCTTCGGTGTACACCCAACTGGGGCGGCTCCAGGAGGCGGTGGAGTTCCCTCTGGAGATCCGGGAGCAGGTCCGGGAGCCGGAGAGCCGGGGATACCTGCTCCATAATCTGGCCGGGGTGTATCTGAGCCTCGGCAAAAGCGACGAGGCGCTCGCGGCCTACCAGGAGGCCTTCGCGATCTTCCGCAACCTCGGGGCGGTCTACCGGGACTGGGCGGCTCAGTGCCTGATCGGCATCGGCTCGGTGCTGCAGCGCCGGGGAGACCCGGAAACCGCCCTCCTCAAGTACCAGGAAGCTCACGCGCTCGCCCCGGAGCTGGCGATCGTGACGCAGCACCTCGGGTTGGCCTCCCTGGACCTCCGGAAGCCGGAGCAGGCTCTCCAGTTCTTCAAAAAGGCCCTGAAGTCGGCCGAGCACAGCGACAATCAGAATCAGGTCGGGCTGACGCGGCTCGCCCTCGCGGCGGCATACCGGGACCTGGGACAGCTCGACGCCGCGGCCCGGCAGCTCGATCAGGGTTACGAGCTGGCGAGCCGGACGAAGAACACCGGCCAGGTGGCCTCCTTCCTGCTCGGGCGGGCGATGCTGCGCCGCGATGCGGGCCGGCTGGCGGAGGCTCAGGCCGACGTCGAGCAGGCGCTGGGAATCATCGAGTCGATGCGTCAGAACGTGCTGGGCCAGGATCTCCAGATGTCGTTTTTCGCTTCGCGGCGGGTCTATCAGGAGCTCCAGATCGACCTCCTGATGCGTCTCGACCGTCTGCACCCCGGAAAGGGATACCAGGCCCAGGCGCTCGCCGCGAGCGAGAGGGCGCGAGCCCGGGGGCTGCTGGACCTCCTGTCTGAAAGCAAGATCTCTCTTGGCGAGGAGGCCGATCCGGCCCTCGCCCGGCAGGAAGCGAGCCTCTCGGCCACCCTCTCGCGGGTCCAGGCCAGCCTGCGCGAGGAGCGCCTGGCGGCCTTGCCTGACGGGGAAAAGATCCGGACGCTCGAGCGGGAGGTGGCGCGCTGGACCGAGAGCCGGGAGCGGCTGGAGTGGGAGATCCGCAAGCGCCAGCCGAATCCCCAGACCCGCCCGCTCGACCTCCCGGCCATCCAGCGCGAGCTGGACGACCGGTCCGTTCTCCTGGAGTACGCCCTGGGCGAGGAGGGCTCTTTCCTCTTCGTGGTGACCCGCGACGGGCTCGAGACCCGCAAGCTCCCCGACGCCGCCACGCTCCGGGAGCGGGTGCAGAGGCTCCGGGAGGCGATCAAGAGGGACAACCCCCGCAAGCGGCAGATCTATCTGGACGAGGCGCACCAGCTCTACCGGGACCTGTTGGAGCCCGTCGCGGGCGCTCTCCAAGGCAAGGAAAACCTCCTGATTGCACCGGACGGAGCGCTCCACCTCCTCCCCTTCGAAGTGCTGCTGACAAAGCCGGGAGAAGGCTCGTTCCAAGACCTGCCCTACCTGCTCCGAAACCACGCGATCACCTACGTCCCCTCGGCGAGCGTGCTCGCCCAGCTCCGGCAGCCGCGGACGAAGCCGCCGGCGGCCCGCCGTCTCCGCTTCGTGGCCTTCGCGGATCCCGAGTACGAACCCGAGGCCGGGGAGAGGAACCCGGGACCTCGCCTGCGCTCCCTCTCCCAAGAGGCGGAGCGCTGGTACCTGCCGCCTCTTCCCGACTCGCGGCGGGAGGTCTCGGACATCGCGCGGCTCTACCGCGGCTCCTCCAGGCTCTACCTCGAGAGCGAAGCCAAGGAGGAGAACGTCAAAAGCAACGGCCTCGTCGAGCGGGCCGAGCGCCTCCATTTCGCCACCCATGCCCGGCCGAACGAAGTCCGGCCCGAGCTCTCCTCTCTCGTCCTGGCGGACGAGACGGCCAGGAACGGAGAGGAAGACGGCCTGCTCCAGGCCCACGAGATCTTCCGGTTGAAGCTCTCGGCCGACCTCGTGGTCCTCTCCGCCTGCGAGACGGGATTGGGGGAGGAGGTGAGCGGAGAGGGCCTGGTGGGGCTCTCCCGTTCGTTCCTCTACGCCGGGGCTCCGAGCCTGGTGGTGAGCCTCTGGAGCGTCTCCGACGGCGCGACTCCCGACCTGATGGTCTCCTTCTACGAGGGCCTGGACCGGCGGCACGACAAGGCGGACGCCTTGCGGCAGGCCAAATTGCAGATGATCGGCAGGAGCCGCTACGCCCACCCCTTCTATTGGGCTCCCTTCATTCTGATCGGAGATCCGAGATAAAGTCGTCGATTCTGTAACGTCCGGCGTTTCGCCACGCCTTTTTGAATGCACGACCTCGGCAGGGGAGCTCTTCCCAAGCCGTCAACCTGAAAAGGAGGGACGAGATGGCTGACCAACCCACGACGACCTCGACCGACAGCAGCAGCCGCGAGGGAGCGGTAAAGCCCATTCCTCTCGATCCGCCTCCGCCTCGATAAGCGTGGAGAAGAGGGAATGGACAGGCTCGAAAGAGACGACGAAAAAGTTCGGAGCGGCGAGGGGAAAACGCCTGTGATCCCGTTGCCGCCTCCTCCACCCGCCCGGCTCGCGAGCCTCCTTTTCGCGCTCGCCGCCGCCATCGCCGGGTTCCTGGGCTTCTCCCGCACGGCGGCGATCTTCGCGAGCCTCAGCCTGGGCACCAATGTCCTCGATTATCTGACCCGCCGGCCCGCCGGGGAAAAGGCCGTCAAGGCCGGCGGGTAACTTCTCCGTTCGATCCCGTTACATCCCGCCGCTTCGCCGGTTCTCTCCGGCGGGGCGGCCGTCTACCGGACCCGGAGCTTGTAGGCTTCGCGGGGCGTCCGTTTCCCGCCTTCGGTGCTGTAGAGCTGGATCGTGTAGCGGCCCGGCTTCAGGTCACCGGGCTGGAAGCTGATCGCGTACTGCTGCAGGTCCGAGTTCTTGGGAAGCCCCTTCCCCTGGAAGACGAGGGCACCGGCGGCGTCCCGGATCTCGATCTCGCGGGGGGTGTCCGGGCCGTCAGGGGTCAGGGTGAGCAGGGCGGCCCGGTCGGACGGCATCACCGTCTCCTCGTCGGACGCCGAGCGCTCGACGCCCGGCTGCACGAAGCCCGTCCACGGATTGAGCTCGGGCCCCTTCCGGCGATTCTGGAGCTCCGCGAGCCGGGTCTCGGCCTGCTGGAGCTTCTCCTCGCTCTCCTTCTGCGACTTCGTGATCGCCTCGATCTGGGAGGCCATCTCTTCGAGCTGCCGTTCCGAGGAGGCTCCGGAGGGGGCCGGCACGGGCCGGGCGGGCTCGACCGCCGGGGCCGGCGGCCTCTCCGCGGCCCGCTCGGAGACGGACCGCAGCTCCCGGGTGCTGTGGACCCAGCCGCTCGCGGCGACGATCCCCGCGAGGCTCGCCGCCAGGGCGGCGGTCCGCCAGGAGCGCGACTCGCCGCGGTCCTTCCGGGCCGGCCGGCCCGGAAAGAGCGCGATCTTGTCGTCCTCCAGTCGGCGGCTCGTCTGGGCGAGCTCCAGCTCCGCGGCGCACTCCGGGCAGGAGGCGAGGTGCCGCCCGGCCAGCGCGGGGTCGATGCCGGCGGGAGTCTCTCCGTAGGCGAGCGCCACCAGCGTTTCCGAGGGGAGGTGCTGGCCGAAAATCGTCCAGGCCTCCCGAGTGTCCGCCAGCGCCTCCCGACAGCGCTCGCAGGTTTCCAGATGTCGCCGGACCTCCCGGCGCCTTTCCTCCTCCAGAGTGCCGTTCAGCAGCCAGGGGAGCAGTTCGATAGCGTCATCACAAGTCATTCGCATTCGCCTCTCAGCTTCTATCAGGCGAACTTTTCACCGTTTTGTTACGTCCGCCCCCTGTCCCAGTCAGAAGCTCCTGGCGCAGGGCGACCGCCTTCTCCCGGCAGCGCAGGACGCGCACCCGGAGCGTGCCTTCGGCCACGCTCATCCGCAGGCTCATCTCCCGGTAGGAGAGGCCCGCGACGATCATCCGCCACCTCTCGCGGCACTCCTGCGGCACCCGGTCGAGCACGCGCAGGAGGAGGTCCTTGTCTTCCCCCCTGGAGGCGAGGGTCGGTGGCTGGATCGTGGGGCCGTCCCCCGGGTCGACCGCTTCGAGCTCCGTCCACTGCCACTTGCACTGGGAGCGGATCTGGTCGAGGCAG
>DATHUD010000130.1:0-6502 GCA_035462575.1 Thermoanaerobaculia bacterium | reverse complement strand
TCGCGGATCTCGAGGGTGACGGGGTGCACGTCTTCGGCAAGGTAGTACGAGATCGTCGCTCCGCCGTCCACCGGCGGATACGATCCGTTCGCGGCCGGCCTCACTCCATCGCGCGGCGCAAACAGGCGGTGGCGATCGGTGACGGTGTGAGGATCCAGCTGCTCGAGCACGCTCAAATCGTCGAGCACCCAGAGCCCGCGGCCGAACGTCGACACGATGAGATCCCGGCGATACACCTGGAGATCGCTGATGGGCGTGACCGGTAGATTCAATTGCAGGGACTGCCAGTGGGCGCCGTCGTCGAACGAAACGTACATGCCGAATTCAGTGCCCGCGTAGAGCAATCCTCGGCGATTGCGATCCTCGCGGACCGCGCGCACATAGTGGCCTGAAGGGATGCCGTTTTCGCCCGTGGTGAGACGCTGCCACGTGCGGCCGTAGTCGTCGGTGCGAAAGACATACGGCTGGAAATCGCCGTGGCTCATGAACCGGAACACGGAGATCACCGCGCGGCCGGGATCGTGCACCGACGGATCGATCGTGTTCACGGTGCCCCATTCGGGCATCTCCGCCGGCGTGACGTTCGTCCACGTCCGGCCGTCGTCCACCGAGACGTGCACCAGGCCGTCGTCGCTGCCGGCCCAGAGGACGCCGCGGCGCACCGGCGATTCCTCGAACGCGAAGATCGTGTCGTAGGTCTCGGCGCCGGTGCCGTCGTACGGCAGCCGGCGAAGGCCGGGCGCCTCCTGTTTGCTCCGGTCGTTGCGCGTCAGGTCCGCGCTGATGACGTCCCACGTCCAGCCGGCGTCGCGCGAGCGGTGCACGTACTGCGACGTGGTGTAGAGGACGTCGGGATCGTGGGGGGACAGACGGAGCGGCGCGTTCCACGGCGAGCGGTACTTCAAGTCCGCCGCGCGGGTGGCGTACCTGGGCTCGGGATAGACGTACAGGAGGTCGGACACCTTGCGCGCCACGTCGGTGCGCGAGACCTGACCGCTGATGGTGGCGTACACGATGTTGGCGTCGCGCGGGTCGACGGCGATGTGGCTCGCCTCTCCCCCGCCCACCTGATAGGCGTCCATCAGTCCCAGCGGCACGTTCCGGCTCGCCGTCGGCACGGAGATCGTGCCGCTGTCCTGTTGGGCGCTGTAGACGCGGTAGGGAAACCCGTTGTCGGTCGCGACGCGGTAGAGCTCGGCGGTCGGCTGGTTCAACTGCGTGGACCAGCTCGACCCGCCGTTCAGCGACACGGTCGCGCCGCCGTCGTTGGCGTTGATGAGGATGCGCGGATTCCCCGGGTTCACCCAGAGGTCGTGGTGATCCTCGTGCGAGTGTTCCAGAATGGTGAAGGTTCGGCCGCCGTCCACGGACTTGTATAGAAAGATATTCAGCACGTACACGGTGTCCGGATCGACCGGGTCGGCGACGAGGTGGCCGAAGTAGAACGCCCGCGCCGTGAGCTCGGGGTCGCCGTTGACGCGTTGCCAGGTCCGGCCGCCGTCCTCGGATCGAAACAGGCCGCCTTCGTCCGCCTCGGCCTGGATGAGCGCCCACACGCGGCCCGGCCGCCCGCGGGATACGGCGACCGCGGTGCGGCCGACGATGCCCGACGGCAGCCCGCCTTCCAGCCGCGTCCACGAGTCACCGCCGTCGGTCGACTTGTAGATCCCGCCTTCCCGGCTGCCGCTGTCGAGCGTCCACGGCTTGCGGTCGACCGTCCAGGTGCCGGCGTAGAGCACCCGCGGATCGGCGGAGTCCATCACCAGATCCGAGGCGCCGGTCTCGTTGTTGACGAACAGCACCTTCTGCCACGTCTTCCCCCCGTCTTGCGACCGGAAGACGCCCCGGGTGGGCGTGGGAGCGAACACGTTGCCGACCACCGCGGCGTACACCAGGTCGGGATTCGCCGGGTGGATGCGGACCCGGCCGATCTGGCCGGCGTCGCGCAACCCCGCGTGCACCCACGTCCGGCCGGCATCGCTCGACCGGTACATGCCGACCCCCGGCGACACGTTGGTGCGGAGGCAGGCGGTGCCGGTCCCAACATACACGACGTCGGGCGCCGACTCTGAAACGGCGATCGCCCCGACGGAGCCGGCTTCGAAAAAGCCGTCCGAGACGTTGGCCCACGTCGTTCCGGCGTCCGTCGTCTTCCAGACACCGCCGCCGATGCCTCCGAAGTAGAACGTGAAGGGATCGGAGGGCACGCCGGCGACAGCGGTCGAGCGGCCGCCGCGCTGGAAGTGCAGGGGCCGGTACTGCAGCTTCGAAAACAGGATGGGGTTGACGCGAGCGGAAGCAGAATCGGCGGCGAGGACCGGGCTCTGGGCGGCCATCACGGCGGCGATGGACACGATGAACGCAGTCAGGCGCATGGCGCATCTCCTGGCTTGGTCGAGCGGCGTCGCGAGCGCCGGCTCATCGGCAGGCCACCTTTCCCCAGGGCCAAAGATCCCAGCCAAGGATAGCCTATTCGCTCTTCAACGTCGGGAACCCTGCTCCAGGGAGCTCGACCGCTTTCCGGCTCTACGGGCGACCGGCAGGCGTTCGAAGACCAGGTAGCGGTCCTGGCCGCCATCGAAGGTACGGAGGAGCAAGAACCCGGGGCCTCCAGTCAGGGGGGCGAGGGAGAACGGGCTCGGGCTGGCGTAGTCGACCATGTGGGTCACGCCCCGGCGCTCCAGGAAGCCGTGCAGGCCGGAGAGGTCCGAGTGGAACCCGCGGGCGATGTAGGGCCACACCTCCGGGCTGACGAGCCCGCCCAGGTCGACGATCCGGAGACCGCTCGTAAAGCCGATCTGTCCGATCGGCTCGAGGGCGACGACCGAATCCTTGGGGACGCTCGCCGCGAGCCACCGGCCGATCTCACCGCGGACCCGCTCGGCGGCGGCGTGGGGGACGAACGCCCGATGGGCGAGGAGGAGCGCTCCCGCAGCCGCGCCAGAGGCCAGGAGCAACGCGAAGACCCCCGCCTTCTCCGCCCTCGGGAGGAGGCTCCCGACCCCGACGAAGGCCGCCGCCGTCGCCGCGGGAAGGAGGGGGACGGCGTAGCGCGGCATCGGCAGCGGGAAGAGGAACGCGAGGGTGCCCAGGAAGAGGGCAGTGAAGGATCCGGCGACGAGGAGCAACGGTCCGTGCGGGCGCAGGCGGGCCCGCACGGCTGGATGGAGGCTCGAGAGAGCCACGGCAGCGATCCCGAGCACGGCCGGGAGGGCCAGAGCTCCCCCTTCGGAAGGCGCGAAGAGACCTCGGAGGTTGGCGGCCGCCAGCCGCGCGCGATCGCTCGCGGAGAGCGCGGCCAGCTCCGGGTAGGTGATCCCGTGCCGCTCCGGGAGCCGGCCGATGAGCTTGCCTTCCAGGGTCGGAGGAAGGAAATCCCCGGAGCGCCACCAGCTCCCGGCGATCCAGGGGCCGGCGACAACGAGGATGGCAAAACCGTAAAGGACGAGGTTGCGGAGGCCCGCGCGCCGCCGCCGGCTCCAGGCCCCGGCCGCGCGTCCCGACTCCACGGCAAAGATCACGACGGCCAGGAGAGCGGACTCGGGCCGGGCGAGAAACGCAAGGCCGAGGACCGCTCCGAGCCGGAAGGGCCGCTCGAGGCCGTGGCGTGCGTAGAGCCACAGCGCGAGAGCGATGAGGAGGAGGGCGAGAGGCGTCTCCATTCCGCTTACGGCGAGGAGGACGAGAAGGGGATTGACCCCGATCGCGAGCCCCGCCAGGGCGGCGATCCACGGCCGCCCGAGGCGGTCCAAGACGAGAGCGGCGGTCACGCCGGCCGCGGCGGCGTGGCAGACCACCCCGAGAGCCTGGGCCGCGGCGGGAAGGCTCTGCGGCCCGGCGACCAGGGCCACGGCGGCCAGCGCGAGAGTCCACAGCGCGCTGGTGAAGCCGTTGCTGGGCTCGCCCGGGTTGAAGACGAACCCATCGCCGGACGCCAGGTTGGCGGCGAACCGGAAGGTGATGTAGGCGTCGTCCCAGTGCACTCCGGGGACGAGCGCGAACGGCAAACAGGCGCCCCCGGACAGGACGGCGACGGACAGGAGGAGGGAGCGCTTCGACCCGAGGGCAGCTTCGAGCCCTACAGGTCGACCGCGGGCAACGCGGCGTCGAGGCCAGGCGCCAGAGACCACAACCCTGTTTTTGCTCGAGGCCATACTTCAGCCCCCAGGCTGCAACATTTTCAGTATGGAGGGCCTCGGCGCGAGATGCAACTCGCCCTTGTCTTTATAGAAAAATGGATCAGTGGCGGGCGGGTGTTTTTTCCCCGGCCTCTTTGCGGAACCGGCGCAGGAAAGAAGATTTCGATCACCTCGTCTATGCCACCGTCGAGATCATCACGCTCGCTCCCCTCCCCTGCTGGAACGGATTGCCAAACGATCTCTATCGCGAACCTGCGCAGACCGTCCGCGCCCTCCCTCGCCGCGCAAGGCGCGTGCACATAACCAATGCAGGGCAAATAGAAATGTCGCAGACTAAATATAACATTTACATCCCCGGCCCCCGGCTTTATCATGCTTCATGACAATCGCAAGAAGCTGGCTCCGGATCAGGGGCTCAAGAGACCCACCCCTACGGGATTGTCGCCTGCATCGATCTCCATCTCTCAAGAAAGAAAGGAGTACCCTGATGAAGAGGCAGATTACAACCACTACAATAGTCGTCGCTTTTATTTCGATGTTGGCTCTGGGAGACCCTGCCCAAGCTGTCCCCGTGAGCCACACGCGAACCGAGTCGAACATCGACTGGACGTCTGCCGGGGTGAGCGGAGTCGGGGGCGGCAGCGGGACGATCCAGCTCACCGGCGTCTCCGGCACCGTCCTGAAAGCCTTTCTGTACTGGCATGGGATCGACAACGGAGGATCCGGCGCGGTCTACGACAACGCCAATGTCACGATCGCCGGAAATCCAGTGACCGGCACCTCCCTGGGAGACGCCACCACGAACTGCTGGGGGTCCGGATCGAGCCGCACGTTCCGGGCTGACGTCACGGCCTACGTCACGGGCAACGGGAACTACCTCATCCAGGGGTTGTCCGCTCCCGGGCACAGCGCCAATGGCGCGTCTCTCGTCGTGATCTTCGATGACGGAAACTCCGCCAATAACCGGGACCTCGTGTTCTTCGAGGGAAACGATTCGAACATTCCTGAAGGTTTCCCTGGTGAGGATTCCGGCTGGCACGCCACATTGGAGCCGATCAATTTCAGCGGAGGCTCCGTCAACGTCCAATTGCACGTCGCGGACGGTCAGACCTTTGAGGACAGCTCACTGACCTTTACCGGAGACGCCCCCGTGGTCGTCGCCGACACCGCGCTCCGGTGGGATGGAAATTCCGTACCCTCGGCCGGCACCAGCCGTGCGCCGAATGGCGAGCTCTGGGACGTCCACACTTTCGACATCAGCGGCGTCTTCACCTCGAACGGGATGAAGACGCTGGCGATCGACGGCCAGGAACCGTTCAGCGACTGCCTCGGGCTCGCCCTCCTGCTGGTCGATCTCGCGCCGGGGAGCGCCCCTCCGGTGGATAACGAGCCCCCCACCTGCCCCTTGACAGCCCATCGGCCCGGTCCTCCGACGCAGATCGACGTGACCTTCCAGGACACCGGCTCAGGTCTCGCCGAGCTGACTGTCACGCTCCAGCAGAATGCGACCGTCTCCATTCCCCCGTTTGCGGTCGGCACCAACGATCCCATCGTGATGACGGCGACAAAGATCAATCAAAGCCAGACGTCACGGGTCGAGATCCGGGCCGTCGACGTCGCTGGCAACGTTGCGCTTTGCGATCCGATCCTGACCCTGGAATCCCGGCGCCAGGGCCAGCCGGCAACGCAGACGGTGACCGATGTGCCGCCCCAGGAGGACACGGTGACGATCTCCAACGGCACGCCGGGGCTGAAGAACCTGGACGTGATCGTCAACGGCATCCGCTTCAAGGTCACCGGGCTTCATGATGGCGAGAGCCGTTCGATCGACATCTCCTCCGCCCTGCTCGATGGCGCCAACACCATCGAGCTCACAAGCTTCGGCAAACCCGGAGGTTGGGCCCACATCCTGATCTGGGAGGGAGACGACTAGTCGCTGTCTCGAAAGGAGGAACAACCGTGATGAAAAAGATCTATCGCAAACCCGTCCTGCGGCAGCTCGGCTTGCTCCGGCAGATCACCCGCTTCAGCTTCTGACAGGCAGAAGAGCGCGGCGGGCAGCCACCCTGGCGCCCGCCGCTGGTGGGGGGAGCTGGCGATGAGGGTGCCAGGTTCTCGGTGGAACCTGGTTGGAGGCGAGTGACGTGCTCCGAGTCGCGCAGACCGGAAACCCCGTCCTCGCCGGAAGAGCCGCCCCTCCCTCCCGCCGCACCAAGCTCCTGGAACCCGGAGCCGGCGGTAGCGGCCTTCCGCTCCCGCGGAACGTTCCGCGAGAGAGGATGAGCGTTCCGCGAGAGAGGATGAACGCTCCGCGAGTGAGGATGAACGCTCCGCGAGAGAGGATGAACGCTCCGCGAGAGAGG
>DATHUD010000129.1:0-12849 GCA_035462575.1 Thermoanaerobaculia bacterium | reverse complement strand
AAGAACGCGGGCGTTCTGCCGGCCGTGGACGTGGGCATCTCGGTCAGTCGGGTGGGCGGGAACGCCCAGATCCCCGCGATGAAGGACAAGCGGGTGGCCGGCGGGCTGAAGCTCACCCTGGCCCAGTTCCGCGAGCTGGAGGCGTTCGCCCAGCTCGGCACCGAGCTGGACCCGGCCACCCAGCGGCAGCTCGACCGCGGCCAGCGGATGGTCGAGCTCCTGAAGCAGCCCCAGTATCAGCCGTACAACGTCAACGAGCAGGTGATCTCGATCTTCGCCGGGACCCGCGGCTTCCTGGACGACGTGCCGGTGCGCGAGGTGCTGGCCTTCGAGGCGGCAATGCTCAAGCATTTCCGGGACGAGTACCCGGAGATCCTGGACGAGCTCGACCGCACCCGGGACATCCCGGATGCGCTGGCCGAGAAGATCGGCCAGGTGATCCGGGATTTCAAGACCCACGCCAGCACGGCCGTTGCCGCGGCCGGAGGGTAACGGAGGCGCGATGGCGAACCGGCGAGTCCTCGTCAAACGAAGGAAGGCGGTGCGCAACATCCGCAAGATCACGCGCACCATGCAGCTCATCGCGACCGCCCGCTTCCAGGCGGCGTTCAACCGGGCCGTGGCGACCCGGCCGTACACCGAGAAGCTGGCCGAGCTCGTGGCCGACCTCTCGCGCGCGGCCGGCAACGTCGAGCATCCGCTGCTCGCGACCCACGACGACGTGCCGCGCTCGGCGCTCGTGGTGATCACGAGCGACCGGGGGCTCGCCGGCGGCTACAACGCGAACGTCCTGCGCACGGCCCTGGGCCACCTGGACGAGCTGTCGGCGCGGGGTGTGGACACCGACGTCCACATGGTGGGCAAGAAGGGGATCGGCTACTTCCGCTTCCTGCGCCGCGCCGTCGCCGAGCAGACCTCAGGGATCGGCGACCGGCCGCGTTTCGAGCAGGTCGAGCCGATCGCCAACGCCTTGATGGACCGTTTCATCCGCGGGGAGATCGCCTCGGTCCACGTGGCCTACATGAGGTTCCTCTCGGCGGGCCAGCAGCGCCCGGCCGTGGTCCAGCTCCTGCCCTTGAAGCCCGAGGCGCAGGACGGGGCCGAGGCCGGTCCGCCGTCCGTCGAGTACGAGTTCTCGCCCGACCCGCGCCAGCTCCTGGACGAGCTGCTGCCCGCAACCGTCCGGGTGCGCCTCTTCCAGGCCTTCAACGATGCGGTCGTCTCCGAGCAGGTCGCCCGCATGGTGGCCATGAAGGCGGCGACCGACGCGGCGGGCGACATGATCAAGGCCCTGACCCGCGAGTACAACCGCGCTCGCCAGACGCAGATCACCATGGAGCTCCTGGACATCGTCGGCGGCGCCAACGCTCTGTCCTGAAGCCCTTTGAAAGATTGGAAGGCACCATGAGCATTCTCGAAAACGGCAGCTATGGCAAAGTGACCCAGGTCATCGGCTCCACCCTGGACGCCCAGTTCCCTGAGGAGCGGTTGCCCGCCATCTACAACGCCCTGCGGGTCGAGGTGCCGAGGATCGTGCTCGGCCAGGCGAGCACGGAGACCCTGTGGTGCGAGGTGGCGCAGCACCTGGGCGGCGGCCGCGTGCGCGCCGTGTCCCTGGGCTCGACCGACGGCCTCCAGAGGGGTGCGGACATTCTGGACACCGGCGCCCCGGTCACGGTGCCGGTGGGGACGGAGACGCTCGGCCGCGTGTTCAACATGGTGGGCGAGCCGATCGACGACCGCGGCCCGGTCGTCACCCGGGAGCGCCGGCCGATCCATCACGAGCCGCCCGAGCTCGACGAGCTCTCCTCGAAGACCGAGCTCTTCGAGACCGGCATCAAGGTCATCGACCTCCTCTGTCCCCTCGTCCGCGGCGGCAAGGCCGGCCTCTTCGGCGGCGCCGGCGTGGGCAAGACGGTCATCATCCAGGAGCTGATCGCCCGCCTCGCCCGCTTCCACAGCGGCTACTCCTGCTTTGCCGGCGTGGGCGAGCGCACCCGCGAGGGCAACGACCTCTGGCTCGAGATGCAGGAGGCGAAGATCGGCAACACGGGCAAGAGCGTCATCGACCAGACGGTCATGGTGTTCGGCCAGATGAACGAGCCTCCCGGCGCGCGCCTGCGCGTGGCCCTCTCGGCCCTCACCATGGCCGAGTACTTCCGCGATCAGACCGGCGTCGACACGCTGCTCTTCATCGACAACATCTTCCGCTTCTCGCAGGCGGGCTCCGAGGTGTCGGCGCTCCTCGGCCGCATGCCGTCGGCCGTGGGCTACCAGCCGACGCTCGGCACCGAGATGGGCGAGCTCCAGGAGCGCATCACCTCGACCTCCCGGGGGGCCGTGACCTCGATCCAGGCGATCTACGTGCCGGCCGACGACTACACCGACCCGGCGCCCGCGACCGCCTTCACCCACCTCGACAGCACGGTGAACCTGGAGCGGAGCATCTCCGAGAAGGGCATCTACCCCGCGGTGGACCCGCTCGCCTCCTCCAGCCGCATCATCGCGCCCGAGTACATCGGCGAGCGCCACTACCGGGTGGCCCGGCGGGTCCAGCAGATCCTCCAGCGGTACAAGGACCTCCAGGACATCATCGCGATCCTGGGCGTCGACGAGCTGTCCGAGGAGGACAAGATCGTCGTGCGCCGGGCGAGGAAGATCGAGCGCTTCCTCTCGCAGCCGTTCTATGTCGCCGAGCAGTTCACGGGCTTCCCCGGCAACTACACCTCGCGCGAGGACACGATCCGCTCCTTCGACGAGCTGTGCGACGGCAAGTGGGACCACCTCCCGGACCAGGCGTTCATGTACGTCGGGGCGATCGAGGAGGCGGAAGCCAAGGCCAAGAAGCTGGCGGAAGGCTGACCCCAAGGCGAGCGCCATGGCGACGACCGACACCTTCCACTGCAGCGTGATCACCCCCGAGCGGGCGGTACTCGAGACCGACGCGATCTTCGTGGCCTTCCCGGCCCACGACGGCGAGGTCGGCATCCTGGCCCATCGCGCGCCGCTTCTCTACAAGATGGGGATCGGCGAGCTCCGGGTCGAGGCTCCCGAGGGGAACCGCCGTCTGTTCGTGGACGGCGGCTTCGCCCAGATGGTCGACAACCGGCTGACCATCCTGACCGAACAGGCCCGGGCCGTCGAGGAGATCGACCGCGACGCCGCCCGGCGGGCCCTGGACGAGGCGCGGTCCATGCCGTCCGTGACCGACGCCGAGTTCGCCGCCCGCCAGCGGGCGCTCCGGCGGGCCGAGACCCAGCTCCGGCTCGCGGGCTGAGCCCCGGGCGGCCCGCCCATGCCGTCCGAATACGACTCTCTCTTCACCTCCCGGACCGGCGCCGACGACTTCGAGCCGGTCCGGGACCGTTTCCGGGCCGCGAGCCGGCCCTTCCTGCGCTCCCCCTGGTCCTGGTTCGCCTGGGCTCTGCTTCTGCCGGGCGTGGCCCTGGCCACCCCCGCCGTGCTCCGGAGGTTCGGTCCCGCGGGGGTTCTCTTCGCCTGGTCGGCGGCGATCCTCCTGGGCGGCGCGGTCGAGATCGCGGCGATCCGCCGCTCGGGGCACGGGTTCGGAGGCAGCACGCCGCTCGCCGCCTGGGTGCTGCGGGTCCAGGGCAATCTTTCCCTCGTCGCGCTCCTTCTCTCGGCCCTTCTCGTCTGGGAGGACGCGGCCTGGGCGCTCCCCGGCCTCTGGCTCCTCCTCCTCGGACACTCGTTCTACGTCCTCGGGGGTCTCGCCTTCGATCCGTTCCGCACCTGCGGCGTCCTCTTCCAAGTGGGAGGTCTCGCGGCCCTCTGGCCCGGGGGGTATCCTCTGGCTGTTTTCGCGTTGACCGTTGCGGCCGGCAGCGCGTGGGTGGGCGTCGGGGTGTGGCGGGAGAGGGGTTAGACCGCGTCGCCCGGGTAGGTCGCCGAGCCGCTCAGGAGGTCTGAGAGCGAGCGCCCCCCCTGAGAGAAGAGGAGAGGGAGGCCCAGGGTCGCGGTCGTCACCACGCCACCCAGCCAGCGCCGGGCCGTCTGGTCGAAGGTCAGCGGCTCTCCGTCCTGGTTGCGCGAGGTCAGGTCCGCCCAGACCATGCCCAGCGTGTGCCCCCAGAAGGCCAGGGGGACCACGGTGTAGAGGAACGAGAAGGAGAGGAGAAAGGCGAGCACGGCGGGCCAGTCGGAGAGGGCCGGCCGGATCCCCATCAGGTAGGTCCCCCCCAGAACGATCACCGCGGTCGCCGCATGCACGAGGAGGTCGGCGGCCCCGGCCGCGAAGCGCCGCCCCACCGCCGCGGAGCCTTGAACGTCCCCGGCCTCCTCCCCGCCCTCGTCCTCGACGGCGGGGGGCACGGGAGCGGGGGCGGGCCTCTGGGGTGGCTCGGTTGCCAGGGGCGCCGGCTGGAGGCGGGTCTCCTTCGGCGCGCGCTTGCGCTCGATAGGCCCGGAGCGCTTGGGCTCCGGACCGCTCAAGGGGAGGTCGAACAGCAGTTGCTCGTCGCCGTCTTCGTCCGGTCGTCGCATCAGCGGTAAGGCAGGTATTTCACGTAGATCCGGTAGAGCAGATCCTTCTGGCGCTGCTCGTACGTCTGGGCGAACAGGAGGTGCCGGCGCAGGAGAGGGTCTTCCGGACGCAGGTTCAACGCCTCCTGGAACTTCTCGGCCGCCTTCATGGCGTCAGCCCGCTGCAGATCGCGCACACCCAGATTGTAATAGCAGTCGACGATCAGTTGGTCGACGTCGCGGTCGTCCGGGTTTTCTTCCCGCATCTGCCAGAGCTTGGGCAGGATGAACTCCCATTCGTGCTGCCGGAAGAGGTCGATCTCCTGCGCGATGGGCACGAGCTTGCGCTTGGCGTCTTCGAGGAGCCGGGCGTCGTCACCGTCCAGCCGGCCGAGGGCCGCGGCCTGCTCGAGGCGGGTCATGGCCTTGAGGTAGCTGCGCTCCCCGTAGGCGGCCCGGGCCGAGGCCAGGAGCGCCTGGCGCCGCTGGGCGGACTCGGGGCTCTCGGGCACCGCGGGAGGCACCGGAACTGCCGCCGGAGCCCCGGCCGGAGCGGCGGAACCCGAGACGGCCGTGACCGTCGTTCCCTCCCACTCCGCGATCAGCTTCTGGGCCTGCGCGTAGTTGGGGTCGGTCTCCGGAAGGCGCCGGAGCTGGGAGACGGCCAGGTCCGTCTTGCCGGACTTGTGGAGCCTCTCCGCCCGGGCGATGGGATCGGAGCCCGGCAGGGGAGCGACCGAGGACTCGTCGTCGGTCTGGGAGTTGGGGAACACGCTGTCGCGGTTCTGCAGGAAGAACCAGCCCGCCACCAGGGCGAGCACCAGCACGGCCCCCCCCACGATCAGGAAAGTGCGCCGCGCACGGCCCTCCCCGCCGGCCCGGGCCGCGGGGGCCTTCGCGGCGGTGCGGCGCTCGGCGGTTCTCCCCGTTCCCCCGGGCGGCTCGGGGGGCACCAGGATCTCTTCCCGGAGCTTTCCGGAGGCGTCCGGATCGCCCGGCAGCGGCAGGTCGGGCGGGATCGCCGGGAGATCGCGCAGACTGCCGGGCCGCGGGGTGGGGACGTTGCCGGAGTCGATCTGCTGCAGGTACTCCCGGGCCGCGAAGTGGCCGGGCTGCAGCTCGAGCACCCGCTGGAACGACCGCCGCGCCGAGGCGGCGTCGCCCGTCTCCAGGCGCGCCAGGCCGTCGTGGAAGACCTCTTCCACCTGGCGCTCGTTCTCGGCCTTGACACGGCGGGCGCCCTCGATGCGGCGGGCCGCCTCCTGGTGGTCGATGTCGATCAGGAAGATCCGCGACCAGGCGTCGATCGCGCCCTGCGGGTCTCCCTTGTCGAGGGCGGCCTGCCCCTCGTTCAGGAGCTCCCGGATCCGGCGCTCGCTCTCCGAGTCCCCGCTCCCCCCGAAGGCGAGGGTGGCCGAAGGCATGGCGGCGGCCGGGAACGGGGACGGGATCTGGACCGGCTCCGGGGGCGGCGGCGCGGCCGGGGCCCGGCCGATCCGCTCCAGCTCGGCGATCTCGGGATGCGAGGGATCGAGGGACTTCGCCTTGTCGAGCAGCCGGGCGACCTCCGCGGCGTTGCCCGTCTGCAGGGCCTGTCGCGCCGAGGTCAGGAACTTCATGAGGTAGGGCTCGGCCTCCATCCGCTCCTGGCCGGCCGCCACGATCCTCTGGAGCTCGGGGTCGGCGGTCACCGCGGGACGCTCCCGCTCCGCCGCCGTCAGGAGCTCCTGGAACTGGCGCTGGTCGAGGAGAGTCTGGAATTCGGCCCGCAGGCCGCCTCCGTCCTCCGCGCCGCCCAGGATGGGCAGATCCGGAAGGTCGAGGCTCAACCCGTCCAGGCTGCCGAACGGATCGTCCAGCTCCGGAGGGGCGGCGCTCCCGCCCCCCGCTCCCAGGAGGTCGTCCACGCGCACCGGGCCGGCGCTCGATTTGAGGCGCTCCTGCAACACCCGGGCGGGCTCGAACTGGGGGTCCATGCGCAGGACGAAATCGCACCCCAGGAGCGCTTCCTGGCGGCTGCCCTCGCCCGCGAGTTGCAGCGTCTGTTCGAACGTCCCGAGAATACGCTGCCGTACTTCGGGCGAAAGAGAGGGGTTCCCTGAGTAGGTCATCGCAGCGGCGGATTATGCATCGGTTTGAAACCGCGCGTATCCTAACAGAGAGCCCTGCCCTCGCGCTATAGTCTCGCGGCGTGCTGCCGCTCGAATGTGTCCCCAACGTGAGCGAAGGGCGCCGCCCGGAGGTGGTGGCGCGGCTCGCCTCCGCGGCCGCCTCCGCCCCGGGGGTGCGCCTCCTGGACGTCTCTTCAGACCCCGACCACAACCGCACGGTGCTGACGCTCGCGGGCACGCCGGACGGGCTCCACGCGTCGCTCCTCGCCCTCTACGAGGCGGCGCTCCCGGAGATCGACCTCACCCGGCACGAGGGGGTCCACCCCCGGGTCGGGGCGGTCGACGTCGTCCCCTTCGTCCCCCTGGGCGACACGCCCATGGAGGTGGCGGTCGCCGCGGCCGAGCGGCTCGCCCCCGAGGTCGCCCGCCGGTTCGGCCTCCCGGTCTATCTCTACGAGCGGGCGGCCCGCCGGCCCGAGAGGCGCGCCCTGGCCGATATCCGCCGCGGCGGCTTCGAGGGGTTCCCCGCGAAGATCGCCGACCCGGCCTGGGCGCCGGACTACGGCGGGCCCCGAGTCCACCCCACGGCCGGGGTGACGGTGATCGGCGCCCGCTTCTTCCTGATCGCCTTCAACGCGGTCTTGGAGACTCCGGACGTGGCGGTCGCCCGGGCGATCGCCCGCAAGGTGCGGGAGTCGGGAGGGGGCCTCCCGGCCGTGCGCGCCCTGGGGGTCTACCTCGCGAGCCGGGGCCGGGCCCAGGTCAGCATGAACCTGGTGGATTACCGGCGCACGCCGGTCCTCACCGCTCTCGACCGCGTCCGCCGCGAGGCCGAGGCCGTGGGGACCCGCGTGCTCGAAACCGAGGTGATCGGCCTCGTCCCCGAGGAGGCGGCTCTCGGAGTGGTTCGGGACGCCCTCCTTCTCCCCGGCTTTTCCGCGAAGAGTCTGATCGAAGGCCGCCTGCGCCTCCCGCTCTGAGCAATCCCGGTAAATCCCCCGAGTCGCAGTGTTGTCGGGTGACGACGGAAATGCGCAGCGTACGACGGCCCGTTGTCAGGCGACGATGGAAATGCGCAGCGTACGACGGCCCGTTGTCGGGCGACGATGAAAATGCGCAGCGTACGACGGCCCGTTGTCGGGTGACGATGGAAATGCGCAGCGTACGACGGCCCGTTGTCGGCTGCGGAATTCCATCGTACGCAGCGGAATTCCGTCGTCGCCTTACAACGGCGCGTTGTACGCTGCGGAAATCCGTTATCTCGAGCCGACGCTGCTACGCGGCCGAGCGCAGCGCCTCGATCAGCCGGTGGGGCATGCCCTCGAAGGAGCCGGAGGACATGGTGACGAGGACGCTCCCCTCCCGGGCCTCCGCGAGCGCCATCTCGAGGACCTGAGCGGTGTCCGCGCACACGGTGGCCGGGGTGCCGGCGGCCGAGACCTCCTCGGCCAGGGCGGCGAAGTCCAGCCGCTCTTCCGGGGCGAGCCGGCCGCTGTGGAAGATGGGGGCGAAGAGCACCCGGTCGGCGTGGCCGAAGGCCTCGCGGTAGGGCTCGAAGAAGAATTGCCGGCCGGCGGTCAGGCTCCGCGGCTCGAAGAGAGCCACGATCCGCCGCCCGGGGTAGCGCTGGCGCAGGGCGATCAGGGTCTTCTCGACCGCCGTGGGATGGTGGGCGAAGTCGTCGACCACCGTCACCCCGCGGGCGGTCCCCAGCTCTTCCAGGCGCCGCTTGACGCCGTGGAAGCGGCCGAAGGCCTCCGCCACCCGGTCCGCGGGGATCCCGTCGCGGCGGGCCGCGGCCCAGACCGCGAGCGCGTTCGAGACGTTGTGGGCGCCGGCGAGCGGCAGCGTGACCTCCACGAGGCCGGCCTCCGCGTCCCGCAGCCGGAAGCGGCTGGCCTCGGGCAGCGCCTCGATCCCGCCTTCCGGACGGACCTCGTTGCCCTCTTCCAGGCCGTAGAAGACCACCCGGCACCGGGCGTGCCCCGCGAGCTCGCGCACCTTGGGAGTGTCGCCGCAGGCGACGAGCAGGCCGCTTTCGGGGAGGAGCCGGATCAGCTTCTCGTAGGCTTCCCAGAGCGCCTCGGGCGACGGATAGAGGTCCGCGTGGTCGTACTCGGCGCTGGTCAGGACGAGCGTCTCGGGCTGGTAGTGGAGGAACTTGGCGCCGCGGTCGAAGTAGGCCGCGTTGTACTCGTCCCCCTCCACGATGAAGCGCTCTCCGGAGCCGTCCCGGAAGCTCGCGGGGAGGTCCTTGGGCGCGCCGCCGATCAGGTAGCCGGGATCCCGTCCGCAGGCGGTGTAGATCCAGGCCGCCATGGCGGTCGTGGTGGTCTTGCCGTGCGTGCCCGCGATGACCAGAGGGCGGTGCCCGGAGAGGAAGAAGCGGGCGAGGGCCTGGGGCATCGAGAGCATCGGCAGCCCCAGCCGCTCGGCTTCCACGGCCTCCGGGTTGTTGCGGTGTACGGCGTTGCCCACCACCACGAGGTCCGGGCGCGGGGAGAGGTGGGCGGCGTCGAACCCCACATGAGGGTGGATGCCGGCGCGCTCCAAGAGCGTGCTCATGGGGGGGTAGAGGGGACCGTCGGTCCCCCGGACGCGGTGGCCCTGCTCTTGCAGAAGGCAGGCTAACGGAGCCATCCCCGTCCCCCCGATTGCCGTGCAGTAGATGTCGAGTTTTGAAGATGTCACGGGCAGGCTTTCTCGTTTTCGGGCGGGGAGTGTAGCATTCCCGGAGTTCGATCCACCGTTCGTGAAGGAGCAAGGCCGTATGAAACGTCAGATGAAACCCGTCATTTTGGCACTGTGCACCCTTTTGGTGGCCGCTGCCACCCTGTTTGCGGCGGGCAAGCCGAAGGCCGTCGTCGTCGAGCCGATCAAGGATGCGGGGAACGTGGCGAAGGGGGAAAAGATCACCCACGACTTCGTGATCCGGAACGAGGGCGACGCGGATCTCGAGATCGTCAACGTCCATCCGGCCTGCGGCTGCACGGTCGCCGAGTTCGACAAGAAGATCGCTCCGGGGCAGACCGGAAGGGTCCACGCGGTGCTCGATACGTCGACCTTCAGCGGTCCGATCTCCAAGGGCCTCACCGTCTTCACCAGCGATCCCGACAACCCGCAGATCGAGCTGACGGTCCGCGCCAAGGTGCAGCCCTACATCGCCGTCAAGCCCGGCTATGCCCGGTACATCACCGTCCAGGGCGAGGCGTCCCAGGGGAGCATCGGCCAGACCCTCTGGGCTCCCGACGGCTCGTCGTTCGACGTGGTCAAGGTGGAGTCGGCGTACCCCTTCCTCAAGGTCGCCTACCGCGAGGCCAAGCCCGAGGAGCGGGTCGCGGAGGTGAACGGCAAGCAGTGGCGGGTCGAGATGACCCTCTCGAACGACGCCAAGGTCGGAGCGCTCGCCGACTACGTGACGATCCACACCAGCCACCCCAAGCAGAAGCTGGTGCAGATCCCCGTCTCCGGCTTCGTGCGGCCGGTGATGGCCGTGACCCCGCCGGTCGCCGACTTCGGCAAGGTCGATCTCAGAGAGCCTCTGCGCAAGGCGCTGAACGTCCGGAACTTCGCGACCGAGCCGATCAAGATCACCGGGATCGACGAGACCCTTCCGGGCATCGAGACCCAGGTGTCGCCGGTCGAGGACGGCCGCGAGTACGAGGTGCGCATCACCCTGAAGCCGGAGCTCGGCAAGGGCCCCTTCAACGGCAAGCTCAGGATCCGCACGGACAGCCCGAAGACCCCGCTGATCGAGGTCGAGCTCAAGGGCACCGTCCTCTAGGCGACGACCTCTCCAGGCGGAATGAAGGCGGGCTCCGGCCCGCCTTTTTTGTTGGAAAGGAAATCTCGCGGTATCCGCGTTGCATTACTTCCCGGCCGAAGACGTGTCCTGGCGGGCCTCGGGTTCTCCAGGAAAGGAACACGCCGGGAGGATGCGATGCGGAGACAGCGGGTCGACTCGTCGGCCATCTCCTCCGTGGGCTACGACGAGCGGTCGTCGACGCTCGAGGTGGAGTTCCGGAGCGGCGCGGTCTACGACTACCACGGCGTGCCGCCGAAGGTCTGGAAAGAGCTCCTGGGGGCGCCGTCCAAGGGTCGGTTCGTCTCCGGGAGCGTCCGGGACCGGTATCCCTTCACCCGCCGGAAGGGGTAGTGGCGAGGGTTTTGTCAAGGCAGACGCGCGTTCCCCGGGCGGTAGACTGTGTCACTTAGTGATATACTTTCCGGGTGAGGAGAGTCTTCAAGACCCGGCACTTCAGCCGCTGGATGCGCAGGTCCAAGCTGACCCAGGAGGCGCTTTGCCTTGCCGTCTCAGAGATGGAGAATGGCCTCATCGACGCCGAGCTTGGAGGCGGCGTCGTCAAGAAACGTGTGCCCCTACCCGGCCGTGGGAAGAGCGGCGGGGCACGGACCCTTCTGGCGACCAACAAGGGAAGCCTCTGGTTTTTCGTGTTCGGCTTCGAGAAGAGCGAACGGGCCAACGTCAGTCCTAGAGAATTGGAAGCCTTGAAGGCGCTCGCTGCCGACCTCCTGAAGCTCTCTTCGGCAGAGCTCGACAACCTGGCCGACAGCGAAGCCTTACAGGAGATTTGTCATGACCACTAAGACCAAGGAATCCAGCCGCATCCTGGACGCTGTTCACGAGACGGCGCGTGATCTCCATTCGGCCGGCTTCGTCTCCAAGCGCAGGATGAAGGAGTACGACGCCCTCTGCCTCGTCCCTGTACCAGAGTATTCCAGTGAGTCGATCCGCGCTCTGCGGGCGCGGTACAAGATCAGTCAGGCTGTCCTGGCTTCGATTCTGAATACTAGCCTGTCGACGGTTCGGCAATGGGAGATCGGCGAAAAGCATCCGAGCGGTCCTTCGCTCAAGCTGCTCAACCTGCTGGATCGCAAGGGGCTGGAAGCCGTGATCTAGTACGGCGTCAACCTAGAACGATCGGTTCCTTGTAGGGGCGGCCCTATGTGGCCGCCCCTACAGAGCAAACCTGCCGCGGCGGGTAGCGTCTACGGCCGCCCCCAGAGGTCTTTTTCGTTCTTCGGCGGCGCTTGGCGCCGCCGCCCCTTGGCGAGCACCGCCGCGACCTCCTCCAGGGTGGAGCTCAGAACTTCGTTCTGCACGGCGTTCAAGCGTGCGATCCCCTGGAAGGCGAGGTCGACCATGGCATCCATCTCGTCGCGGCGGAAGCCCCGCCGCTCGCCGGTTCCCTGGATCTCGACCAGAAGGCCGCTCGCCGTGGCTACGACGTTCATGTCCACCTCCGCGACCTGGTCCTCGACGTACTCCAGATCCAGCAGGGGGACGCCGCCCACGAGGCCCACCGAGACGGCGGCGAGCTGGTCGGTGAGCGGCCAGGCCTGGATGTCGCCGGTCAGGAGCAGCCGGGAAAGCGCCAGGGCCGCGGCCACGTAGGCGCCGGTGATCGCGGCGGTGCGGGTGCCGCCGTCGGCCTGGAGGACGTCGCAGTCGAGGGTCAACGTGCGCTCGGGCATCCGGGAGAGGTCGATCACCGCCCGCAGGCTCCGGCCGATCAGGCGCTGGATCTCCGCGGTGCGGCCCGAGGGCTTCCCCTGCGAGACCTCGCGGACCGAGCGGGTGTGGGTGGCGCGGGGGAGCATCGAGTACTCGGCGGTGAGCCATCCCTCGCCGCTCTCCTTCTTGAACGGCGGGACGCGGTTGTCGACGGAGGCCGCGACCAGCACGCGGGTGTCCCCCAGCTCGATCAGCGCAGACCCTTCCGCGAACTTGAGGACGCCGGTCTCGATACGGACCGGCCGGAGGGCGTCGGCGGGGCGGCCGTGGGGGCGGTTGGCTGTCATGCCCCGCATTCTACCGGGAACGCTCATCCGTTCGAGGGGATGGTTGCGTAGTCACGGTAGAACAGGGACCAGAGGAGAGGTCCCACAGGACACACTTCGCAGAGAAAGAAGGGAGGAGACAGTGAAGAGGATTGTTCTTTCCGTGATTTTCCTGAGTCTCTTGGCAGTCTTGGCGGTGGTTCCCGCCCAGGCGTCCAGCCACCGGGAAGCCCCCGCCATCACCGAGATGCCGAAGGTCGACAGCACCGATTTCTACATCTTCAACAGCTACGAGGCCGGACGGACCGGGTATGTCACGCTGATCGCCAACTATTACCCCTTCCAGGACCCCTGGGGCGGCCCCAACTACTTCGCGCTGGACGAGGACGCCCGCTACCGCATCCACATCGACAACAACGGCGACGGAGTCGAGGACGTGAGCTTCCAGTTCCGC
>DATHUD010000128.1:0-7071 GCA_035462575.1 Thermoanaerobaculia bacterium | reverse complement strand
GGAGGCGCGGCGGCCTCCTGATCTCACCAACGTGTCCCCCCGCTCGCACGTCTATGGGGTGTGAGCGCAGAATGTGCAGTCGTGGCCGACCGGTTCGAGACGAACGACCCCCCGAGGTTCTCGAACCGGCTTGGGGTCCTTTTCGAGGCCACCCACCAGCGCCTCTTCCGCCTGGGCTGCCGGATGACGGGCGATCCGGACGCGGCGCTCGACCTGGTGCAGGAGACCTTCCTGCGCGCCGCCTCCCGCCCGAAGCTCCTTCCGGACACCGACTCCGCCGCCGAGGCGTGGCTCGTGCGTGTGCTCGTCAACCTCTGCCAGGACCGGTACCGGAAGAGCTCGGTGCGGACCCGCCACGCGGGCCGGCTTGAAAGGGGAGAAGCGCTCCCGAGCCCGGAGTCCTCCCTGGTGGCCCGGGACCTGGTCCGGACCGCCTTCGCCGCCCTGCCGCCGAGGCGGCGGGCGATCGTCGCTCTCCATGAATTGGAAGAACTGTCCGTCCGCGAGATCGCGCGGATGCTCTCCGTGACCGAGGTCACCGTCCGCTGGCATCTGGCGATCGGCCGCAGGGAGATGGCGGCCCGGCTCACGCGGGAGGAGGAGAAGTCATGAGAGATCCGAAACCCTTTCGAGATCGCCTCCGCCAGGGAGATCCGGCGCGGCCGATGGCTCCGGAAGAGGCCGAGAGGATCCGGCAGATCGTGCTCCGCGAGGCCGCCCGGAGCGTGGCCCCGGAGCCGGAGCAGCGGCCCTTCCGCTGGCAATTCGCCGCCGCCATGGCCTCGGCCGTGGCGCTCGCGGTGAGCCTTGGATGGGGCCTGCGCGAGAGGCCCGAGGTACCGGTGCCGGAGGAGCTTGTCCGTCCCCGGCAGATCCAGTTCGAAACCCCCGGGGGGACCCGGATCATCTGGGTCCTCCAACCCGGAGAAAACCTTTCGAGGTGAAGAGATGAAACACCGGATCGCTCTGTTTTTCGTCCTGCTCGGCTGGGCCATTTTTTCGGCAGCCCAGGAGACTCCCGCTCCAACTCCCCGCGCTCCTGTCGGAAAGGGAGGGGAGCAGATGTTCCACGTCGCGCTTCTCGTCGCGGACAGCGAGCCCGCGAAGGCCGCGCCCCAGGACCTCCCCAAGGGCGTTCAGAAAGCGATCGCCGACATCCGGGACTTCCTGCCGTTCAAGAGCTACCGGATCATCGATTCGGCGCTCGCGCGGATGAACGGCCGCGGCAAGGTCGTCTTGAACGGACCGAACGGAGAGCGCTACACCGCGAGCCTCGACTACCACGAGCTGGACACCAAGGGGAGCTTCCTCGTCGATCAGTTCGCGCTCGCCAAGCAGGAGGAGGCGAGGCCGAACGCACAGCCGCTGCCGCCGGGGCACGCGCCGCGGGCGCCCGAGCAGCCGCTCGTCTCGTCGTTCCGAATCGCCCGCGGCGAGAGCGTGGTGGTGGGCTCTTCGAGCCTCGGTGCGGGAAAGGCTTTGATCATCGTGCTCACGGCGATGCCGTAGCCCTAATCAGACCGCGGCCGAGCCCCCACCCAAGACCTCACCACCCCGGCCCTCCTCTCCCATCGCCCCCCCATCCCCCGGGAGAGGAGGGAGACTGCAACTCGCGAGGGGGAGGGGGCGCCCTCTCCCGGCGGAAGGGGGGGCGATGGGAGAGGGTCGGGGTGAGGTTTTCGGGGCGGGGGACGCAACTTAGAAAGGATTTCCCATGACCCACCTCCTCCAGGATCTCCGCTACGGCCTCCGCGGCCTCGCCCGCAGCCCGGGATTCACGGCCGCCGCCGTGCTCACCCTGGCGCTGGGGATCGGCGCCAACACCGCCATGTTCAGCCTCGTGGACGCGGTGCTGCTGCGCCCCCTGCCTTACCCTCACCCGGAGCGCCTCGTCCGCGTCCGGGCGGTCAATCCTGAAAAGGGACAGGACGCGAACCTGAACCCGCTCGACTTTGCCGACTACCGCCGGCAGGCGCGGAGCTTCAAGGATCTCGCGGCCATGGCGACCCCCACGTTTTCGCTCACCGGCGGGGGAGAGCCCGAGCGGGTCCGTGGAGCGCTCGTCAGCAGCAACTTCTTCCGCGCGTTCGGAGCCCGGCCGGCGCTCGGCCGCGATTTTCAGCCTCGGGACGAGCAGCCCGACGCCGAGCCGGTCGTGATCCTGAGCAAGCGGCTCTGGCAGCGACGCTACAACTCTGATCCCGGCATCCTCGGAAAAACGATCGTTCTGGACGACGCGCCCGTCACCGTCGTCGCGGTCCTCGAAAGTGGATTCCGCGCGCCCGGCGCGAGCGAGGCCGATCTGCCGGAGGTCTGGCGCCCGTTCCAGGTGAAGGAGAACATGGGCCGGGGCGGCCACTGGCTTCCGGTGTTCGGCCGGCTCGCGGACGGTGTCACGATCCGGCAGGCCCAGGCGGAGATGGATGCGCTCGCCCGGAGCCTCGAGAAGGAGCACCCTGGGTCGAACCAAGGCTGGGCCACGAGCCTCGAGGATCTCGAGGAGTCGATCGTGGGCAACACCCGGGGCCCTCTCGTCCTGCTGCTTGCGAGCGTCGGCCTCGTCCTGCTGATCGCTTGTGTGAACGTCGCGAATCTCCTGCTGGCCCGCGCCGGGAGCCGCGAGCACGAGGTCGCGGTCCGCGCCACCCTGGGAGCGTCGGCCTCCCGCCTCTTGCGCCAGCTCTTGACGGAGAGCCTGCTCCTCGCCGGGCTCGGCGCCGCGGCCGGGCTGCTGCTCGCCTTTTTCGCCACGCGTCTCCTCTCCCGCCTCGATCCGGAGATCCTGCCGAGGGCCGGGGAGGTCGCGATGGATGGACGGGTCCTCGCGTTCACCTTAGGGATCTCCGGGCTGGCGGCCGTCGTCTTCGGCCTCGTTCCGGCCCTGCGCACCGCGCGAGGAGCCGTGCTGCGGCAGGGAACGCGGACCACCCCGGGCCGGCGCCTCCCCGCGGCCCTGGTGATCGCGGAGCTGGCGCTCGCCCTGGTGCTGTTGATCGGCGCGGGCCTCCTCTTGAAGAGCTTCTGGCGGCTGCTCCGCGTGGACCCGGGCTTCCGCGCCGAAAACCTGCTGACCGCGACCGTGGACCTGCCCGTCTCGCGCTACGGCGAGCCGCACCAGATCTCGCGTTCTATCAAAACCTTTTCGAGAGGACGGCCGCGCTGCCGGGGGTCCTCGGCGCGACCGGCATCGACATCCCCCCTTTGAGCGGCGGATATTCCTGCAACAGTTTTTCGATCGACGACGGCTCTTCTTCGCACGCGGAGGACGTCCCCTGCATCGAATACCGCACCGTCGGCCCGGACTACTTCGAGACCCTCGGCATTCCCATCGTGCAAGGAAGCTCCTTTCAATCGACCGACGCGCCGGTCGCGATCGTCAACGAGACCCTGGCGCGCGCTCTCTGGCCGGACCGCAATCCGCTGGGGAACCGGATCACGCTCGGGTTCGAGGAGCAGACGCCGCACACGGTCGTGGGCGTGGTCAAAGACGTGCGCCACTTCGGGCTGCAGTCGGCCGCCGCCCCCGAGGTGTACGTGAGCCATGCCCAGCATCCGGCGAGCGCGATGACGGTGGTGCTGCGGACCGCGGCCGACCCCGCGCGCTTGCGGACGTCGCTCGCGGAGCAGGTGCGGAGCCTGGATCCGCAACTGCCGATCAGCCGTGTGGAGAGCCTGGAGAGCCGCGTCGCGGAATCGATCGCCCAGCCCCGCCTCCGCACGGAGCTTCTGCTCCTCTTCGCGCTGCTCGCCCTGGCGCTCGCCGCCGTCGGCGTCTTCGGAGTGATCTCGTACGCGGTCGTGCGGAGAACCCGGGAGATCGGGGTGCGGATGGCGCTCGGAGCCGGCCGCGCCGAGGTTCTGAGGCTGGTCCTCGGCCAGACCCTGGCGTACGCCGGGGCCGGGCTGGCGCTCGGCCTCGCCGCCGCGTTCGCCCTGACGAGGCTCCTCGCCAGCCTGCTGTTCGAAGTCGGCCACACCGATCCCGCCATCTTCGCGGCCAGCGCCGCCGTGCTCCTCGCGGTCGCGGGACTGGCCGGCTACCTGCCCGCGCGGCAGGCCAGCCGGTTGGAGCCGCTGGAGGCCCTGCACGAGATATAGACTCCCCTCCATGACCAGCCCGCTCTCCTCCCAGGACGCCGACCGCTATCTCGCCGCCGCGCTCGCCGCCTGCCGCGCGGCGGGCGCAATCCACCGCCACCACTTCCGCTCCGCCACGCTCGCCGTCGAGACCACGGCGGACGCCTCGCCGGTCACGGTGGCGGACCGGGGGTCCGAGGAGGCGATCCGCGAGACGCTCCACCGGGCCACCCCGGATCTGGGGCTCCTCGGCGAGGAATTCGGGCAGGAGGGGAGCGAGCGGGACCGCTGGATCATCGACCCGATCGATGCCACCAAGAACTTCGTGGCCGGCATCCCCTACTTCGCCACCCTGATCGGCCTGGAGTTGGACGGCGAGCTCGTCTTCGGCGCCGTCCACGCGCCGGCCCTGGGGCCCGGCTCCGGCCTCTTCGCCGCGCAGGCCGCGGGCGATCCAAATCTGTTGGGCGAAACCTGGTGGGCGGCCCGGGGCCACGGCGCCTGGGGCGGCACGGGAACCCTCCCCGAAACGATCCGGCAGCGGCGCCTCCGGGTGAGCCGCACCGCCCGGGTCGCCGAGGCGTTCATCGTCCACGGCGGCCTCCTCCAGTTCCAGAAGCACGGCCTCTGGACCGCCCTCTCCGAGGTCGTGGCCCGCGCCTCCCGCACCCGCGGCTTCGGAGACTGGTGGGGCCACATCCTCGTGGCCGAAGGCCGCTGCGACGCCATGATCGAAGGCCGGGTCGCCCTCCACGACGTGGCGGCGTTGAAGCCCATCCTCGAAGAGGCGGGGGGCGTGCTCCTCGCGAGGAACAACGCCCCCCTGGTCCGCGGGTTCGAAGAGGCGACCCTCTCCTCGACCCGGGGGGTGGCGGATGAGCTCTCAGGGATTCTGGGATTCTGAGGCCCCCCGCCCCGCCCTCACTCCCCCGGCCCCTCTCTCCCACCACCCCAAAAACTCCCCTCCCTGGGAGAGAGGGGAGAAGACCGCTTTTTTAAAGCTCCCTCCTCTCTCAGGGAGGGGGATGGCGTGTGGGAGAGGAGGGCTGGGAAGGTGAGGGCCGTTCACCTCGGTCTAAGAATGAAGTAGTGCGCCGGCACCATCCCCTCCTGCCCGTGAGAGAGGGGAACCGTGACGATGGTCGCGCTGTCACCCTCGTCCAACACCTCCCAACGCTCCTCCGGGAAGAGACGGGGCCGCTCCCGGGGATCGAAACCCACCGAGGTGGCCCCCGTGCGGATCACCTGGTGCACGTGGCGGGGGAGGCCCGACGGGCTGTCGCCCGGGAGCGTCCGGAAGTAGTCGAGCGCGCTCATGGCGAGCTCGATCTGGTAGAGGGTGCCCCTCTCCCCGAGAAGGATGGCGAGGCTCTCCACGAACTTCGGCCGCTCCTTCTTCGGGAGTACGTGGAGCACCGTGCGCACATAGACGTTCATGTCCCCGAATTCGCGATGGAGCCCCCGCGCCTCCTCGGGCTTCAAGCCGTCCACCACCCGGTAGAGCACGTTCATCTCGTCCACCGTCTCCTGCCGTGCGAGCTCGATGGCCGACGGGGCCACGTCCGTGCCGACCACCCGCTCGAAATGCCGGGCGAGATACCGCGTCTGCCGGCCGTTGCCGCAGCCGAAGTCCAGGATCGGAAGCGACGGGTCCGCGATGTGCGGCGAAAACAGCGCGAGATCGCTCGCCGAGGCCCGCTCCGGGTTCGCGTCCCACAGCACCTCGCCCCCCGGTCCGGTCCGGTCGATCGTCTTCCAGTAGTTCTCCCAGTGGCGGTCGACCTCTCTGGGATTGCCGTGCTTCCATCGGAAGAAGAGGACATTGGAGAGTAAACGCACCGACTTCAACAATTCCATGAGGACGCCTCCCAACGGGACCCAACGGTCCATCAGAGGCCGGCGAAGCTCCGCCAGCCGAATCGCATCGATCCGTTCCGCGACACTCCTCCCCGCGGCACCGCCCCGGGGGCCTCAGGAGCTCTCTATAGGTACGAACCTGCGGGTACTCTATCGGAGAGAGTGCAGAAATGCTAGATCGGAGATTTGCTTGAGCACAGGGAGAAGGGCCGTGCCCCGTCCGGAGGAAGACGGAGCACAGCCCTATGGGGCCGCCGAAAGCCCTTTTTGCCCCACTTGGGGGCATGGATTCAGTTGTCAAAGAGCTTTGGCGCCCGGAATTGCCGTCCGGGACCGCCGCGCGAACCTTTGGGGCCGAGAAAAGCTCTCCCGCTCCCGCCAAAAGACTTTTCAGGCGCGGAAAAGACCTTTTGCCTCGAGGAAAAAGTCTTTTGCTCGGACCAGAAGACTTTTTGGGCGGAGTTGCCGATCTTTTCCGGCTCCAAAAGGTCAGTTGGAGGATGTTAATACAGGGATGCTCGCGCCAACAAGTCTTTTCCGGTTCGAAAAGACATGAAGGTCTGAGCAAAAAGTCAGCTCCTCGACGCAAAAGACTTTTTGGGGCCGCAATTGACTTTTTCCCGCCGCAAAAAGTCAATTGGGAAGAGGGAAAGACTTTCAGGAGGATTCCTTCGAGGAAAATGTGAGATGGGTCTTGACCTGCCTACGAATCGAATTTATATTCCGCTCCGTTTCGGGCCGCACGAATTGGAAATGAACAGGGTAATTCTCCTTGTGCGGCTTCGCCGTTCTTTGACAACTGAATCCAAGGCAGAGGGACGGGAGCCGGCCCGTCTCTCTGCCGTACGTGTCCCTGCCCGAATTTGAGGCTCAGATAGAATCCGTCCGCCGGGATGGCCGAAGCCGCCTCGGGATGGACCACCAAGGAGGAGACACCATGCCTACAATCGCCGAGCTGTTGCTGGCCGAGCTGGAACGGGAAGCGGCCGGGACGCGCCGCGCGCTGGAGCGCGTCCCCGAGGGCCGGAACGACTGGAAGCCGTACGAGAAGTCGATGCCGCTGGGTTACCTGGCGGGGCTCACCGGCACGATGCTGTCCTGGATCGTTTCCATCGTCACCCAGGAGGAGCTGGACCT
>DATHUD010000127.1:0-3543 GCA_035462575.1 Thermoanaerobaculia bacterium | reverse complement strand
CACCGCCCGAGGCCGCCGCGCCGCCTGTGCCGCCGCCGGCTCCTCCGCCCCGGCAGCGGAGCTCCTCCGAGCTCTCCCGGGCGGACAGGATCGACCTCCTCGCCCAGATCGAGCGGGCCGCCAGGCGCGTCCAGGAGACCTCCCCCGATCTCTCCAAGGCCGAGGCCGCCCTGGGCGCGGGCCGGTTCGACGAAGCGGAGGCCCTGATCGCCCGGATCGAAGCGGTGAATCCCCGCGTTTCGGGCCTCGACCGCCTGAAGCAGCGGATGGCCGAGGCGCAGGAGAAGGTGGCGCTCCAGCACCGCATCTCCGAGACCGAGCAGGTGCTCACCAACTATCTCCAGAAAAAGCAGCTTCCCCTCGCCCGGCTGGCCCTGGAGACCCTCCTGGAGCTCGATCCGGCCCACCCCAAGCGGAATGACTACGAGGGCCGGCTCGGCCTGCTGGGAGACGAGACGGAGAAGGACAAGCGGGCCCAGGCCGCGCTCGTGGCCGGCCGCGAGGCGCTCGCCCGGCAGGATTTCAAGACCGCCCGGCGCGAGCTGGACGTGGTGGTCCAGAACGACAGCTCGGGCAAGCGGGCCGAGGCGCTCGGCCGCGAGCTCGAAGAGGCCGAGCAGGGCGTCCGCCAGCACGAGGAGGTGGACCGGAGGAAGCACCGCTTCGAGGAGCTTCTGGCCGCCCTGCGCGTCGTGGAGGCCGAAGAGGAGCTCACGGCCCTCTCGCGGCTGAGCGTCCCCCGGGTGACCCTGGACTTCCTGCGCGAGCGCCTGGCGCAGGCCCGGGCCGGCATCCGCCAGGAGGAGCAGGCCGCCGTGTTCGAGCGGCGCTTCCGCGAGGGCGTCGAAGCCCGCAACTGGCACGCCGCCCGGGACGCGGCCTACGACCTGGGCAAGGCCGTCCCCCAGAGCCCCCGGCCCGCGGCCATGCTGGCGGAGATCGACCGCCTGGAGGCGGATCACAGGAAGCAGCAGGCCCTGGAGCAGGGGGTCCGGCAGGTCGAGCTCTTCGTCGAGCAGGGAGACGCCCCCAAGGCCGAGCTGGCGCTCAAGATCCTCCTCCAGATGGACCCCGAGAACCGCCATCGGAAGCGGCTCGAAAAGCAGGTCCGGGAGATCCAGCGGCGGTAGGGTCGCGGGGGGTGCTTCTGGCACGTCGCTTGTAGGTCTCCCCGGGTGGTGGGAACAACCCGCCGAGGAGGCCCCCCGTGCAAGCCCACAAGATTCTGCTCCCCGTCCTCGCCCTTCTGGTTGCCGCCTGTGTTCCGCAAGTGCCCGAGACGCCTGGCCCGAAAGGTGGGACCGCCGCCTCGACCGCCGAGGAAGGAACCGAGGAGGTCCTGAAACAGGCCGCCCAGGCGGACTCCACGGGCGCCGCGCTCGTCCGCTACGGCGAGTGGCTGCTCGACCGCTCGCGGGATCGGGACGTCCTCGAAGAGATTCCTGCCACCTCCCCGCTGTATTACCTGCACTTCCTCCGGGGAGTGGCCGCCGAGCGGCTTGGCCTTCTCGACGAAGCGCGGCTGGCCTACGGGCGCTACACCGCCTACAGCGCCACCACCCCCGCGCCGCCGCGCTTCCGGATTCCCGGCAGCCGGCTGCAGGCCGAGGCGGGGATCCGGTTCGAGGAGAGCGGCGGGGGGTAGGGGCTGCGCGGCGGCACGGACACACGGACACACGGACGAACACGGACCAGCACGGACCCACACGGACGTACACAGCCCCCCCTTTTGTGCTGTCCTTGTTGGTCCTTGTTGGTCCGTGGCAGTCCTTGGTGATTCTCAACCCGTCGGCGACAACGGCACCTCCAAAACCTCCGCCCCTCCGGGGCGCACCACGAGCGTCGCTTCGGCGGGCGCGAACCCTTCGCGGACGATGGTGACCTTGTAGGTGCCGGGGGCGAGGCGGGGGATCTCGAAGGTGCCGGCCTCGTCAGTGCGGACGCTGGGGCCGAGGAAGGTGGAGCCGAGATCGGGGTCCACCCCTTCGAGCGAGACGAGGGCGCCGGGGACGGGATCGCCGTCGGCCGTGGAGACCACCCGGCCGGAGAGGCGGCCGGTGGCGACGTCGATCGTCACCTCCCGGTCGCCCGTGATCTCCACTCCCTGGTTGTACCCCAGCCCTCCGAAGCTCGTGACGACGAGGCTGTACCGCCCCGGGGGGAGGCTGGGGATCGTGAAGCGCCCGTCGTAGGCCGTGGTGGCGATCCCGCTGCCGGATTCGTGGTCTTCCGCCTGGTTCGCGAGGACCTGGACGCCGCTCCAGGGCTCGCCATCCAGGAGCACCCGGCCGGTCAGGGTGAAGCCGCGGGGAAACTCGAGGTCGAGGACCGGATCGCGGACCCCGGGGTCCAGGTGGAGCGTGCCCCGGGCCGTGCGGCCGGAGCCCGCGTTCGCGATCACCTCCCAATCGCCCGGCGTCAGGCCGGGAAGGCTGTAGCGGCCCTGCGCGTCGGGGTTGGCCTGCCCGGCGTCGGTGAATCCCTCGCCGTTTCCGGAGCCATAGGCGTGGACCCAGGCGCTCCGGAGCTCCGCGGGGGAAAGGCCGAGCAGCCGGCCGGTGAGCGTCACCCCGCGGGAGAAGCGGAGCTCGAGCCCGCGCAGGGGCTGTCCCGCGACCTGGACCTCCCCGGGCACGGCGGCCTTGGCGAAGCCGCGCGCCTGGCCGGTCAGACGGAAGAGGCCGTCGCGGACCGCCGGGAAGCGGAAGGTGCCGTCCTCCGCGCTCACCGTGTCGAACCCGCGGCCGGAGGGGAGAGCCTGGAGGACGACCGCGGCGCCGGAGACCGGAGCGCCGGACTCGTCGACCGCCCGGCCCGTGACCTCGACGCCGCGCTCGAAGACGATGTCCAGGTGATTGGTGCCCGGGCGGATCGCCGCCACGGCTTCGGTCCGCCCGTGGGCCGGGCTTTCGACCACGATCCGGTACTGCGCGGTTTCGAGCCCCTGGAGGACGTAGCTCCCGTCCTCGCCGGACACGGTGAGGGGCTGGCTGTCGGGATCGCTGAAGCCTTCTCCTCCCTGGAGCCGCGCCTCCAGCCGCGCGCGGACCACGGGCTCCCCCTCGCCGTCCACCACCCGCCCTTCGAGGCGGGCGCCCCGGTCGAGGACGATCTCCAGGGAGTCGACGTCCTCGTCCGGCATGCGGAACCCTTCGAGGCGACGCGTCTTGTACTTCCGGGCGCTCACGACGAGGTTCAGGGTCCCCGCCTCGAGATCCGCGATCGAAAAGCGCCCTTCGGCGTCCGTCACCGCGAGGGGCCGCGTGGAGGTGAACTCGTAGCCGGAGCCTTCGAAGCTCGCCTTGGTCTCCTCCGTGGCCTTGATCTCCGCTCCCGGGACCGGCTCCCGCCCGGGGCCCAGCACCCGGCCCGAGAGGGTGCGGGCCGTCCGGAGCACGATCCTCACGTCCCCCGCGGGGGCCTCCACTCCGGGGGCCGTGGTGGGCACGTGTCCCATGTGCCGGATGGAGAGGTCGTAGCGCTCCCCCGGCTTCAGGGTACCGATCCGGAAGCTCCCGTCGGCGCCGGTCTCCTCCGGTTGCT
>DATHUD010000126.1:0-7508 GCA_035462575.1 Thermoanaerobaculia bacterium | reverse complement strand
GGTCTTCCAGATCCAGTCGCGGCCACCGCCGATCCCCCAGAGGTGGTCGGTGTCGAGGAGCACCACCTTGCGGCCGTCTGCCGGGGGAGGCGACTTCATCCAGCCGCCTTTGCGGCCCGGGGAGATCCAGTCGGCGGGGCTCGCGAAGAGGGACTCGTTCTTTCCGCCGGGATAGGGGAAGGTCATGCCCACGGGGTGGCGTACGCCGAGGACGATCTTGAGATTCCGGATCATGTGGAGCTGCCAGGGGACCGACTCGCCGGGGCTCTCGTTCGAGATCTCCCAGAGGACGTGGCCGAATCCTCCGACGGTCTCCACGACTTTCTCCGCGTACTGCTCCTGGAGGCGGGTGATGGCCGGGATGCGCAGGGTGTGGACGTCCGCGCCGTCTCCCCGTGCGTCCGGATCGCCGTCGATCCCGTTGACGTTGTTGAGGCGGTTCATCGGATGGCGGAACCAGGGATTTCCCTCGCCCTTGTCGTGGAGGGACCAGCCGTTCCAGAGCATTACGGAGACGTAGAAGCCCCGCTCTCCCGCCCGGGCGACCCGCCGGCGCAGGCGCTCGAAGTACTCGGGATTCCACCGGGAGAGGTCGTAGCGGGCGCCGGTCCGCAGCCACGGGAGGGGGCGGACGTCGTAGGTCCACGCTTCGAGCGCCCAGAGGCGGATGAAGTTGTGCCCCCACGCGGCGAGGCGGTCGAGGTAGCTCTCGAAGTCGAGGCCGCCGGGGCGCTCGGCGTTGTCCTGGAGGCTGTCCCAGTGGTGGGAGCCGGTCAGGTAGACGGCGCGCCCGGCTCCATCGGCGAAGTACCGGGGGTTTTGGGGGTGGAGGGAGAGCGGAGTCATGGTCGTCAAGGACACGGGGGGTCCAAGATCCGTATAGTAGGATGCGCGCCCGGAAGTCGAAGTGTGCTCATGAGGTTTCCCGAAAAGATGCCGAAGCTCCGTTCCACGATCCTCCTGCTCCTGACCGTCTGCCTCCTCGGCGCCTGCCGGGGTGAGGAGGCGGAGAAGGGGGAGACCGCCGGTCTCCGGGCGCCGCGCCATGTCTTCCTGATCACGGTCGACACCCTCCGCGCGGACCACCTGAGCGCTTACGGCTACGGCCGGGCGACCTCGCCGAACCTGGACCGGCTGGCCGGGACGGGCGTGCTCTTCGAGCGGGCGGTCGCGCAGTGGCCGAAGACGGGGAGCTCCTTCGCCTCGATGTTCACCGGCCTCTATCCGCACACGACGGGGATCACCCATAAGGCCGCCGTGCGGATTCCGGCCGAGTACCTGACGCTCCCCGAGCTCTTCCAGGAGAGCGGCTATACCACCGTGGCCGTGCAGTCGAACCCGGTGCTCGCGGGGCGGCTCGGGTGGAACACGGGGTTCGACGAGTACCTGCAGAGCTGGGGCGAGGGCGACGTGCCGGAAGATCCGTCCGCGCTGCGTCCGCTGATCCAGGCGGACAAGGTGAACGGCCTCGCTCTGCCGCTCCTCGGCCGGCGGGCGAAGGAGGAGAAGCTTTTTGCCTGGATCCACTACACGGACCCGCACGCGCCCTACGAGCTGCCGACGGGGACGGAGAACCCGTTCCTGGACGATGCGCACTTCACGGGGGACGAGGTGGTGCCGACGGACGTGAACCCGGGCTACCGGCTCGGCGACCGGACGGATCTCAAGTACTACGTGGCCCAGTACGACGCGAACGTCCGGGTGGCGGACGAGGCGATCCGGAAGGTGCTGGACGAGGCGCGTTCGCTGGGGCTTCTGGACGACGCCCTCGTGATCTTCACGGCGGACCACGGCGAGAGCCTGGGGGAGCACGACTCCTGGTTCGTGCACGGGCCTCTCCCGTACAACACCACCGCCCGCGTGCCGCTCGTCTTCCTGGGGACGGGCGTCCCGGCCGGGCGCCGCGTGGGCCGGCCGGTCGAGCTCATCGATCTCTATCCGACGCTCCGGGATCTGATCGCTCCGGGCCGGGAGGTCCCCGGGCTCGAAGGGGAGAGCCTCGCGCCGTTCGTCCGCGGCGAGGCTCCGGAGGCCGGGTTCCGCAGGGCGTTCTCGCAGGCGGGCCAGAAGAGCGACCGCTACCACAGCGTGCAGGACGAGACCTGGAAGCTGATCTTCAACTCGGGAGGAAAGCGTTCCCGCGCCGCCACTTCGCCCACCCGCGGGCTGGAGCTCTATGACCTCTCCCGGGACCCGCTCGAGACGAAGAACCTCGCCGCCACGAACGTCGAGCAGGTGCGCCGGCTGCGCAGCGATCTCCTCGCCTGGATCAAGTCCGGGAAGCGCCAGGGCCGCGACGAAGGGGAGACCACCCCGGAAGCGGAGCGGGCCGTCCGGGCGCTCGGGTACGTGAACTAGGAATCCCGTTGCCATGGGCCGCCCGACCCGCCTGGTCTTCGTCTGCCTCGCCGTCTTCCTGTTCGTCTTCCCCCTGACGCTCGAAAAGCCCGGGGTGCCGGCGACGCTCAAGGCTGACGAGCCCGCCTACTACCTGCTCTCCCTGAGCCTGGTGCGGGACGGCGATCTGCGTTTCGAGATGAAGGACAACGACCGGGTCTTCGAGGAGTTCCCGGCGGCTCCGGCCCAGAACCTTCTCCTGATGAGCCCGGACCGCTGGAAGACGGTCTACTTCGCCAAGCCCTATCTCTACTCGCTCTTCGCGGCGCCGCTCGTCGCCCTGTTCGGGGCCAACGGCCTCGTGGCGTTCAACATGCTGCTGCTGCTCGCGATGATCTTTCTGGGCACGGTCTGGCTCCGCCAATGGAACCCGGAGCCGCTGGCGCTGCTGTTCTCCGCGAGCTTCTTCCTGCTCTCCGCGGGCTTTTCCTACGTCTTCTGGATGCAGACCGAGCTGTTCAACATGGCTTCGGTCATGGCCTGCCTCTTCTTCGGGCTCTACGAGCCCGGGGCGGAGGGGGCGCCGGAGCGGCGGCGGTGGTGGTTGTGGGCGCTCCTTTCGGGCGCGGCCCTGGCGCTCGCCGTGTACAACAAGCCGATGCTCGCGGCCCTGGGGTTTCCGGTGCTCTACCGGTGGGCGCGGGCCCGGCGCTTCCGGGAGATCGGCGCGTGGCTCGCCGGCGCGGCCTTGACGTTGGGCCTGGCCGCCGGGGTGTCGATCGCCTTCACGGGGAAGCCCTCGGCCTATCTCGGGATGGAGCGGGCGGGCCTGCGCATCTGCCGGCCGGGCGAGATGCCGATCCAGCCGGAGACCTCGACGGCCGAGCCGGTCCACGCCGCAGCCCAGAAGGCGGGGGAGGCGCGCTCGTGGTTCTGGATCTTCCGCATCCCCGAGGTCAATGCCGAGTCGTTCTTCGAGAACCTCGGCTACTTCCTGTGGGGGCGGCACACGGGGCTCTTCGTCTACTTCCCGTTCGCGGTGCTCTCCGTCCTCCTCTTCCTCCTGCACGGCCGGCGCTCGGGGGTGGGGTGGGTGAACCTCGGGTCGCTCGCCGTGGTCGCCCTGTTCTTCCTCCTCTGGATCCCCTTCAACTGGCACGGAGGCGGCGGGTTCGTGGGCAACCGCTACTTCGTGAACGCCTATCCCGCGTTCCTCTTCCTGGTGACGCGGATCTCCCCCGCGTGGCTCCCGGCCGTGGGCTTCGGCTGGGCCGGGCTCTATCTCTCGACGCTCTTTTTCCAGCCTCTGGGGTTGACGGTCAAGTTCCCCACGCTCCAGTCCCACGTGCGCAACGCGCCGTTCCGGATCTTCCCCGTGGAGCTGTCGCTCCAGGGCATCCCCGGCTATCACCGGATCGGCCGCTCCGGGGCCCGGATCGTGGCCCGGCGGGATCAGGTCCTCCCCATGGGGGAGAGCCTGTGGATCGAGGGCGGGACCCGGGCCGAGGTGTACCTCGAGACCTTCGAGCCCGTGGAGCGGATGTCGTTCGTCGTCCTGAACCGGGTGCCGGGGAACGTCGTGGAGGTCTCGCTGGGGGATGCCCGCGAGCGCCTCGCCTTCGGGAAGGTGCCGCCCGAGGGCGACGCGCGCCGGGTGAATCTGGCGCCCGGCGGCTGGGACCGGGTGAGCTGGACGCGGGGGCAGCGCTACTACGTCTACAAGCTCGTGGTGAGGGCCGCTCGCGGCGTGAACCGGACCTGGACGGTCGAGATGCCGCCGCCGCCCTGCACGTATTTCGCCTGGACGGCCAAGACCCAGGAGGACTTCTTCACCGGCGCCGAGCTGACCTATCTGGGACCGTCCGAGGGGCTCGACAAGGATCTTTACGCGCTGGACTGGGTCTTCGCCCGCGTGCCGCGCCAGGTGAAGGCGGGGGAGACCTTCCTGGCCGGCGTGAAGCTCGTCAACCGCAGCCGCGAGACCTGGCCCGTGGACGCCGCCGCCCGGATCAACCTCTCCTACCACTGGCTGGACGCGGCGGGGAAGCCCGTGGTCTGGGAGGGGGAGCGCACGCCGCTGCCGCGCGCCGTGCCGCCGGGGGAGACCGTGAACGCGCGGCAGACGGTGAAGGCCCCGCCCACGCCGGGGACGTACACGCTCGTGCTCGACCCGGTCTTCGAGCAGATCGCCTGGTTCGCGGACAAGAACGGCGGCAAGGTGTACCGGGCGCAGGTCGAGGTGGTGGAACCCTCACCCCCCGGCCCCCTCTCCCAGCCTCCCGCCCAGCCGCCGGGAGAGGGGGAGCTCCCATGACGGCACGCCACCGGGCGATCCTCGTGGCCCTGACCCTCGTCCAGATCGCCGTCTCCGCCGTCCTCCTGAACAGCCTCTCCCGCATCAACGGCTGGTCCGCCGTCTATGGGGAGGACAGCACGGGCTACCTCCTCGTGGCCGCGGACTTCGCGGGGCACCCGATCGCCGAGGCGGACATCCCCCTGATGCGCTACCGGCTCTTCAACCCGGTCGTGCCGGGGCTCGCGTCTGTCCTCGGGCGGTTCGTGGGGATCGAGGCGGGGTTCCTCGCCATCAACGTGCTCCTCTGGATCGGGACCGCGCTGCTGCTCTACGAGATGGTCCGGCGGACGGACGGGGAGGAGACCGGATTCCTCGCGGCGGCGCTCTTCACGACCGCGATGCCGATGATCGAGTGGGGCCTGCCGGTGATGCTCGACACCGGGGCCTTCTTCTTCGCCGTGCTCACGGTCTTCCTGTTCCTGCGGTGGAAGGACGGGCCCCTCTCTCGCGCCGCCCTCCTCGGGGTGGTCGTGGCCCTGGCGATCCTGGTGAAGCCGACGCTCCTGACCCTCGCCCTCTTCGTGGGGTGCGCGTGGCTCTTCGAGCGGCGGTGGCTCCACGCGGCCGTCTGCGGGCTTGTGGCGGGGCTCCTGCCGCTCGCCTGGTATCTGGCCATGGACCTCGGAGTGGACGACTTCACCCGCTTCGGCTCGCCGCGCCACCAGGGGATCGTCTATCTCCTCGTGGCCGCGTTCTTCTGTTTCCACTGGGGATGGCTCTTCGTTTCCGGGGGATGGCGGCGGGAGAGCCGGCTGCGGAGGACGTACGTCCTCTACGCCCTCGCGTTCCTGGTATCCTTTCTCCCCTTCGTCCACAGCCCGCGGCTCTTCTTCCTCGTGTTCCCGGCCGTGATCCCGCTGATTGCGAAGGGGATGGAGGCGGGGGGGAGGGGCCGCCGGTGGCTCGGGGCCTGGGTCTTGACGTCCAACCTGCTGGCGGCGTTCCATCTGTACGTGATGCGGACGCTCGTCATCCGGGATCTGGAGCAGCTCCGCCAGCTTTTGAGGTGAATCGATTCATGCGTTTCCGGCCGTTGCTCCTCCTGGCTCTCTTCTTCGGCGCCCTCTCCGCCAGCCTCGCCCAACTCGGGCTGATTCTGGGCATGGGCGCCGTCCGCTCGTTCCCGGACGCTCTCGTCTTCGGGCTCTACCTGACCGTGGGCGCCGTCCTGGGCTACCTCCTCGTGAACACCCTGGCGGGTCTTCTGGCCGCCCTCCTGCGGCGGGGGAGCGCGGCCGGCCGGCTCGCTTTCGGGCTCGACGCCTTCCTCCTGCTCGCCGCCGTCTCCACGGCCCTCTTCGTCGTGGCGACCCGCCCGTTCTGGCTGGGAAATCCGGGAGACGCCGTGGGCATTGCGGTCTGCGTCTTCCTCTCCCTCGCCGTCGCCTGGCTCCTCGCCCGCCGCGAGCGGCTCGCGTCCCTGCCGGTCGTTGCCGTCCTCGCCGCCCTCTTCTTTCTTCTTCCCCCGCTCGCCGCCGTGGCTTTGCGCACGGAGAGCGCTCCACCCTCCGCCGTCGCCGAGAAGGCCCTCTCCACCTCCAAGGTCTTCCTGATCGGCTTCGACGGCGCCAACTGGGACGTCATGGAGCCGCTCCTCCGGCAGGGGAAGCTCCCCAACTTCGAGCGGCTGATGAAGGAGGGCTCCTGGGGCAACCTCCGCTCCGAGGCCGCGGTCAACCAGCCCTTCTCGAACAGCGCGAGCACCGGCATGCGGACTCCCGTGGTCTGGGAGACGATCGTGACCGGCCACTCGCCCGTGGAGCACGGCGTGTGGGACTTCTTTTTCTCCCACGTGCCGGGGATGGAGGGCAACCTCCCGTTCCGGCTGCCGCTCCGCCTCCCGGTCGTGCGCTCGCTCTTGGCACCCTGGGTCGAGGAATTCCCGGTGCTCTCGACGAGCGGCCGGCGGAGCCGGCTGTGGGAGATCTACGACCAGAGCGGCCGCCCAAGCCGGGTGATCGGCTTCGTGGACACCTGGCCGGCTTTCGACATGAAGAGCGGGGAGCTGGTGAGCGACCGCGCCCACCTGGCGGACGATCCGGCCTCCTCGTGGCCCGAGCCGTGGGGGGACGCGGTCGCCCCTCCTCTCTACTTCCACTACCCGGAGCTTGCGGTCCAGAAACTGGGCGTCGAGTTCGATCCGCGCTACGTCAACCGCTACAGCCCGGGAAACTACCGCTTCCAGCTCTTCGAGAAGATCCGGCGGCGGCTGGACCTCCTTGCCTTCCGGGAAGCCACGATGGCCGTGGTGGGTGCGCCCTTCGACCCCGACTACGAGCGCAAGTTCAAGCCCGGAGACCCGGCCTACCGCATGAGCCTGCGGCTGAAGCAGCTCGCGGACGACCTCGTGCGCGACCACTACTACGCCGATGTCGCCGAGCGGGCCGTCTCCGAGGCCGCGGGCCGGGGGGAGAAGGAGCCTGTCCTTTCCGCCTTCTACTTCCGGAGCACCGACACGGTGCAGCATCTGTTCTGGAAGTACTACGAGCCGAAGGCGTTCTCGAAGCCGGACCCGGAAGAGGTACGCCGGTTCGGCCCGGTCATCCCCAGGGTGTACGAGGACGCCGACCGTCTCCTCGGCCGCATGCTCGCTCTCGCCGGGCCGGATACCACGATCCTCGTCGTCTCAGACCACGGCGGCGGCGCCTGGACGGAGCTCGAAGGGATCTTCGGCGGGGCGGAGGAGCGGGGCGGCACCTACGAGAACTACTCGGGCAACCACCGGATCAACGGCATCCTCCTGGCGAAGGGGCCCGGCATTCATCGAGGCCGACGCCTGCCGGACGCTTCGATCTACGACGTGGCTCCTCTCGCT
>DATHUD010000125.1:0-6646 GCA_035462575.1 Thermoanaerobaculia bacterium | reverse complement strand
ATGCGGACGCGGGTGATGGGACCGTGGAAGGAGACGTGGAACAGCCGGGCCTCACTCCGCCGGGTCCGGGGCGGGCCGCCACGTGGCCAGGCAGAGGAGGAGAAAGCCGGCCGTAATGGCCACGTCGGCCACGTTGAAGATGCCGGTCCGCAGGGAACCGATCCCTAAGCTCACGAAGTCAACCACCGCTCCGTCGTTGAAGAGCCGGTCGATCAGGTTGCCGGAGCCGCCTCCCACGAGGAGAGCGAGCCCGAGCTTCTGAGCGGGGGTGACGTCGCGGGAGCGGAGCAGGAAGACGAGGGTGGCGAGCAGGGCGAGACCCACGAGGACCACTCCGAAGAGGAAGCGGGTCTCGGCGGGCAGCTCCGCTCCCAGGCTCAGGAAGGCGCCCGGGTTCTCGACGTACTCGAAGCGGACCGCCCCATGAAAGAGGGAGATGGGGGCTCCGAGCTCCAGGGCGTCGCGGGCGATCGCCTTGACCGCCTGGTCGCACCCGACGCAGGACAGGAGGATGAAGCTCAACAAACCGAGACTGAAGGGTTTTTTCACTACGGCTCTCCGGAAAGGCCGGAAGAGTGTAGCACTTTTCTACAGCCAGCGGGCAGGGACGGGTGCCCGGCCGGGTCTCCCCTCAAAGTGCCCGGCTCCGGGTCAACCGTCGACCCATGTTTCAGAAATTGACCCACAAAAGGGTCATCTTCAAGCCCAAAAAGCCCGGATCAGGCCGGATTTCGCCTCGTTTTTTCGGGCACACTCATTGCTAAAAGGTAATAGACATTCCGGAAATCCCGGACCTTTCGAAGCTCGAATGCAGGTCGTCCAACGCAAGGAGGAGTCATGAGAAGAAACGTCGTCCTCTGTCTGCTGTCCCTGCTGGTCCTGTCCACGGCCCTGTCGGCCACCACCGTCGTCTACGTGCCGGTCAAGCGGTCGGTGCAGATGAGCGACCTGGTCCTCGTGGGCCACGTCCTCAGCATGGAGGCGGTCTACAACGCCGAAGGCGAGATCGTCACCCGGATCGACCTCCTGGTCGAAGAGCCGCTCAAGGGGTTTGCCCGGCCCGGCGAGATCTTCTCCTTCCACGCCTGGGGCGGCAGCCTCGACGGCACGGTGGTCGAAACGGTCGGCGAAGCGCACTACCGGCTGGGCGAGAAGGTCCTGGTGCAGCTCGAGAACATCGACGGCGAGCTCCACACTCTGGGCCTCTCCTTCGGCAAGTGGAACGTCGTGCGCGACGAGGCCGGGGCCCAGTGGGTGACCCGGAGCCTCGACGACCTCCACATGGTGAGCGTCAAGGAGAGCCCGGTCACCAAGCTCTCCCTGGACCGGATGCGCGAGATCACCCGCGGCGAGCGCGGGCGGCTTTCGTTCTGATCGTTCTTTGAATCGACAATCCTTTTGAGTCGCGCAAGGAGAAACTCATGAAGAAAGCTGCTCTGTTCGTCGCGTTCCTGCTTCTCTCGTCCTCCGCGTTCGCCTACAGCCTGAACGGCCGCAAGTGGTTCAGCAGCGCCGACGCGAGGTTCTACCTGAACAATTCCAACGGCCCGTCCTGCTGCCTGTCGGCGAGCCAGCAGTCGAGCCAGATCCTCTCCGGCATCAACCCCTGGGGCATCGCGAGCCACGGCGGCACCACCACCCGGTCCGGCGCCAAGCGGGACGGCCAGAACGTCATCTCCTGGGGAAAGCTGGGCGGCACCACCCTGGGCGTGACGAACTACATCTCGACCGACACGTCGCAGTCGCAGGTCTGCAACGGCTCGCTCATCTACCGCTTCGCAGAGGTGGACGTCCGCTTCAACAACGCCTACAACTGGCAGACCTCCTCGACCTGCACCAACGGCTTCGATCTCGCGGGCGTCTCCACCCACGAGTTCGGCCACGCGGTCGGCCTCGGCCACTCGAACGTCAACGGCTCGACGATGTACCCCTCGGTCGCCGCCTGCGACTTTGGGATCTCGTCGCTCGCGAACGACGACAGGGCCGGCTACAGCGCGATCTACAGCGGCTGCAACTAGATGTAACGTTTCTCGTCGGGGCGGCCCTGCGGAGCGGTCGCCCCTCTTTTTTTCTACTGCGCCTTGATCTCCGTCCACAGCTCGTCCAGAAGCGTCGTCGTCTCGCCCAGATCCTCGATCAGCTCGCAGCGGTCCAGAACTTCCTGCGGAGGGTAGATCGCGGGGTTCGTCCGGATCTTCTCGTCGATCGAATCGAAGGCCGCCTTGTTGGCCCCGGCGTAGTGGACGCCGTTGACGATGCGGGCCGCGATCTCGGGGCGCATCACGAAGTCCAGAAGGGCGTAGGCGGCGTCCACGTTGCGGGCCGTCTTGGGGATCGCGAGGTTGTCGACCCAGAGGGTGCCCCCCTCCTTGGGCACCACGTAGGCGAGGCGGTCCGGCGCCTCGGCCACGGCCTCTGCCAACTCACCGTTAAAGCCCTGGGCGATGTCCACGTCCCCGGCCGCGAGCAGGTTCGCGAAGTCGCTGCTGTTGTAGGTGCGCACGAGGCGCTTCTGCTTCCGGAGCATCGCCGCAGCCTGCCGGAGCACGGCGGGGTCGGTCTCGTTGATCGATTTCCCCATGAGCTTGAGCGCCGCGCCGAAGGCCTCGCGCGTGTCGTCGAGCATCAGGATCCGGCCGGCATGGCGCTCGTCGAAGAGCGCGCCCCAACTGTCGACCGGCACTTCGATCTTCTTCTTGTCGTAGCCGATCCCGGTCGTCCCCCAGAGATAGGGGACGGAGTGACGGTTGCCCGGGTCGTATTTCTGGTTCAGGAAGCGCGGGTCGAGGTTCGTGAAATTGGGGAGGCGCGCGCGGTCGATCTCCGCGAGGAGCCCCTGCGGGATCAGGATCTTGATCATGTAGTCGGACGGCACGACGATGTCGTAGTCCGCAACGCCGCTCTGGAGCTTGTCGAGGATGGCCTCGTTCGAATCGTAGGTGTCGACGTTCGCCCGAATGCCGGTCTCGCGCTCGAAGTCGGCGATCACGTCGTCGGGCAGGTAGTTCGTCCAGATGTAGACGTTGACCGTCTTCGCCGCCAGCTCCGGAGATCCGGCCTTCTCGCTCTCGTCCGTCCCCCCGCAGGCCGCGAGGATGGCGAGCGCGGCGATCCCAAGCGGAAAAAAAACTCTTTTCATCGATTCATCCCTCTTCGGAAGAGCTCCGGAGCAGCCGGTGCGCCAGAACGATCAGCACGACGGTGACGGCCAGAAGCAGCGTCGACACGGCGTTCACCTCGGGGGTGACGCCCACCTTGAGCATGGAGTAGATGTGGAGCGGGAGCGTGGTGGAGCCCACGCCCGCCACGAAAGAGGTCACGACGTAGTCGTCGATCGACAGGGTGAAGACGAGGAGGGCCGACGCCACGATCCCGGGGAGGATCAGCGGCAGCGTCACCCGCCGGAACGTCTCGAATGGGCCGGCCCCCAGGTCCCGCGCCGCCTCTTCGAGGGACGGATCGAGCCCGGAGAGGCGCGCCCGCACCACGATCGCCACGTAGGAGACGCTGAACACCACGTGGGCGATCACCACGGGTCCGAGCGAGAGCCGCATCTCCACCACCCCGAAAAAGGTGAGGAGCGCCGCGCCCAGAACGACCTCGGGGATGATCACCGGGAGATAGAGGAGCGCCCGCGTCCCCCGCTTGCCCCGGAAGTCGTACCGCCCGAGCGCCAGCGCCGCGAGAGTCCCCAGGACCGTGGCCACGGCGGTCGTGATCCCCGCGACGAGCAGGCTGTTGCGCACGGAGCGCAGAAGCACGTCGTTGCCCAGGAGCTTCTCGTACCAGGCGAGCGTAAAGCCGTCCCACATCGCCGTCTGCCGGGCCGCGTTGAAGGAGAAGACGACGAGCACGGCGATGGGCACGTAGAGGAACAGGTAGACGAGCGCGGTGTGCGCCGCGAGCAGGCGCCGGCCGCTCACAGGAGCTCCTCCTCTCCACCCCGGCGCCGCGCCCAGACCGCGTAGACCCCGAGCAGCAGGAGGACCGCCGCCGTCAGCTCGAACGCCAGGGCCGCGCCGAACGGCTTGTTCCGGGCCACGGCGAACTGGTTCTGGATGAGGTTCCCGAGGAGCATGCTCCGGGCGCCGCCCAGGAGGTCCGAGACCACGAACTGCCCGAGGCTGGGGATGAACACGAGCACGATCCCCGCCGCGATGCCCGGCATCGTCAGCGGGACCGTTACCCGCCGGAACGTCTGCGCCCGGCCCGCCCCCAGGTCCGCCGAGGCTTCGAGGAGCGACCGGTCGAGCTTTTCGAGAGACGCGTAGAGAGGGAGGATCATGAACGGCAGCTCCCCGTAGACGAGTCCGATCATCACCGCCGTCTGCGTGTAGAGCAGCTCCAGCGGGTGATCGAGGACGCCGGTCCCCAGGAGCGCGAGATTGAGCAGTCCTTCGCTCCGCAGGATGAACATCCACGCATAGGTGCGGATCAGAAAGCTCGTCCAGAACGGGACGACGACAAGCCCGAGGAGGAGCCCCTTAAACCGCCGGGGTGCGAGGATCGCCAGGTAGTACGCGATCGGATAGCTCACCGCGAGGCACAGCCCGGTCGTGAGCACGGCCATCCACACCGACCGCCACCCGATCTTCCGGTAGATCTCCCCGAACGACCGCACATAGTTGCCGAGGAACCCGCCGGACCGGACATACTCGCCCAGATCCGCGATCGGCTTGATCCCGCCATACGTTCCCCGCTCGGCAAAGCTCACCGCCAGCATGATGGCCAGGGGGACGAGAAAGAAGATCCCCAGCACCAGCCACGTGGGCAGGAGGAGGGGGTACGCGGCCCGGCCTTTGCGGGGAGAGGGATTCACCGGGGTGGATCATGCCCGGATGAGGGGAGGGGATCAAGGGGACGGTGTACGCTCCGAAACCTCACCCTCTGTCTCCCTCTCCTAAAGGGAGAGGGAGGACCCCTTTGAAGCGATCTTGCCTGCGCCGTGCTTCCGGATGGGCAATATCGCTGGATTGGCGTCCTCCCTCTCCCGGCGGGGGGCTGGGTGGGAGATGGGAGAGGGAGACAGAGGGTGAGGTTTCGAAGGGCACGGCGCTCGTACAAGCAAGATGTGCAGAGGGACTCGAGCATTCATGCTGGGGCGGCGGGATCTCAGCCCTTCAGCATCACCCCAACCCCCGCCTCCCACCCTAGAAACCCCCGTCCCCCTTCTGAGATCCCCTCGCCCTCTCCGGCCGGCCGGCCGTTCTGCACGTACACGCTGTAGCGCTTCCCCTGGTCGTCGCGGACGATCCATTCCGTGCTCATCCCCTGATAGACCTTCTCTTCGAGGGTGACCGGAAGCGACGGCCCGGCTTCCGGAGGCGTTCCCGTGAGGCGGAGCTTTTCGGGGCGGACGAGGAAGCGGACGGTGTCTCCCGGCCGGTGGGCGCCGGAGGAGGGTATGGCGACGACGGTTCCCGTGGGGAGGCGCAGGGTCACGATCCCGTTCCCGGCCGCGACCACCTCGGCGGCGAAGAAGTTCGAGGCGCCCAGGAAGCGGGCCACGAATTCGGTCGCGGGGCGCTCGAAGACTTCCGCGGGCGTGCCGGTCTGCTCGACCCGGCCGTGGCTCATCACCGCGATCCGGTCAGAGAGGGCGAGCGCCTCTTCCCGGTCGTGCGTCACGAAGACGAAGGAGATGCCGAGCGTCCGCTGGAGGTGCTTGAGCTCGACCTGGACCTCCTTGCGGAGATTCGGGTCCAGGGCGGCCAGCGGCTCGTCCAGGAGGAGCACCTGGGGCTCGAGAATCAGGGCGCGCGCCAGGGCCACACGCTGCCTCTGGCCGCCGGAGAGCTGGTCGGGCCGGCGCTTGCCGTAGCCCGCGAGGCGGACCAGCTCCAGGGCCCGCTCCACCCGGGCGGCCCGCTCGGCCCGCGGGACCTCCTTGTAGGGAAGGCCGAAGGCCACGTTCTCCCCGACCGTCAGGTGGGGGAAGAGCGCGTAGTGCTGAAACACCATGTTCACCGGACGCCGGTGGGGCGGCACGCGGGTCATGTCCTCCCCCTGGATGCGGATCGTCCCGGAATCCGGCGTTTCGAGGCCGCCGATCAGCCGCAGCAGGGTCGTCTTGCCGCAGCCGCTCGGCCCCAGGAGGGCGAAGAGCTCGCCGCGGCGGACGGAAAGCGTCACCGCGTCCACGGCCGTCACCTCGCCGAAGCGCTTGGTGACCTCTTCGATGTGCACGGAGGCGTCGCTCGTCATGGCTTCGCCTCGACGGGAATCCAGCTCTCCGTGCCGGGAGGGCGCACCTCGAGCACTGCCCGGGGCCGTCGCGCGTCCGAGACGAGAGTGGGGAAGAGGGCGGAGGCCGTGGCACCTGGCGCGAGCTTCTGCTTCCGGGCCTCGGTCGTGAAGAGGATCTCGTCGCCCGCGAGCACACGGAGCCGGAGCTCGAGCTCCCCGCCGTAGAAGAACCCGTTCACCACGCACGCCCTGAAAGCGAGCCTCCGGCTTCCCGGCGTGATGGGAAAGGACTGAATCGCCGTAGCGAGGGAGAGGGTGCCGCTCCGGGCGCGGATGAACTCGGTGGGCGGGTGATAGTGCTTCGGGGTGCAGTGGGGACGGCGGGCGTAGCCGCAGAAATAGCCGTCGTAGCGCCCTTTCCGGATCCCCAGGTGGAGGTGCTCCAGGCCGTCGCCGTTCT
>DATHUD010000124.1:0-34171 GCA_035462575.1 Thermoanaerobaculia bacterium | reverse complement strand
CCCGGGCCCTCACCTCCCCGGCCCTCCTCTCCCAGCCTCCCGTCCACCACCGGGAGAGGAGGGAGACGACTTGAAGCCGTATTGGGCGGGGGCGCCCTCTCCCGGAGGTGGACGGGAGGCCGGGAGAGGGTCGGGGTGAGGGTTTCGGGGTGGGGGCTTCAGCTTGGGCTACCCCCTCCGAACCCCCGGCAGCCCCACCCCCGGCGCCGGCCGTTCCCGCAGCACCTCGCGGCGGAACATGAAGAGCTCGGCCGGCCGGCCGCCGGTCTGGACATCCTGCTGGCCGGTGCCTTCGACGAGCCCGCCGTGCTCGACCAGGCGGCGGAAGTTCTGCTTGTGGAGGCGCACGCCGGCCAGGGCCTCGACGATCCGCTGGAGTTGCAGGAGGGTGAAGTTGGACGGGAGGAGCTCGAAGACGACGGGGCGGTACTTGATCTTGCCGCGCAGCCTCCCCAGGGCGGTGGCCAGGATGCGGCGGTGATCCAACGCCATGGCCCGGCCAGGCAGGGGCTCGGGCGGCTCGGCGGGCGCGGGGCGGCGCTCCTCGACGGCGCCGCCGGTCTCGGCGCGGTCCCTCCACGCCTCGGGAACGAGGTAGGCCTCGTAGAGAAGCTCGTAGCGCTCGAGCAACCGCTCGCCGTCCCAGGGGACGCCTCCTAGACCGTAGGTGATGTCCGCGCGCTGGCGGCGCTCCCGGCGGGAGGCCGGATTGGGCGTCTGGTCCGCCCAGGTTTCGAGGGCCGGGGCGATCGCGCTCTCGATCACGGCCGGCCGGCCGGCGCGCCAGTCTTCCCAGGGGAAGAAGTCGTACCAGCCGCGCCAATGGGCGTCGCGGTCGACCGAAACCTCCCGCACCAGGGCGAGGTAGGCCACGGAGACGGACCGCGGCTCGCCCCGGGCCTCGGTCGGGTCGCGGTAGCGGTCGCCGAAGGTGTAGAGCTGCTCGACATAGCCGAGCTCCAGGCCCGTCTGCTCCCGCACCCAGCGGCGCAGCGCCCGGTCGAGCGTGCGGTCGTGCTCGGGCTCCAGGGGGCCGAAGGGGAGGGCGTCCTCGGAATCTCCCCCGCCGGGCGGCGGGCGGCGGATGGTCAGGATGCGGGGCACCTCTTCGGTGACCGCCACGATGACCGCGTTGAGACCGAGGTCGACCTTGGGGCTCATTATTCTGGGGTCAATATTCAGGGGTCAATATTCAGGGGTCAATGGCGGGTGGCCAGGGCAACGGGAGGCGCCGCGACCAATTCGCGGTCGAAGATCCGGGCGAAGTGGCGCGCGCACGTGGCCGCCACCTCGGGGAGGGCTGGGGCCATCCCCAGGAGCCGCTCGACGGAGGTCATGCGGACCTGGTGCAGCCCGCAGGGGATGATGCCGGCGAAGTAGGAGAGGTCGGTCGAGACGTTCAAGGCGAAGCCGTGGGTGGTGATCCACCGGGAGAGGTGGACGCCGATCGAGGCGATCTTCTCCTCCCCCACCCACACGCCGATCAGCGACTGCTCCTCCCGCCCCTCGGCCACCACCCCGTAGTCGGCGAGCGTGCGGACCAGGACGTCCTGGAGGTCGTGCACGTAGCGCCTTATGTCCCGCCGGTCCGGGCTCAGGTTCACGATGGGATAGCCCACGAGCTGCCCCGGCCCGTGGTAGGTGACCTGTCCCCCGCGGTCGCACTCGGCGATCTCCACCCCGCGCGCCCGCAACCACTCCGAGCCCGCGAGCACGTCGCCCTCGTCCGCGTTCCGCCCCAGGGTGTAGACGTGCGGGTGCTCCAGAAGGAGCAGATGCTCCGGGCCCTCGCCGCGCTTCACGGCATCGCGCACGGCGTACTGGACCGCCAACGCTTCGGCGTAGGGGAGGCGGCCGAGGAAATCCCAGTGAAGCGGGCGGGCGGGCGTCGCAGACATGAGGGGATTGTAGCGGAGAGACGGATGACGATTGCTGTAAGATGCAGCCGCTTCTCGGAGGGAGGGCGCCCATGGTGGAGAGGATCGTCACGGCCATTCTCGGGGGTGGTCAGGGAAGCCGGCTCTGGCCGCTGACCCGGCACCGGGCCAAACCCGCCGTGCCGGTGGGCGGGAAGTTCCGCCTGATCGACATCCCGATCAGCAACAGCCTGCACGCGGGGATCTTCCGGATCTTCGTGATCACCCAGTTCAACAGCGCGAGCCTGCACCGCCACATCGCGCAGACCTACCGCTTCAGCGTGTTCAGCGACGGCTACGTCAACATCCTGGCCGCCGAGCAGACGATCGACCGCAGCGACTGGTACGAAGGGACGGCCGACGCCGTCCGCAAGACCCTCCCCCGGCTGCTCGATCCCAAGCCCACCGAGCTCCTGATCCTCTCGGGCGATCAGCTCTATCTGATGAACATCCGCGAGTACGTGGAGGCCCACCGCGCCCGGCAGGCGGACCTGACGATCGCCGTCAAGCCGGTCACGCGCGAGGAGGCCTCGAGCTTCGGCATCCTCCAGCTCGATCCGACCGGCCGGATCATCCAGTTCGTGGAAAAGCCCAAGGACCCCGCGCTGCTCGACACCCTGGCGCTCAACGAGCAGACTCAAGGAGCCCTGGGCTTCCCGGCGCCCCCGGGCTCGTATCTCGCCAGCATGGGCATCTACGTGTTCCAGCCCGAAGTGGTCCGCGAGCTCCTCGAGGGCACCAAGACGCTCGACTTCGGCCGCGAGGTGATCCCCCAGGCCCTGCCGGACTACAAGGTCTTTGCCTACCCCTACAGCGGGTACTGGGCCGACATCGGCACCATCCCGAGCTTCCACCAGGCGAACCTGGACCTGACGAAGCCCCTGCCTCCGTTGAACCTCTACGACCCCGAGCACCCGATCTACACCCACCCGCGCTTCCTGCCGGGGACCAAGGTCAACGAGTGCTTCGTCCAGTACTCCATCCTGGGCGAGGGGAGCATCCTCTCCGGCAGCCGGATGACCGATTCGATCATCGGCATCCGCTCCGTGGTCCGCTCGGGCTCGGTCATCGAGCGCTCGGTCATCATGGGAGCCGGTGCCTGGGAGACCGGCCTGCCCGAGCCGGGAGACATCCCGGTCGGCATCGGCCGGGACTGCCATATCAGGAACGCCATCGTGGACTTCGACGCCCGGATCGGCGACGGCAGCCGGCTGGTGAACGAGGCCGGGGTCCAGCACCTGGACAACCCCAACTACTGCATCCGCGAGGGCATCATCGTGGTGCCCAAGGGCGCGACGGTTCCCCCCGGAACGGTCGTCTGAATGGCGCCGCTCAAAATCTGCCAGGTGGCCGCGGAGCTCACCCCCTTCGCCAAGACCGGGGGGCTGGGGGACGTGGTGGCCGGCCTCTCCCGCTATCTCGGCAAGGAGGGGCACGACGTCCGGATCTTCCTCCCCTTCTATGCCCAGATCGCGACGAGGTCCGATCCGTTCGTGCCGGTCGACTTCCTCCGGGACGTGCCGGTCCGGATGGGCTCCCGGTCCTTCACCTACTCCGTGTTGACGGCGCCTCTGCCGGACAGCCACGTCTCCGTCTACTTCATTCGCTGCCCGGCCCTCTTCGAGCAGGGCGGGATCTACCTGGGTGATCAGGAGGATTCCCTGCGCTTCGCGCTCCTGGACGTGGCGGCGTTCGAGTGCGCCCAGCGGATGGGCTGGGCTCCCGACATCCTCCACTGCCACGACTGGCACACCGCACTGGCGCCGGTCTACCGGACGGCCCTCTTCGAATGGGACCGCCTTTTCGAGCGGACGAGGTCCGTTCTGACGATCCACAACGCCGGCTTTCAGGGGATCGTCGGGACCGGGCAGGTCGCCGGCCTGGGCCTTGCGCGGCACGCGCACCTGCTCGACCTCGGGGCGGGGTACCTGAACGTCCTCGGGTCCGGCATCCTCCGCGCTGACGCCGTGACGGCCGTGAGCCGCACCTACGCCCGGGAGATCCAGGACCCTGCGCACGGCTTCGGGCTCGATGGGCTCCTCCGCGCCCGGGGCGTGACCGGCATCGTCAACGGCGTCGACTACGGCGAATGGAGCCCGGAGGCGGACCCCCACATCCCCCACCACTACTGCGCCACCGACCTCTCCGGCAAACGGGAGATGAAGCGGGCCCTGCTCGAGGCGACCGGCCTTGGGGCCACGGACGCCCCGGTCGTTGGCATCGTCTCGCGCCTCACACCCCAGAAAGGGTTCGACCTCTGCTTCGACGTCCTGCCCGACCTCCTCTCCCGGCGCGACTTCCGCCTGGTGGCGCTCGGGAGCGGCGAGCCGCGGTACGAGGAGTTCTTTCATCGTCTCCAGGAGTGGTTCCCCGGCAAGGCCTGGTTCTACCGCGGTTTCAACGAGAAGCTGGCCCACTGGATCGAGGCCGGTGCGGATATCTTCCTGATGCCCTCGCGTTTCGAGCCCTGCGGCCTGAACCAGATGTACAGCCTGAAGTACGGCACCCCGCCCATCGTCCACAGGACCGGCGGCCTGGCCGACACCGTCGAGCTCTTCGACTCCGCGACGGGCGAGGGAACAGGCTTCGTCTTCGACCACTTCGCCGCCGAGGGCCTCCGGTGGGCCCTGGACTACGCTCTAGACACCTACCCCCACCGGGAGACGTGGGAGCGGCTGCAGCAAAACGGCATGGCGAAAGACTTCTCCTGGGACGTGCAGGGAAGGGAGTACGTGGAGCTGTACCACAGGCTGGCGGGGTAGATAGGGGGTTCACGGACTTTCACGGACCTTCACGGACCTTCAAGGACGAGGCGTCCCTTTGTCCTTGCAGTCCCTGGTGTCCTTGCAGTCCTTTGTCTTTGCTGTGCTACCCTCCCCTCGCTTTTTTCGAGAGGGGGAGCCCATGAATCCGCCGACGCTTCGAGCCGACGAGTCGGTCGTCGAGTTCACCCTGCGCGCCGCGGTCGCCGGCATTCTCTTCGGCGTCCTCTTCGGCGCCGCCAACGCCTACCTGGGCCTCCGGGTGGGATTGACCGTGTCGACGTCGATCCCCATCGCGGTTTTGACCGTGGCCTTCTTCCGCCTGGTCTGGCGCCGTCCCGGCGGGATGATCCTCGAAGCCAACATGTCGCAGACGATCGGCTCGGCGAGCTCGTCGCTCGCGAGCGGCACGATCTTCACCATCCCGGCGCTGTTCCTCTGGGGCGTGATCCCGCCCTACTGGCAGGTGGTGGCCCTCGCGTTCCTGGGCGCCGTCCTGGGGATCACCGCCATGATCCCCTTGCGGCGCCTGCTGATCGTGAAAAGCGCGGACGAGCTCCCCTACCCCGAAGGAACGGCTTGCGCCGAGGTGTTGCGCGCCACGGCCACCGAGTCGTCGGGCGGGCGCTGGATCTTCATCGGGATCGCCGTGGGCGCGGCCATCAAGCTCGCCTTGGGTGCGGCGGTCCTCCTCCCCTCGGAGCTCGCGGTCCTCCTGCCGATGCTGCCCAAAGCGGAGCTGGCGCTGGAGATCGCACCGGCGCTTCTTGCCGTCGGCTACATCCTCGGTTACCGGCAGTCGTCCATCATGGTTTCGGGAAGCCTGATCTCCGCCCTCGTGCTGACGCCCTTGATCGCCCTGGTGGGACAGGGGCTCACCGCCCCTTTCTTCCCCGAAACCACGACGCTGATCTCGGACCTCTCCGCCGGCCAGATCTGGTCGCGCTACGTGCGCTACATCGGGGCCGGAGCGGTGGCCGCCGCCGGCATCGTCACGGTCCTGCGGTCGATCCCGATCATGGCCAACTCGGTCGCCGCCGTGGTCCTGGGAATGCGCCGCAAGGGGACCGGGGCGGAAGGCGAGGGTGCCGTGCCCCGCACGGATCAGGATCTGCCCGGCTGGGTGATCCTCGCGGGCCCGGCGATCGTCGTTCTCGCCCTGGTCTCGATCCCGGGCCTGCTCGCGGGCGAGATGAGCCTCGTGCCCCGGCTCGCCGCCGCGCTGGGCGTGGGGATCTTCGGCGTGCTCTTCGTGGTCGTCTCCTCGCGCATCGTGGGCTTGATCGGGGTCTCCTCGAACCCCACCTCGGGCATGACGCTGGTCACGCTCCTGGGCGTGGCCCTCGTCTTCGTGCTCTTCGGATGGACCGACCCGTCGGCGCGCGCGGCGATCCTCACCGTCGGCACGGTCGTCTGCATCGCCGCCTCCAAGGCGGGCGACATCTCGCAGGATCTGAAAACCGGGTTCCTCGTGGGGGCCACCCCGGCGCGGCAGCAAGCCGGGCAGTTCCTGGGCGCGGCCTTCGCGTGCTGGGCCGTGGCCGGCACGGTGCTGCTCCTCGGCCAGGCGTACACCTTCGGCTCGCCCGAGCTGCCCGCGCCGCAGGCGACCCTCATGAAAACCGTCATCGACGGCGTGCTCTCGGGCTCCCTCCCCTGGGGCCTCGTCGGCACCGGCGCCTCCGTCGCCCTCTGCGCGCTCCTCGCCGGCCTCCCGGGCCTCGCCTTCGCCGTGGGCCTCTACCTGCCGGTGGTAAGCGTGACGCCGATCTTCGTCGGGGGCCTCGTGCGGCGCTTCGTGGACGCCCGCAACAAGGGAGGGGCGCGGGAAGGAGATCCCGGCGTCCTCGCCGCCTCCGGGATGATCGCGGGCGAGGGCCTCGCCGGCGTGCTCATCGCCGTCCTCGTTGCGGGAAAGAGGTTCCGGCCGGGGTCCGGCTGGAGCCAGTGGCTAGAATCCTGGCACTTCGCGGCCGACGACTTCACCTTCGTAACCGGCCCGGCCGCTATTGTCCTGGGAATCGGGATCGTGCTCGCCGTCTCGGCACTGCTTTACCGGGCGGGGCGGAGCGCGCCGGAGGCGCTTGGCGAGACAGAGTAGGATCGTTCAGACGCGAAAAACGACTGCGAGGGGAAGGCTGAAGCCGGGGAGCAGCTCCTCGTCCGCCAAGATCTGCCCGGCTCCAAGCTCCGTCACGTCCTCAAGGGAGCGGTAGATGAGGACCCGCCGTTTCTTCGGATCGAAGACCCAGACACGGAGGACCCCGACCGAGAGGTACTCTCCGACCTTTTTCACCACCTGCTCCCAGCGGTCGTCCGGAGAGAGAACCTCAACCACAAGCTCAGGAGCGACTTTGAGGAAATCGTCCTCCGAACACCCGGCGAAGCGCTCGTTGGAGATGAAGAGAATGTCCGTGGCCCGCACTGTGTCCGGGTTCCACCGGGTGTAGACGCCGACCCCGCCTCCCGCAACCCGTCCAAGGCCCGTATCGTCCGCCCAGACTTGGAGCCGCGCACCCACTCCGGCCTCGATATCTCCGTGCCTCAATTTGGCCAGCGGCATTGGCACGATCCTGCCGTCCACCAACTCGCACGGGCCGAGGTCCGGAAGGCGCGACAGTTCTTCGCCCGTGATCAAGCCTCTTGGCATGGGAAAAGGAGACTAGATCTCCATCAGCGAGAAACCGACGCGGGTCTATCTGGGCGGTTCAAGAGCTACGCCGCCCCGGAGACGCCCCACGGGGCGTCTCTACATTGGGGGGCAGCGACCGTGGTTCCGGGGAGGGGGTTCCCCTTGCCAAACGGTAGGGAAAGGCGTTGTCGCTTCGAAAGCGACAACGGTTCCCCCCACTGTAGAGACGCCCCGTGGGGCGTCTCCGAATCGGAGGGAGAGGTCCAAAAGGGGTAGAAAGAACCTCGGCACACCCAACGGTCCGAGGAGGTCTCGCGGCCTTACAGGCCGCCGGTCTTGATGACTTCCAGACCCAGGGCATCGGCCTTCGGCCTCAGATGCCCTGGGCTGGGATCTACCGACCCGTTGGGCCGGGTTTTGTTAGCGCCTCCTAGACGTACGACTCGAGCTCGGTCCAGGAATCCTCTTCCAGCACCTTCTTGATGTCGATCATGAAGCGGTCGGCGTCGGCGCCGTCCACCAGGCGGTGGTCGTAGGAGATGCCGAAGTAGGACATGGTCTTGATGACGATCGAGTCGTTGCCGTCCTCGTCCTCGACGACGATCGGCCGCTTCTCGATGGCGCCGATGCCCAGGATCGCCACCTGCGGCTGGTTGATCACTGGCGTGCCGAAGAGGCTGCCGAAGACGCCGGGGTTGGTGATCGTGAAGGTGCCGCCCTGGGTCTCCTCGGGCTTGAGCTTCTTGTTGCGCGCCCGGTCGGCCAAGTCGTTGGCGGTCTTGGCGAGGCCCACGAGGCTCAACTGGTCGGCGTTCCGGATGACCGGGACGATCAGGCCCCGGCCCGGCAGGTCGACGGCCATGCCGATGTTGATGTCCTTCTTGTAGACGATGTTCGTGCCGTCGATCGAGGCGTTCACGCTCTTGTGGGCCTTGAGTGCCGTGGCGACCGCCTTGAAGATGAAGGGCATGTAGGTGAGCTTCGTGCCCTCCTTCTTGAAGAAGCCGTCCTTGGCCCGCATCCGGGCCTTGTGCACGCGCGAGAAGTCGTAGTGGAAGACCGTCGTGACGTGCGCCGAGGTGGCCTTGGAGTAGATCATGTGGGCCGCCGTGATCTGCCGCATCTTGGACATCGGCTCGATCTCGACGTTCTCGTTCGGCGTGTAGGCCGGCACGTGGAAGCTGCCGGCCGGGCGCTGGGCCGGAGCGGCCGCCGCCGCCGGGGGCGGTGCAGGAGCCGCAGCCGCCGGGGCGGGAGCGGGAGCCGGCGCAGGGGCCGGAGCCGGGGCGGGCTTCGCCGCGGCCGGAGCGGCCTTGCGCTGCTCCAGGTAGGCCATGATGTCGTCCTTGGTCACGCGGCCCTGCGCGCCGGTGCCCTGGACCTCTTCGAGGTTGACCCCCTCCTGGGCGGCGATGTTGCGCACGAGCGGGCTCGAGAACTTCTTGAGCCGGTCCTCGGCGCTCCCGGCCTCGGCGCCCTGGGCCTCGGCCGGCGCCTGGGCCTCGGGCTGCGGCTTGGGTGTGGGCTCGGGGGAGGCCACCGGAGGAGCGGCTCCCGTATCCCGGGCGGCCTCGACCTGCTGGATTTCCTCAGTGCTTTCCGGCGGCGCAGCCTGCGCTGCGTCGGCAGCGGCGGGCTCAGCGGCCTGCGGCTGCTCGGCAGGAGCGGCGGCCGGAGCGGCCTCACCGGCGGCGGGCTGCTCGCCCGCCTCGCCGATCACGGCGACGACCTGGTTGACGGGGACGGTCTCCCCCTCCTTGTTGCGGATCTCCAAGAGTGTTCCCGCGGCCGGGCTGGGGATCTCGGCGTCGACCTTGTCGGTCGAAATCTCGAACAGGGGCTGATCCCGTTCCACCTTGTCTCCCACCTTGACCAGCCACCGGGTGATCGTCCCCTCGGCGATCGACTCCCCCATCTGGGGCATCACGACTTCCGTAGCCATAAGCTCTCCCGTCTCTCCGAATTCGTCAGTAGCTGGCCAGCTCCCGCACCCTGGCGACGAGCTTGTCCACGTTGGGCAGATAGGCCTCTTCGAGCGTCGGGCTGTAGGGGACCGGGGTATCCGGACAGCACAGCCGGTGAACCGGCCCGTCCAGCCACTCGAAGGCGTTCTGTGCGATGCGCGCCGCCACGTCGCCCGCGACCGAGCCCGTGACCTGCTCCTCGGAGAGGACGATCACCCGGCTGGTCTTCTTGACGGTCGCGAGGACCGCCTCTTCGTCCAGAGGCTTGATGGTGCGTAGATCGAGGACTTCGAGGCGGATTCCGTCGGCTTCGAGGCGCGAGGCGGCCGCGAGCGCCACGTGAAGCATAGCACCCCAGGTGACGACCGACAGGTCGCGCCCTTCCCGCGCGACGCGCGCCTTGCCGATCGGCACCGGCCCGGCCCCTTCCGGCAGCTCGTCCTTGATCCGCCGGTAGAGGTACTTGTGCTCGAAGTAGAGCACCGGGTTGGGATCGTGGATCGCCGAGCGCAGGAGCCCGTAGGCATCGGCCACCGTGGCCGGCGCCACGACCTTCAATCCCGGCGTGTGCTGGAAGTACGACTCCGGGTTCTGGCTGTGGTACGCGGAGCCGTGGACGTTGCCGCCCGAGGGGCCGCGGACCACGATCGGCACCTTCTGCCCCCAGCGGTAGCGCGAGGGCGCGGCAAAGTTGACGATCTGGTTGAAGGCGCAGGCGATGAAGTCGATGAACTGCATCTCGACGACCGGCAGGAGCCCCATCATGGAGGCGCCGATGGCGGCCCCCACCATGGCCGACTCGCTGATCGGCGTGTCGATGACGCGGCCCGGCCCGAACTTGTCCAGGAACCCGGCGGTCACCCGGAAGGCGCCGCCGTAGGTGCCGATGTCCTGGCCGAGCATGAACACGCGCTCATCCTTCTCCATCTCGTCCCACAGCGCCTGGCGGATGGCTTCCAAGTAGGTGACGGTCGCCATCAGACGGTCCCCTCCTCGTAGACGTTCTCGAACGCCCGCTCGGGCGGAGGCATGGGCGAGGCGAGCGCGAAGTCGACCTCCGGGTTGAGCTCGGCGTCGATCTGGGCCACGATCGCCTTGAGATCGTCTTCCGTCGCGAGGCCGTGGCCCAGAAGGTGGCGCTCGAAGCGCTCGATCGGGTCCTTCTGCTTCCACTCCTCGAAGAGGTGCTTGGGCACGTAGCCCGCGTCGTCGTGCTCGGCGTGTCCTTTCATGCGGAAGGTCTTGGCCTCGATGAGCGCGGGGCCGCCGCCCGCGCGGGCCCGCTCGACCGCCCGCTTGGTGGCCTCGTAGACCGCGAGCACGTCGTTGCCGTCCACCACGATGCCGGGGATGCCGTAGGAGGCGGCCCGGACCGCGATGTCCTTGACGCGCATCTGGCGGGAGGTGGGCGTCGAATAGGCCCAGCCGTTGTTCTCGACGATCAGGACGAAGGGGACGTTGAGCACGGAGGCGAGGTTCAGCCCCTCGTGGAAGTCGCCCGTCGAGGTGCCGCCGTCGCCGATGTAGGTCAAGGCGACCAGGTTCTTGCCCTGCATCTTGCCGGCGAGAGCGATCCCGGCCATCACCGGGATCACGGCGCCGAGCATGGAGATGGGGGCGACGAGGCCGCGCGAGAGGTCGCCGAAGTGGGTGTTCGAGTCCTTGCCGCCCGTGGGGCTGTCGCTCTTGGCCATGTACTGCATCATGACCTCGCGGGGCTTGACCCCGCGGACGAGCATCGAGCCCAGGTTGCGGATGAGCGGCCCCATCACGTCCTGCGGCTCCAGGGCGTAGGCGCTCCCCACGGAGGTCGCCTCCTGGCCGCGGCTCGAATAGAGGCCGCCGACCACCTTGCCCTGGCGGTAGAGGTTGCCCAGACGGTCCTCGACCATCCGGGTGAATCTCATCAGGCGGTAGAGCTCGAGCTGCCGTTCCTTCGGCAGCTCGGTCTTCGCCAGCTTTTCGGTCTCCTCGACCTGCGGATGGAGGGGACCCCAGTTCTTTCCGAGCTTTCCCATCGGTCTCCCTATCAGATATGGATCGCCAGGCCGTGGGCGGCGTGCGCCGCCTCCATCAGGGCCTCGGACATGGTCGGATGGGGGTGCATGGTGCGGAGGAGCTCCTCGTCGGTCCCCTCCAGTTGGAGCACCACGCAGGCCTCGGCGATCAGGTCGGTCGCGTGCGCGCCGACCAGGTGGACGCCCAGGACCTCGTCGTACTTCTTGTCGCGTACCACCTTGGCGAAGCCCGTGGTCTTGCCGATCACCTTGGCCTTGCCGAGCGCCGTGAAGGGGAACTTGCCCACCTGCACGTCGTAGCCCCGCTCCTTGGCCTTGGCCTCGGTCAGTCCCACGCTCGCCACCTCGGGCTCGCAGTAGGTGCAGGAAGGGACGCGGTCGTAGTTGATCGGCTTCACCTTCTCCCCCGCCATGTGCTCGGCCGCGAGGATGCCCTCGGACGAGGCCACGTGCGCGAGCCACGGCGTGGGCACCACGTCGCCGATCGCGTAAATGTTCGGAACCGCCGTCTGCATGAAGCCGTTGACCTGGATGTAGCCGCGCTCGAGCTCGATGCCCAGCGCCTCGAGCCCGATGTTTTCGGTGACCGGCCGGCGGCCGATCGCGACGAGCAGCATCTCGGCCTCGACCACGTCCTTCTTGCCCCCTTCGAGCTTCAGGCGGACGCCATTCTCGGTCTTCTCGACGCTCTGCATCTTCGTTCCGGTCATCACGTCCATGCCGCGCTTCCGGAACGCCTTTTCGACCTCGGCCGAGACCTCCTCATCCTCGATCGGGAGGATGCGCGGCAGCATCTCGATCAACGTCACCTTGGAGCCGAACGAGGTGTAGATCGACGCGAACTCGGCCCCCACGGCGCCGGCGCCCAGAACGGCCAGCGACGCCGGGACCTTCTTGAGCTCCAGGATGTGGTCCGAGTTCAGGATCTTCTCTCCGTCGACCGGCGCGATAGGGACGTCCCGGGGCACGGAGCCGGTCGCGACCAGGATGAACTTCGCGCCATAGGTCGTCTTGCCGTCCTGCCCCTCGACCTCCACCTCGTTAGGGCCCACGAGGCGGCCGAAACCGCGGATGGCGGTGACCTTGTTCTTCTTGAACAGGAACTCGACCCCCTTGGCGTTGCTGTCGACCACCTTCTGCTTTCTGTCCTGGGCCTTCACGATGTCGAGCTCGGGGGCCGCGACGTTGATGCCCAGGCTCGCGGCCTCGCGGATCTCGTCCAGGATCGACGCCGTGTGGAGCAGCGCCTTGGTGGGGATACAGCCGCGCAGCAGGCAGGTGCCGCCGAGCTTGGCGTCCTTCTCCACGACCGCGGTCTTCATGCCGAGCTGCGCCGCCCGGATCGCCGCCACGTAGCCTCCCGGGCCGCTGCCGATGATGATCAGGTCGAACTGTTCTCGCGCCATCGGAATCTCCGATCTATCGATGTGGGATTTTGGATTTTGGGTGGGGGATCGACTCAGGCGCGCACCGGGTGGGGAGCCGGAGTTTCGACCGGCACCGCCCGGTAGCGGCCGGGCTTCTCCTCCTGAAGCCGCCCGGCGGGGGTGCGGGGATCGTGCTCGAAGATGCAGAGCCAATTCCCCTCGACCGCCCGCGGCAGCCAGAGCTTCTTGTTTTCGAGAGTCGTCAACGGATAGAGGTCGTAGCTCATGATCCAGGGGTAGGGCACGTGCGCCGCCGTCGGCACCAGGTCGGCCCAGAAGACGGCCTTCTCCCCACCCCCTCCATCCAGTACAACAACACACATATTCCCGTTGTGTCCGGGCACCCGGACGGCCTTGACGCCGGGGAGGGGCTCGGCCTCGTCGTCGAACAGCTCGGCCACGCCGGCTTCGAAGAGGGGCTCCCAGTTGTCGGGGAAGTAGCTCGCGCGGTCCCGCTCGTTGGGGCTCCGGGCGTGCTCGACCTCCCCGCGGTTCAGCCAGTACCGCGCCTTGGGGAACGTCGGCACGACCCGGCCGTCCACCACCCGGGTGTTCCACCCGCAGTGGTCGAAGTGGAGATGGGAGAGGAGGACATGGGTGACGTCTTCGAGCTCGTACCCCGCCCGGCGGATCGACTCCGGGAGGCGCACCGCCTCGGGGTCCATCCCGTAGTTCTCCTGGAATTTCCGGTCGTTCTTGTCGCCGATCCCGGTGTCGATCAGGAGGAGGTCGCTCCCCCGCTTCACCAGGAGGCAGTTGGTCCCCATGCGGATGCGGTTCTTCTCGTCCGGAGGGCTCGCCTTCTCCCACATCACCCGAGGGACGACGCCGAACATGGCGCCCCCGTCCAGACGGAATTCGCCATCGCTGACCAGGGTCAGCTCGAGGTCTCCCAGCTCCATGGCGGGAGAGTGTATCCGATGGAGGGAAGGGGGTGCGACCCCGGCCGGCCCATCAATCCTCGTGCGGCGGCGTCCCGGGAGCATGCGTGTGCCCCGGGGCCGTTTGCGGCTCCATGAGGCCGGACTCCGCGATCATCTGCTGATACTGCTGGGGGGAGAGCTTGGGCATCCGGTTCATGAAGGCCACGATGTCCCAGATCTCGTCGTCGCCGTGGGTCACCCCGAAGGCGGGCATGCCGGTCATCTTGATGCCGTTCTTGACCACCCAGAACATCTCGGCCGGCTCCTCGGACTCGGACGCCAGCTCCGGCGGGTAGGGGTTCAGACCCTGGCCGATCTCCGAGATGGGGACGCCGGGCGCCCCGTGGCAGGCGACGCACATCTCGTAGTAGTGGACGAAGCCATTCCGGATCCTCTGAGGATCTTCGAGGTCCGGGACCTGGGCGGTCTCCTCGAAAGCCTCGGCCGCGCGGTGGACCGAGCGGTGCTGCGTCGTCTCGAGCGCCCAGGCGATCAGCCCGGTGTCCGGCGTGCTCGCCGCCACGTCGTAGACGCCCGAGTAGATGAAGGCCAGCGCGGCCACGACGAGCAGCAGGAGGACCCCCACGATCGTGAGAACGGTTTTCATTTCTCGTCTTCCTCCCGTAGAGTGGTGCCGTGCAGCCAGAGTCCAGGGATCATGCCACGGGAGACGCTCCCCCGGCCAGCGGAGGGGTCGAGTCTCCCATCGAAGGCGAGGCCCGGAGCACGATCGCCCGGGAAGGCAAGGAGGGGGACCTGGCGATCGTGCTCTCGGGCGGCGGCGCCCGGGCCGCCTATCAGGTGGGAGTCGTGCGGTGCCTGGCGAAGAACCTCCCCCACCTCCGGTTCCCCATCATCACCGGCGTCTCCGCCGGAGCGATCAACGCCGCGTTCTTCGCGTCGCACCCCGGCCCGCTCGCCGAGGCCGCGAGCGCGCTCTGCGACCTCTGGGCCGGCCTCCAGGTCGAGGACATTTTCCGCGTCGACACGACGTCGCTCGCCCGGCACTTCACCCGCTGGGCCTCCCGCCTGGTCTCCGGGGGCACGGCCATGACTCCCGAGGTCCGCGGGCTCGTCGACACCCGGCCGCTCTACACGACCCTCCAGCGGGCGTCCGCCACCGTGGACGGCGAGATCATCGGCATCGAGCGGAACCTGGAGCGGGGGACCTTGAAGGCCGTCGCGCTCACCGCCCTCAACTATTCGACCGGGCAGACCGTCACCTGGGTCCAGGGAGACCACACCGACATCTGGAACCAGCCTCAGCGCCGGAGCGTCCACGCCCGCATCTCCGTCGACCACATCATGGCCTCCGCCGCGCTCCCCCTCTTCTTCCCGGCCGTGCGTCTGGGCAACGACTGGTACGGCGACGGCGGCGTCCGCCTCTCGGCCCCGATCGCCCCCGCGCTCCGCCTGGGAGCGACGCGCATCCTCGCGATCTCGCCCCGCTACGACCCGAGCTTCGAGGAGGCCGAGCGGCCCAAGACCCACGGCTACCCACCGCCGGCCCAGATCCTGGGCCACCTGATGGACGCGATCTTCCTGGACGTGCTGGACGAGGACGTCCGCCGCCTGAAGAGCCTGAACCCGCTCATCGCCAAGCTCCCTCCCGAGGAGCGCGGGGGCCTCCGCCCGGTGGACATCCGGGTCCTGCGCCCCTCCCGGGACCTGGGCCAGCTCGCCTCCCAGTACGAGCCGCGCCTCCCCCCGGCCTTCCGCTATCTCACCCGCAGCCTCGGCACCAAGGAGACTGACACCTCGGACTTCCTGAGCATGCTGATGTTTCAGCCGGACTACCTGCAGAAGCTCATCGAGATCGGAGAGGAGGACGCGGCGGCGCAGCTCCCCGACATCCGCGAGCTGGTGGGAGAGTCCCCGTCCGCCGCGCCGGAGCCCTGACGGCCGCCGCTCCCAGAGATCAGCGCCCCGATTTGGCAGCCGGGCGGGAGAGATCGAACTTCGCGGCGCCCTGTGCTTTCCCGCCGGTGTAGAAGGTCCACTCGCTCTCGACGTGGCCAGCGTCCTTGACCACGATCCGCCCGTCGTGGATGAAGGAGTCCTTCGCGGGATCGAAGCTGGTCCCGCCCGCGAAGGCGAACACCAGCTCGCCGGGCTTCGACTTCGCGAGGTCGAGCTTCATCTGCGGCTGGTTGCCCATGTGGCAGTAGTGGGTGGCCACGAGCTCGCCGTCCGCCAGGTGGTAGAGCGTCATCATCTCCTGATCGGTGCCGTAGAGCTGCCGCTCCATCACGACCGATCCGCCCGAGACCACCTCGTACATCACCTTCGCCGGCTTGCCTCCCATGTCGAACTGCCACTCGCCGGCCAGGCCCTTCAGCGTCTCGAAAGCGGACTTCGCATCCACCTTCGCCGCCTCCTCCCCCGCCCAGGCCCCGGAGACCGCCACCATCGCCAGGACCAACGTCATCGCGACCTTCTTCATGTCCCTCTCCTTTCAAATCAAGAAACTGTTTCCGTCCGGCGCGGCGCTTCCGCGTGCTTCTGCGTCGCGTAGCCGACGATCACGCCCACGAGGCTGCCGGGCAGGACGATCTCCCAGAAGTAGGGGCCTCCGAGCGTCACCAGCCAGGCCAGCAGTCCCCCCACGATCAGACCGAAGAGGATGCCGAGCGGCAGCGACTTCACCTTCCTCGCGAAGTAGCCGATGAGCACCCCCGCGATCAGCCCCTTGAACGTGGAGCCGATGACGATCCCCACGATCTCGGGCCGGGTCTCGGGCGCCGAGAGGAGCGCCGACAACCCGTCGAAGATCCCCAGCACCCCTCCCAGCAGCAGACCAAAAAGCGGTTTGTTCATACCTTTCGTTCCTCCTGCCCTTCTATCCAACGTTCCATGGATTCTCTTTAACGGCCGAGGAAAATCAGCAGCAGCGCCCGCATGACGAGGTAGGCGAGGACCAGGAGGATCGGCGTCCGGTAGCGCCGGACGAAGCGGGCGGTGCTCTCGAAGAAGCTCTCCCGGTAGGCGCCCACGGAGAGGCCCGCGAGATACCGGGAGAGGTCCGCCGCCAGCTCCTCCACCTTCGGATACCGCTCCGCCGGCTCGGCCGCCATGGCCCGCCGCCGGATCGCCGCGAGCGGCCGGGGCGCCTCCTCCCCGGCCAGGAGGAACCCGAGGATCGCCCCGAGCGCCCACACGTCCGTCCGCTCGTCGATGCGCTCCACCTCGCCCCGCTCCTGCTCGGGGGCCATGTAGCCGGGCGTGCCGAGGATGGTGCCGTGGGCCTCAGGGGATGCCGTGAGGGTCTTCGCCACCCCCCAATCCATCACCAGAACCTCGCCGAACGAGCCCACCATCACGTTCTCGGGTTTCAAATCCCGGTGGATCACCCCGTGGGCGTGGGCGAAGGCCACGGCCTCGCAGATGCGCGAGAGGACTCGCAGTCGTTCGGAGAGCGGCGCCGTCCGGGCGACCTCGTCGAGCCGCTTTCCGCGCACCCGCTTCATGGCGTAGAAGACGCGGCCGTCCGGCAGGGTCCCCACGTCATGGACCGGCACAATGCCGGGATGCTCCAGGCGGGCGAGGATGCGCGCCTCGCGGAGCAGGCGCTCGGCCGAGTCGCCCTCGGGCAGCGAGACCACCTTGAGCGCCACCTCCCGCTCCAGGTCGCGGTCCCGCGCCAGGTAGACCGTGCCCATCCCCCCGCGGCCGATCGCCTCGACGATCTCGTACGGCGTGCCCGAGAGGTCGGGCCGGTCGGCGACCTCCTGGAGATGCCGGAGAGCCGCATCCGAAATCATGGGATCTCGACTCCCAGCACCTGCCGCGCCTCGGCCCGCAGCTCCGCCTCGGATCCGGTCAGCTCCCGCAGCTTTTCGAGGACCAGCCGGCGAAGCTCGCGGCGCATGGCGGCGAGGTAGTTCGTGACCTGCACCGGCGTCAGCCCGTGCTCGCGCGCCAGCTCGGCGTAGGTCGGCCGGTCGGGCGAATCCGGCCCTTCGAGGTCGTAGCGCTCGAAGAGGGCGAAATGCACCGCCTTGCCCGAAGCGGCGCACCCGCTCCGGAGATCCTCGACCGCGAGGCCGAAAAGGGAGCGCACCCACTCCCGGTGGAAGTACTCCTCCATGTCGAGCCCCTCGACGGCTCCGGAGCGCGCGAGCTCCTCCTCCGCCCCCGCAAAGTCGAGGGAGAGGACCGCCTGCCCCCCGCCGCGCTTCAGACGGCGGGCCGCTTTGCGCTCGTTGACCGCGAAGCCGTCGAGGCAGGTGCGCAGGAACGTCCGGAACCGGGCCTTGGAGGGATCGTACCGCTCGAAGGTCCCCTTCTCCAGCGCCTGGGCGAAGAACCCCTGCGTCAGGTCTTCCGCGTCCTCCCGCTCCGCCCGCCATTTCACCCGCAGGTACTTGTAGACCGGCCGCCAGTAGCTCGCGGCCAGCGCCTCCCAAGCCTGCCGCCGTACCTCGGGGTCGGCATCCCCGGCGGCGATCACCACCGAGCGGCGCGTGAGGGGGAAGCGGTCTCCGGGGCCCCGGAGACCGGTGTCGTCGTGCATGGGGAGGACTATAGAGTGTTTCCAGGAAATTCGGGGGCTCGCGCCCGCTTGGAGCCGCCCAAACGCTCGACGCTCTACATCCCTGGGACGTTTACTTTAGGGGGGCGGCCACTCTTCTTCGACGCGGCCACACGGGCGGCGTGGGCCTCCTCGAAACGCTCTTTCTCGTCCTTGTCCAAATGGCACTTCTTGTACTTCTTCCCGCTCCCGCACCAGCAGAGGTCGTTGCGGCGGAGCTCAACCTGGGGGGGCTTGGCGGGTTTCGACGAAAACAGGTTACCGAGCCAACTGAAAAGAGACACAGATCCTCCGTCTGGTTTGATAAGTTGTGTTTCGATGAATGAGAACGGCCGTCCCGTTACCGGCCCCGGACCTCGATGAGGTCGATCACTTTCTTGACCCCCGAGGTGCGCTCCGCCGCCTTCAAGGCGAGGGACTTGCGCTCCCGGTCCGGCACCGTGCCGCGGACGCTCGCGACGCCGTCCGTGACCTCGACCTCGAGGCCCAGGGCGTAGCGGCCGATCTCCGCCAACAAGTTCTTGCCGACCCTCATTTCCAGGGCGGCGTCGTTCACTTCGCGCTCGGTGTTGGAGACCGCGTGGTCCACCCGGGTCTCCGGAGCGCTCTGGGGCTTCAGCCGCAAGCGGTTGTCCACGCGCTCCACCCCCTGGACCGAGAGGGCGACCTCCTCGGCCAGCTCCTGGGTGGTGCGCTTGTCCACCTCGCCGGTGAGGCTCGCTTGCCCGCCGTCCACGTCGACCTTGACGTCCAGGGCGTCCCATCCGAGCTTGTCCAGGAGCGCGAGGCGCACGTCTGCCGCGAGCCCGGCCTCCGCCACGTCCCGGTCCTCGTCCGGGCCGGCGGCCGACCGGGAGGCGGGGACCGTCCCGGCGCAGGCCGCGAGCAGAGAGGCGGCGAGGAGGACGGACATCCGGATCTTCGTGTTCATGGCAGCCTATTCTCCCCCGGAGCGCGGTGCGAATCCAGAGCAGGAAATTATCATGGGGCCCCCCCGCGTGTCCCGCGGAGACCGGTTCCCGCACTCTAAGAGTAGAGACAGCGCTGCTCTCGACGTAGCTCAAAACTTCGCAGCACTCTGGCCGGAGCTTCGTGCGCCAACCGCACAGCCTGGGGGAAGTCCCCGGTGTGGACTGGCAGGCGCATGCCTGAACGACGGGTCTCGGATGGAGGAAATGGGGATGAAAAGCCTGATCGTGAAGTCTGCCATCGTGTTCGCCGTGAGCCTGGGCCTCTGGGGGGCGTTCCCCCGGGCGGCGGTGGCGGCCAACTGTCAATGCTATTACGCGAGCGACTGCCCGGCGGACAACTTCTGCGACTGGACGGCCTCGTGCACGCGGCACTGCGAGCTCCTGGAGACGTGGAAGCCCGAGTGGGGGCAGCCGCCCACGTCGAAGGCCGATTGCGACAAGTACACCGGTCCCTGCCACGACAACGAGCCGGTGCCGAAGAACGGCGACGACGGGGACGGCGAGAACTGCGAGCCTCCGAGCGCTCCGAAGCCGGGAGGCGGGACCGTCGGCTTCAAGGTGCGGGACGGCAACTGCAAGAAAAACCCCACCCCCACGCCGGTCGAGCCGGCCCAGCGCCAGGTCCGGAACGCGGCCAAGACCCTGGTCACGCTGGCCGACTCGGGCGGAGGGCCGGTCTCCGTGCTGTCCACGAACGCCTACATCAACACCGTGATGCTGAACGTCGCCGACCTGTCCCTCGGGCAGTACGACTTCTCGCTCAGCCAAGGGGAAGGAGAGCCGACCTGGATGGCGGACATGCGCGGAACCTGCGGCTCCATCGCCCTCCAGACGTTGAGCGACGCCCTGTCCGCGGAGATGGATGACGCCCTCCTCAAAAGGCTCACCACCGCCGCGCGCGGCGCGATGGCGGACTGGATGACCGGCAAGTCCCGCAAGCACGGAGACGACGGGATCGACGAGGACGTAAGCGTGGGCCGGTCCGTGCTCGAAAGGATGCCTGCCGACTGCCAGACCTGGGTCCAGACCCGGCCTCACGACTGCCAGTTCCCCCATCCCGAGGAGCATCACCACCCGTTCGAATACACCGACGGGCTCGAATGCATCGCCCACCAGCTCTCCCGGATGGCCGACAGCATGAACCTCGTCCCCTGACGTGATACCCCCGGGGCGTCCGGAGATTTCCGGATGCCCCCGGCCTCTGCGGTGCGGAGCTCGCGCAGGCCGGGATGGCGGTCCTGCGTACGGCTGGTTGCGTCCTGTTTTTAAAGGGTTATCCGAGGGCCTCCGATCGATCTGGTCTCGGTGATGTCGAGTGTCTCGCGATCCGTGTGCAGCACGTACAACTCGCGGAACGGATTCTGCCGCTGGAGCTCCTTGTAAGCCCTCATACCCGACATCACGTCCGGATAGGTCTCCAGAACCTCCAACTCCTCGACGATCCTCTGGTCGTCCACCGTATGGGCCTGGGTCGCCTCCACCAGGAGCCATTGATAGGGGTATCTCTGCCGGATTTCTTCCCAGCGCATAGCTCTATTTTGCCAGATTCCGGAACTGTCCGGCGACCTCACCGCCCGGCGATGAATCGCCGGGCTACAAGGGCAGCGCCCCCTGAAGGGGGCTTCAAGCCGCTCTTCCGAAGGGACTGCTTGAAGCCGGATTCATCCGGCGCTGCCCTTGTAGCCCGGGTATTCATGCCCGGGCGGGCGGTGCGGCACGACCTGGCAATGCGCGGTCTACCCCGCCGGCAGCCAGCACACCACCTCCGTCCCCCCGCCCTCTCTTCTCTCGATGCGGAGGTGGCCGCCATGGCCTTCGACGATCTCGCGGCAGAGGGGGAGGCCGAGGCCGGAGCCTCCGGGCTTGGAGGTGTAGAAGGGGAGGAGGGCCTTTTTGAGGACCTCGTCGCTCATGCCGGCGCCCCGGTCCAGCACGCGGAAGCGGACTCCGCCGTCCCCCAGGTCGTCCACGAGGAGGCGGACCTCCTCCGGGGGGCTGCCGGACTCCTGGGCATTCTTGAGGAGATTGATGAGCGCCTGCTGCATCTGGCCGGGATCGAAGCGGGCGGGGCGGCGCGGAGGGGCTCCGTCCAGGCGGAAGGGGAAGAGCTGGCGCAACTCGCCCAGGAAGTGGTCCCAGTCCACCTCCCTCGGGGCCGGCTGGGGGAGACGGGCGAAGCGGGCGTAGCCCTCGAGGAACTCCTTCAAATGCGTGGCGCGGTCGTCGATGACGTCCAGCGCCGAGTCCAGGCGCCCGGCGTGCTCCGGCTTCCCCGCCATGTGGCGCACGGAGCGCGCGAGGGAGGCGATGGGGGCGAGCGAGTTGTTGATCTCATGGGAGAGGGTGCGGATCGCCCGCTTCCAGACGTCCACCTCCTGGCGCCGCAGCTCGGGGGTCAGGCGCTTGACGAGCGTCAGGTCGTGCCGCTGGCCGTTCAGCTCGAAGGCGCGGCGGGCCACGTGGTAGACCTCTTCGTCTCCCCCGTGATCCAGAGAAAAGAGCGAGTCCCGCCCGCTCGCCAGGGCGTCGCGCAGCACCGCCGGGCACTCCGCGAGGATCTGGCCGAAGACGAGCCCTTCGAGCCGTCCCCGGGTTTCGAACATCTGCCGGGCGGCGCGGTTGGCGAACACGACCCGGTCCCGCGCGTTGGTGAGGACGATGGCCGTAGGGGTCGCCTCGAAGACGGTTTCGAGGAGCATCTCCCGCTGGAGAAGGGCGGTCCGCTCGTCCCGCAGCACATCCCCCACGGAGTTGTAGAGCTCCACGAGCTCGCCCAGCTCGTCTTTGCGGTCCACGGCGAGCTGCAGGCTGAAATCCCGGTCCCGAAAGCCCTGCACGCCGTCCCGCAGCGCCTGGAGCACCGAGGAGGCGGGGGCGAGGATCCGTTCGATCACCCACCACCCCACGAGGCCCACGCCGAGCGTGGCGGCGAGGACGAGCCCGGGGGATTCGAGCCAGAAAGCCACTGCCGTGGCCGCCCCCGCCATGGCGAGGAGGAACGCCACGACCGCGAGACGGATGCGGGCGGCGAAACGGAGGGGTTTCACCCCCGGAGCCTTCGCTCGACGGTCAGCCCGTACTTTTCCATCTTCCGGTAAAGGGCCTGGCGGGAGAGGCCGAGGGTTTCGGCGGCCTTGGCCACTACGCCTCCCGCGTCAGAAAGGGCGCGCTCGATCTTCACCCGCTCGGCAAGTGAGAACTCGTCCTCCGCGGCGGGCCCGCGGCGGGGGCCGGGCTCGACCGGAACGGGCCCCCGGGCCGCGGCGGGGAGGCCGATCCCCAGATCCTCCACCCGGATCGTGTCGCCCGAGGCCACGAGGACGGCGCGGCGCAGCGTGTTTTCAAGCTCGCGGACGTTGCCCGGCCAGGAGTGGCGCAGGAGCCGCTCGCGGGCGTCCGGGTCCAGCTTCCAGAGGGCGCCGGTGGGAGCGGGCGAAAGCTCGCGCAGCAGCCGCTCGGCCAGGGGGATCACGTCCTCCGGGCGCTCGGAGAGCGGCGGCACCGCGAGCTCGATGACGTTCAGGCGGTAGTAGAGATCCTCCCGGAAGCGGCCGGTGGCGATCTCTTTTTTGAGGTCGGCGTTCGTGGCGCAGATCAGGCGCACGTCCACCCGCCGGGTCTCGCTGCTCCCCAGGCGCTCGAACTGGCCGCTCTGGAGCACGCGCAGCAGCTTCATCTGCCCCGGGTAGGAGAGGTTCCCGATCTCGTCCAGGAACAGCGTGCCGCCGTCCGCGGCCTCGAAGCGGCCCACCCGCTTCCTGGCGGCGCCCGTGTAGGCCCCGGCCTCGGCGCCGAAGAGCTCGCTTTCGAGGAGCTCGTCCGGGAGCGCCCCGGCGTTCACCTTGATGAACGGCTTGTCCTTCCTCCGGGAGTTGGCCTGGACGATCTCGGCGATCTTCTCCTTGCCCGCGCCGGAAGGGCCGGTGATGAGCACCGGCACGTCCGCCCGGGCCACCTGGAGGGCCAGGGTGACCACGGCGTGCATCTTCTCGCTCGCCCACACGGCTCCGCTGAGGTCGTTCTGCTCGGCCAGGGTGTCCCACGTCCGCCGTGCCCGGCCGCGCAGACGGGCGTTTTCGAGCTGAAGCTCCCGCAGGCGCAGGAGGTTCCTCACCGAGGCGAAGAGCTTCTCGTCGTCCCACGGCTTCGCCAGGTAGTCGCTCGCCCCCTCCTTCACGAGCTGGACGGCGGTCTCGAGCGACGTCCACGCGGTGATCAGGAGCACCGGCAGGCTCTGGTGCCACCGCTTGATCTCCCGGAAGAGCGTCACCCCCTCCTCCCCCGACGTGGCCTCCGGGCTGAAGTTCATGTCCTGGACGACCACGCCGACCTCCTCGGCCTGGCGGTCCAGCACCCGGATCGCCTCGGCGGGCGTCCGCGCGACCACGCAGTCGACCCCCCGGATCTCGAACAGGACTTTGAGGGCGGTGGAGACGGCGGGCTGGTCTTCGACGATGAGGACTTTCAACATGGCATGGCTCCCGGGGGGTATTTATAGCACCGGGAGCCCCCCACCCCTGCCGGACGAACACGGACCTTCACGGACGAGCACGGACTCCAGGGACTGAGGCGTGGGCGTCCGTGAAGGTCCGTGTCAGTCCGTGTTCGTCCGTGTTCGCCCTGCCGGGCCTCACACGTTCCGCGTCGCGATCGCCGGAGGCACCTGCGCCGCCCGCAACGCGGGCCCCAGCGCTGCCGCCAGCCCTACCACCCAGAGGAGCACCACGCCGGCCGCGAGCACCGGCCATCCCACCCGGCTCCCCTCGACGAGGTTGACGAGCCCGATGTTGAGCCCGATCGCGAGCCCCACGCCCAGAACCGCGCCGCAGGTGGTCACCAGCCAGTTCTCCAGCAGGAAGTAGCGCAGGACGTCCTGCTTCGTGGCTCCGAGCGCCCGGCGGGTGCCGATCTGCCGGCGCCGCTCGGCCACGGAGAAGGAGGTGAGGCCCACGATCCCCAGGGCCGTGACGAGCAGGAGAAGCCCCATCACCGCGTTCAACGTGGCGACCAGCATACGGTTCCGGGCCTGGGCGTTGCGGCGGAGGTCCGGAATGGTCTGCAGACGCACATTGCGGCCCTTGTCCACGCGCAGCAGGGTGGATTCGAGGTCGGCCCGGACGGCGTCGATCTGCCCGGGCTCGGTCCGCACAAGGAAGCTCGCGCCGTACTCGTAGTTGCCGGTGCGCCCCGGGAGGAGCATCACCCGCGTCTGGAAGTCGTCTCCCCGGAACGGCTTGTAGAACCGGTCGATGACGCCGACGATGGTCAGGATCGACGACTCGCCCCCTGCGAACTGGAGCTTCCTGCCCAGGGCTCCGCCCTCGGGGAACAGCGCGTCGGCCAGCGAGCGGCTGACGATGATGTTGAACGGGGCGGTGCTCCCCTCTTCGTTCGGGGTCTCGTACTCCTCCCTCGTGAAAGCCCTGCCTTCGACAAGCTCCGCGCCCAGGGCGTCGAGCAGGCCGTCGTCCCCGAGGTAGATCTGGGTCCCCATCGGCTCCATCTCGTTTTTGCCTTCGAGCTGGATACCGGTGGCGCTGGCGCTCCTCCCCCAGGGAGCGAGGTTGGTCTGGCTCACCGCCTTGACGCCGGGCATGGCGCGGAGCGCCGCGGCGTCGGCGTCCATGATCCGGTTCCGGAAGGCGTCGTCCCGGAACGTCTCTTCGAACGGCTCAGCCGCGACGAGGATCAGGTTCTCCTCGTCGAAGCCGGAGCGGCGGGCGAGCTCGGCCCGGGCGTCCAGGATCAGGTTCACACAATTGGCCACGAGGGCGAGGGTCAACGCCACCTCGGCCACGATGAGCACGAAGCGGGCCCGGTGGCGCGTCACGGCGCGAAAGATCGGTCCGAATTCCATGTCAGTCTCTCCTTCGGATCCCTATTGATTCTTGAGGTGACGGGCCGGCGGGATCGCGCAGATCCGCCAGGCCGGGTAGACGCCCGCGACCGCTCCGGCCACGAGCGACAGGAAGACCGCCGCCGCCGCCATGGCCGCGTCGAGCCGGAAGTGCGGCAGGTTGTCCACGTTCCCGTTGATGAGCGCCAGGGTGCCGAAGGCGATCGCCAGACCGGCCGCGCCGCCCAGGAGGGCCACGACCTCGCACTCGACCAGGTGCTGGAGGAAGATCGCCCGGCGGCTCGCCCCGAGCGCCCGGCGGATACCCACAATTGAAGCCCGCGCCAGGAATTTGCCGAGGAACAGGCCGATCAGGTTGACCGCCGCGACCGCCAGAAACAGGATCGAGATGAGCGCGAGCGACTTGGCCTGCGGCGGCACGACCTCCAGCTCTTCCATGAAGTCGACCATGGGCGTCACCCGGAAATCCTGCGAGCGCGGGAACCGGCCGAGCTTGTGCTGATCCGTGACATAGGAGGCGAGGAAGCTCCGGTACGCTTCCACCCGCTCCGCGTCGGGCAGCTCGACCCAATATCCGAGCCATAGCCGCTCGGAGCTCTGGAGCCGCTCCAGGTAGGTCCCTTGCGGCTCGTTGTCCCAGCTCTGCTGGCTGCCCGAGCTCTGCATCTCCATGGGCCCGAGCCAGTCGAAGGGGACGAAGACCTGCTCTGCATCCCCCAGCGGCGAATCCACCAAATCGTAATACCGGACCGGCGGCTGCCAATGATCGATCACCCCGACGATCCGGAAATCGCGGTCTTCGAGGCGGATCGTCCGGCCCACGCTGTCCTCGCCTCCGAAAAGGCGATCGTTGAGCTCCGCTCCGATCACGGCCACGGCCTCGGGCTTCTTGTCCGCCGGGCGGCCCCACCCGGAGCCGTAGCGGAACGGAACGCCGAACATCGGGAAGAAATCTGCGTGCGTGAGCCGGACCGCTTCCCGGAAAGGCCGCGCCGTGGCGCCCTTCCCCTCCGGGCGGACCACCAGCTCGGCGGTGGCGGTGCCGGCCTGCCGGACCGGGATGCCGCTTTTCAGAAGCGCCGCCATGTCGCGATACGTGATCTTTCGCGGCGGCCCCTCCGGAGTGGCGCTTTGCAGGCCTCCCCAGGTGTCCAGCCGCACGTAATGAAGCTTGTCGCTCTTGCCCGGGAGCGGGTCCTTGGCGAGAACGTGATAGATCGTGATGAACGTCGTCGCGACCGACACGCCGAGGGCGATGCCCAAAACGATCAACGCCGAGAGCACCGGATTGCGCCTGATGCTCTTCCAGGCGAGGCGGATGTTGTAGGCCAGCATGGCGCGCCTCCCTTATCCCGCCACCGTGCGGGCGGCGGCAGACTGACGGTTCAGGGGGAACGGCGCGATCCGCTCCATGTCCACCATCCGGCCGTCCGCGATGTGGAGCTGCCGGTTGGCGCGCGCCGCGTGCTCCGGGTTGTGGGTGACCATGATCACGGTCGTCCCCGCCTCGTTGATCTGCTCCAGAAGATCCATGATCTCCCGGGCCATCCCCGAATCGAGGTTGCCCGTGGGCTCGTCCGCCAGGATCAGCTTGGGATCGCCCGCGAGCACCCGGGCGATCGCCACGCGCTGCTGCTGGCCGCCCGAAAGCTGAGACGGCAGGTGGTGGAGGCGCGAAGAGAGCCCCACCTGCGCCACCGCCCGCTCGATCCGCTCCTTCCTCTCCTTCGCGGAAAGGTTTCTGTAGCGCAGGGGCACGTCCACGTTGTCGAACACGTCGAGGTCGGGGATCAGGTTGAAGCTCTGGAAGATGAACCCGATCTTTTCATTGCGGATGCGGGACATCTCCCGGTCCGACAGGCGCGACACGTCGACCCCGTCCAAAAGGTAGCTCCCCTGCTCGAAAGCGTCCAGGAGCCCCGCGACGTTCAGGAACGTCGTCTTGCCCGAGCCCGAAGGGCCGGTGATGGTAACGAACTCCCCCGAGTCCACCGTGAAGGAAAAGTCCCGCAGCGCCCGGGTCTCGACGAGGCCGGTGCGATAGATCTTGGTGATGTTTTCCATCTGAAGCATGGCGTTCTATCTCCTCGCGCCTTACTGCCGCACCAGCACGGTCTTGGCGCCGTTCCACTGTCCGGTTTCGGAGAGGAGCACCCGCTCCCCTTCTCTGACACCCTCGACGATCTCCACCTCGGAGATGGAGGTCGCCCCCACGCGGATCGGCGAGAGCGTTGCGAGCCCGTCCGCGAGCACGTAGATCTGCCGCCCGCCGCCGCTCTCCAGGAACGGCCCGCGCGGCACCTTGAGCACATTTGTCCGCTTTTCGAGCACCAGCCGGGCGGACACCCGCTGGCTCTGCCGCAAGCCCTCGGGCGGAGCGCCGGTGAAGGCCACCGTGCCCTGCACCTGGCTCCCCCGCACCTCAGGCGACACCGACCTGAGCTCGCCCGCGTAGTCGCGGCCACCGAAAGAGACGACGACCGGCGTGCTGGCGAGCGCCTCGTCCGCGTACGCCTCGGGGATCTGGACCTCCACCTCGAACTCCGAGAGGTCCACCACGGTCAGGATCGACGCGTTCGGCGCCACGGCGTCGCGGTCCTGAACGTCGACCGTGGCCACCATGCCGTCGAACGGCGCGCGGACCGTGAGATCCGCCACGCGGCGCTCCAAGTCCGCCACCACGAGCCGCTGGCGCTCGATCTGCCGCCTCCGGTCGAGGATCTCGAAATCCCGCGAATCCCGAGCGAGCTTCCCGCCCTCGTCCGCCTGCTCGAGCTCCACCTCGGCCACGCGGACCGCGTCCTTGGCGCGCTCGTAATCCACCTCGTTCGAAAGCCCCTCGGTGCGGAGCCTCTCCGCCCGCTCGAGGTCCCGCCGGGCCGCTTCCAGGCGCACCCGCCGGAGCTTCAGCGTCTGGGCGTCCCCCTGGTTCTGCTGGCGCACGGAGAGCTCGGACCTCCCCAGCTCCGATTCGAGAGACTGGAGGCGCGACTGCTCCTGCGCGAGCTGGCTCTCGAGCTCCGGGCTCTCGATCGTCGCCAGGAGCTGCCCGGTCTTGACCGACTCGCCCGGCCGCACGGCCAGCTCGACGATGCCCTGGGCCGGGCTGTACAGCTTCGGATGATTGGCCGCGACGATCCGCCCCTGGGCATCCACCTCGCGCACGAGGTCGCCCCGCGTGACCGTCCCGACCCGCAGGCCCGCGAGATCCACCGTCTGCTCCGCCTGCGTCCACCGCCTTACCTCCGGCCACAGCAGGGTGACGACGACCGCCACCGCCGCGGACACCGCCAGCAGCAACTTCACGCGCCGGGAAAGCCCCGGCGCCCGTTCGACAATCTGGTCCATGGAATTGGTTTCTTGGATCATGGCGATTCTTCCCTAGAGCAACCGCGATGCCAGGGTTGTCCGATTGCGCAAAATACTGTATTCCATGGGTTTACGGCGACGGAAGATTGTCCGGAGGGAGCGGACGGTGACAGGTGTCCGGGGGTGGACGGACAGGTGTCCGGGCTGCGAAGAGCGATCCTGAGAACCCCTTGACACGGAGAAATCCCCGAGATACGCTTTCACGCGATATGGAACACCCTTCGACGAAACCGCCCGCCTCTGTGATGTCTTCCCTGGATGCCACGGCCCGGGTGGTCGGGCCTATGCTGGGAGGTCTTCTCCTTGGCGGAACCTTCCTTCAGGCGGCGCCCGTGCTCGGCGCCGTGCTCGGCGCCGTAGTCGGCGCGATCGCGGGTCTCGTGAGGAATCGCGAGATCGCCCAAGCCGCTTCTCATCGATGAGCCTCCAGTGGTCTTCAGCGGTCGCCGCACCCGCGTGCGGACTGCTGGGGCTCGTGATCATCTGGCTCTGCCGCGGTGTCTATCACCGGCGCTGGATTCTTCCCCTGCCAAACGCCCTGGTCCTCTTCCTGGGCTTCAGCGTCCTCCCCTCGGCCCTTGTCTTCTGCATCTATCCCTTCATCACCCCCCAGCCCGACCTCACAGACTTCTTCCCCGTCCTCCCCGTGGCGGGCATCTCGCTCCTCTGGACCGTCTTCGCCACCTTCAAGCAGGGTTTTTCGGCGGAGGCTTTCCCGAATTCGGCGGCGAAGTCGGCGGAGATCGAGCGAGTGGGCGTCAGCAAGGAAGAGTCTCTAATCTGATCAAAGAGATCCGTCCGAAATCACCTTGATTGGACCGCAGGCACCCGTCCTCGGATCACAGCCGCACATCGCCTGGATGCACTGGTCATGGCCCTCCTGGGTCAGGCACGACACGGCAGGACAGGCGGGCATTCGCCTGCTGTGTTAGTGTGTCCTGCACCATGGACATGCACCGGCTCGCCGAGGAGAGGAGCAGCGCGTATCACCGCTCCATCGCCGAGCGTCTTCAGCACCAGCCGGAGATCCTGGAGATGGACGCCAGCGCGTCCGGACCTGGCTGAGGCGGAGACGAAAGAAAGGGATATGAACAAGCTCGAAGAGGCGATCCTGATTGCCGTTCAGGCGCACGCGGGGGTTACGGACAAAGGCGGTGCGCCCTATATCCTCCATCCGCTCCGCGTGATGCTCAAGATGCGCGAGGAGCCGGAGCGGATCGTTGCGGTTCTGCACGATGTGGTAGAAGACACGGACTGGACGTTCGCGGCTCTGCGGGAGAAAGGCTTTTCGGAGGTGGTGGTGACCGCGATCGATCACCTCACCCGCAGGCCGGAGGAGACCTACGAGGAGTTTGTGGAACGGGCCGCGCGCCATCCGATCGCCCGCGCGGTCAAGATCGCGGATGTCGAGGACAACCTGGATCTCTCCCGGATCGCCACGCCCACGGAGAAGGATCATGCCCGCCGGGCCCGCTATGAGCGCGCCCTGGAACGCCTCCGCCGCCAGGAGTCGGCCTGACGGCGGCGTCTCCCCGCAGGATCACCACCGCCGCGGCACGCCGTGGACGGTGCGGACGGTGTCGCGGGCGATCAGCAGCTCTTCGTTCGTGGGGATGACGTAGAGGCGCACGCGCGAGCCCTCGGCGCCGATCTCCCCTTCCTTGCCGTCGGTCAGGGCCTCGTTGCGTTCCGGGTCCACGGCGATCCCCAGGAAGTCCATGTCGGCGCAGATCCGGCGGCGGATCTCGGGGGAGTTTTCGCCGATGCCGCCGGCGAAGACGACCGCGTCGGCGCCGTTCATCCGCGCGAGGTAGGCGCCGATGTACTTCCTCACCCGCAGGCAGAAGAGGTCGATCGCGAGGCGCGCCCGCCGGTCCTGATGATCTTTTTCTTCGGCAAGAAGCTCGCGCATGTCGTTGGTGAGCCCCGAGATGCCGAGGAGGCCCGAGCGCTTGTTCAGGAGCGTGTCCAGCTCGTCGAAGCTCATCCCCTCCTTGTGGTGGAGGAATTCGAGCACCGCGGGGTCGAGGTCGCCGCTCCGCGTGCCCATGACGAGCCCTTCGACAGGCGTGAGCCCCATCGAGGTTTCGAGCGATTCGCCCCCGCGGATGGCGCAGGCCGAGCAGCCGTTGCCCAGGTGCAGGGTGATGATGTGGATGTCCTCGGGCTCCTTGCCGGTGAGCTGGCGGTAGCGGTGGGCCACGTACCGGTGCGAGGTGCCGTGGAAGCCGTAGCGGCGCACCCTGTGGCGCACGTAGAGCTGGTACGGCAGGGCGTAGAGGAAGGACTCGGGCGGCATGGTCGAGTGAAACGAGGTGTCGAAGACAGCCACCTGGGGCACCCCCGGCCCCAGGATCTCGCGCGCCGCGGCGATCCCTTTCAGGTTCGCGGGGTTGTGGAGGGGCGCGAGATCGATGCACTCCTGGATCTGGCGGATCACCTCGTCGTCGATGCGGACGGAGCGGGTGAGCTTCTCGCCGCCGTGGACCACGCGGTGCCCCACGGCCTCGATCTCGCCCAGCGCGTTGATCTCCGGGACTTTGGACTCCGGCGAGACGAGCCAGCGCAGGACGAAGTCCAGGGCCTGCCGGTGATCGCGCAGCGGCGCGGTCTGGCGCTCCGGAGGGCGGTCCTCGACGTCCAGGGTGAGGAGCGCTTCGCTGCCGATCCGCTCGACCAGCCCGCGGGCCAGCTCGCGGTCCGCGTCGCGCTCGATTTGGTCCAGATCCGTGGCGATGACCTGGAATTTGAGGGAGGAGCTGCCGCAGTTGACGACGAGGACGTTCATGGGGGGCAATCCTAGTACGTTGCCAACCCGGATTTCCTGTAGGGGCGGCCCTATGTGGCCGCCCTGGGTGGGGGAAAGGCCGAAGCAAGCAGGGCGGCCACGCAGGGCCGCCCCTACAGAGCAGGCCCTTGCTTGACAAGGGGCGACCGGGCGAACACAGTAAAGGTGTCCGGAATTTTTTGTCTTCTATCGTCTCCAGGATTGATTCACCTTGCTGCTCCGGCGTCCGTTCCCCTTGAAGTGGCATCTCGCCCTGCTCGTCGTAGGGATGCTCCTCCCCGTGGTCCTCTTCACCGGCATCGTCCTCCACCGGCTGGCGCAGTCCGAGCGCGCGATGGCGGAGCGCCGCCTGATGCGGTCCGTGCGGGATCTGGCTTCCCTCCTGGACCGCGAGATGTCCGGCACGATCCGGACGCTGTCGGCCCTGGCCGAGTCCGAGCGGCTGGACCGCGGCGATCTCCCGGCGTTCTACGCCGAAGCGTCCCGGGTGTTGAAGACACAGCCGTCCTGGAACGGCGTGATCCTGCTTTCGCCGGACGGCCAACAACTCGTGAACACAGGACATCCATGGGGGACGAAGCTGCCGGGCGCCAACGAGCCGGCGAGTCTGAAGCGGGTCGTCGAGACGGGGCGGCCGCTGGTGGGAGACCTCGTCCCGGGGGGCCTGCGGAGAATGCTGGCCTTTCCCGTCCGCGTCCCGGTCGTCCGCGGCGGCGCGGTGCAATACGTCCTCACCGCCGTCATGACCCCGAAGGCGCTCGAGAGCCTCGTGGCCCAACAGACCTCCCCGAACGAGGAGTGGACGCGCACGGTAGTCGACGGCCGGGGCGTCGTCGTCGCCCGCTCACGCGCTCCCGAGCGCTTCGTGGGGCAATCCGGCACGCCGTCGTTCCTCCGGCTCATCCGGGAGGCGCCGGAGGCGCTGCACCCCGAGACCACGCTGGACGGCAAGCCCGTGTACCTGGCGTTCCGCCGTGCGGACCTGTCCGGCTGGACCGCCGTGATCGGGGTGCCCCGCGATGTGGTGGAAGGTCCGGCTCGGCGCTCGCTGCTCGTGGTCGCGGGGATCGGCCTGGCGCTGCTCACGCTGAGCGGCCTGGGCGCCTCCCTGTTCTCGCGGCGCCTCTCCCGGAGCCTCAGGTCCGCCGCGCTCGCCGCCGACACCCTGGCCCTCGGGAGGCGGCCCGAGCCCCGGCCGTCCTCGGTCGCGGAGCTGGCTCGCCTCTCCGAAGCGCTCGAGCGTTCGGCGGAGCTTCTGATCTGGAAAGGCCGGCAGCTCAACGAGCAGCTCGCGCGCACCGAGGCCGCCCGCGCCGAAGCGGAGACCGCCAGCCGGGGCAAGGACCACTTCATGGCCATGCTCGGGCACGAGCTCCGAAACCCGCTCGCGCCGATCCGGAACGGCGTCTACCTGCTCCGGGAGCTCCTCCCGCCGGACGAGAAGGTGGAGCGCGTGCGGACGATGATCGAGCGCCAGCTCGCCCACCTCACCCGGCTGGTGGACGACCTCCTCGACGCATCCCGCATCGAGCGGGGCAAGGTCGTCCTCCAGACCCAGCCGCTCGATCTGCGCCTCGTCGTGCGCGAAGCCGCCGGGGATTTCGAGGGCCAGCTCGACCGGGCGGGCCTCGCGTTCCACCTCACGGTCCCGGAGACGCCGGTCCGGATCGAGGGAGACCGGACGCGGCTCGCCCAATGCCTGGGGAATCTGCTGCACAACGCGCTCAAGTTCACCCCCGCGGGCGGCCGGGTGCTCCTGTCTCTCTCCGTGGACGGCGGCTTGGCCCGGATCGAGATCGAGGACAACGGCGCCGGCATCGATCCGGCGCTCCTGCCCACGCTGTTCCAGCCGTTCGCTCAAGGTCCCCAGCCCCTGGACCGGAGCCAGGGCGGGCTCGGGCTGGGCCTCGCCCTCGTCAAAGGGCTCGTCGAGCTTCACGGCGGCACGGTGAGCGTCGCGAGCGCCGGGACCGGGCTCGGGACCCGGATCGCGATCCTCCTCCCGCTCGCACAGCCCCAGGCCGAGGAGGAGCCGGTCCTAAGCGCGCCGCTTCGCCTGCTTCCCGAAGTGCTCCCGCCAGGACTCGGGCAGGGCCTCCACCCGGACGACCCGCCGTAGCAGGTCCGGATCGATCCGGCCGTCGCGGTCGAGGTAGAGGCGGACGGTGTCGTGGATGCTCACGCGGTTCTCGTCCTCGTGGATGCGCTCGAAGGCATCCCCGGCGCCCACCTCGCCTTCGCTCCCCCGAACGGGTACGGGCCTGTACCCGTTGGGGGGAGACGCCGCCCCGAACGGGTACGGGCTCGTACCCACTCGGGGGAAGGCCGCCCCGAATGGGTACGGGGCCGTACCCGCTGGGGGAAGATGCCGCCCCGAACGGGTACAGGCCCGTACCTGTTGGGGGGAGGCGCCGCCCCGTACTGGGGGAAGGCTCCCCCGAGTGGGGAAAGCCTCGTACCTGTTCGGGGGAGGCACGTACCCGTTGGGGGGAGAGTCCGTACCTGTTCGGGGGAGGGTCTCCCCCTCTCGTTCAGGCGTCCGGAACCTTCGAGGGGATCGCCGCGGCGTTCGGGGGATCTCCCGCGCGCTGCGGGGACTCCCTCAGAACGACTCGCTCGACCCACCCCCCCCGAACTCTCCCCCACCGCCCGCAAACCCCGGCTCCTGCGGCGCCCGCGCCTCGGGCGTGAAGGTCACGAGGGCGGCCCCGGCTTCGAGAACGCCTTGCCGCTCCAGGTTGTCGAAGAGGGGCTCGGCGGTGAGCCCGGCCCGCTCGTGGTCGGGGCCGGAATCGAGGTACCGGCGGAGGCCGAGCGCCGTGCCCACGGCGACGGCGCCCCAGATCACGAGGAGAGCCCAGGGGGGACCGAGGTCGACGAACGCGTGGAGCGTCAGGATGGAGGCGACGGCGGTCCCGATCCCCAGGAGCAGGAGGGGACGCCGCCGGGTGCGGATTCCCAGGGCCAGGAGGACGATCGGCAGGAGGGCGGTCGCGACGGCGGAGGCCACCCG
>DATHUD010000123.1:0-6465 GCA_035462575.1 Thermoanaerobaculia bacterium | reverse complement strand
GTGAGGGTGTCGGGGTGGGGGGTATCGTCTGACAAAGTAGAATTAGAGAAAACGGTAAGCCTGTCCGTCTCGTTAGGGGGCTGATAAGAACAACTCATTAGGGCCAGAGAAAGCAGCTGGCTCTAAAGGAGAGGGGCTCTGGTCTGTCGGGTTTGCTTGTCTCTCCCTCTCCTCTAGGAGAGAGAGCCGGAGGGTGAGGTCGCAGGCCACAGCAGCCCCCCTTTTCATAGCAGGAGGGAGACAGCATGAATTCGTGCTGGGTGGGGGCGCCCTCTCCCGGGGGGTGGACGGGAGGCTGGGAGAGGGTCGGGGTGAGGGTTTCGGGGTGGGGGGCTATAGTCTGACAAAGTAGAATTAGCGGAGCGCAGGGCTGGTGGTGAGTGCGGCGCCGAAGGAACGTTGGCCGGCCCGTCTTTGTTTTTGAATTGTACCACGGTCTGGACGGGGCTGGTCAAAGGACAACGCCGCTCCGAATTGAGAGGCTGGCAGGCTATAGACGGTTTTAAAAATGAGCAACGGTCTTGCCTGCGTGCGTCGAGGTGGAGATTTAGATTTAGAACGCGATCTCCGTCCGAGTTTCGCCCGTGACGGGCCTGCGTGCGCCCCTCGGGCCCCTGCTTTTCTCCACTCACCTATTTCTCCTATTTCTCCAACCTATTTCTCTATTTCTCTGGGACCTGTTTCTCCGCAAGCTGAAGCTGGCGATGAAGATCGCCCGGCGCGCCTGACGAGCGTTGCGACGAGAGGACGGACGTTTGCGGAAAAGAGGTCGGCGGCGCAGTGAATTCAATAGTGTATACTGAACAGGTATCAGCATGCGGGTCATTCTACTTGCACGCAGGAGGTGATTCATGCGACCCACGCCGTCCGCCCCCGCCCAACCCGTCTCCCTCTTCTACTCCTACTCCCATGTCGACGCCCCGTACCGCGAGGCCCTCCAGACACACCTGGTCGGCCTGGAGAATCTCGTGAGCGGCTGGAGCGACGGCCACATCAACCCCGGCGGCCACTGGAAGAAGGAGATTGCCGACCACCTGAGCTCGGCCGATATGATCCTGCTGCTGATCAGCCCCGACTTCTGCAACTCCAAATTCTGCCGCAAGGAGATGAAAATCGCACTGGAGCGAGAAGCTCAGGGTGACGCCCGGGTCATTCCCGTGCTGGTCCGCCCTTTCGAGTGGCCCGACCCACCCTACGCATACATCCAGACGCTGCCGGACGAAGAAAAGCCCATCTCCAAGTGGACGGACCAGGATGATGCCTACTGCAGCATCGCGAAGGGGCTCTGGAAGGCCATCGTCAACAGGCCTTTCTACAACGTGCCGTCTCACGCCTCGCCTTTCGTCGGCCGCAAGCGGGAGATGAAGGACGTGCGGAAGCTCCTGATGGAACGGCGCACGCGGGTCGTTGTCCTTCATGGCGGCGCAGGGACCGGAAACACCCGGTTGGCCAGCCACGTCGGGGAGGAGCTGTTTCGCCAGTTCCACGACGGCGTCTGCTTCATCAGCCGGGAGCAGATCCGGGACTCTCCCAGCCTGGCATCCGCGATCGCCGGCGTGTTGCGCATCAAGGAGAAGCGGGAGAACCCGCTGGACGACAACCTCCTCGATCACCTGCAAGACAAGCAGATGTTGCTGATCCTCGACGGAATGGAGAGCCTGGGCTCCGAAGAGGCGTGGATCGCGGAGCTCCTGGCGTCCTGCCGGCAGCTCAAGATCCTCATGACCAGCCACACGCCACTGCGCGTGCAGGGAGGGGTCGATTACCAGCTCGAGAGACCGCTGACCCGGAAGCCGGCCGAGGAGCTGTTCGCGGACCAGGCCCAGGATGCCGCCGGCTCCCGGGGCGCGACGCCATCCCCGAAGGTCATGGCCTCGATCTGCAAGGACCTCGACGGGCACGCCCTGGCCATCAAGATGGCGGCCCGGGCAGACCGGCCGGAAGACATCGGCACCGAGGGGCGTGGTCCGGCTTCGTGGCCGCGGGCGTTGAGAGTGGCCGTGGCGGGGACCTTCCCCCAACTCGGCGCCGCCCGGCAGAAGCTGTTCAGCCGGCTCTCGGTCTTCCCGGAGAGCTGGACGGTCACGGCGGCCCGTGAGATCTGCAACGCCGGCCGGGACCTCGGGATCGGCGACATGAAGGACGAGCTCGAGCATCTCGTGAAGAAGGGCTTCCTGCTGCACCAGCCCGAGGGCGGCGAGCGCTACAAGATGCAGGACACCTTCTGGGATTTCGCCGCCGCGGAGCTCGACCCCGACGAGGAGAAGGAGCTGCGGCGCCGGCACGCGAAGTTCTTCGTCTCGCTGGCCGAGGAGGTCGAGCCCAGGCTCACCAGCGCCCGCCGCAACGGCTGGCCGGAGATCCTGGAGGCCGAAAATGCCAACTTCCGCGCCGCGCTCGCCTGGTGCCGTACGGTGCCCGAGGGCGCCGAGTGGGGCGTCCGCCTGGCCGGGTCGCTGTTCTGGTTCTGGAACCTCCGCGGCGAATTCGGCGAGGGCCGGAAGTATCTCGAAGGCTGCCTCGGGCACGCCGGCTCGGGCCGCACCGCCGCGCGGGCGCGGGCGCTCTACGCCGCCGGAGGCCTCGCCTTCCTCCAGGGGGACCGGGCCGCCGCCCGCCCCTGGCTCCAGGAGAGCGTCGAAATCTTCCGCGAGACCCCCGAGCAACGGCGGCTCGGTTTCGCGCTGATCCTCCTCGGCATGGCCGCGCAGGAAGAGAACGACTTCGAGCGGGCCCTGAAGTGCGAGCACGAGAGCATCGACATCTTCCGGGAGCTGAAGGACACGTGGGGGCTCGCCCTCGCCATGAACGACCTCGGCAACGTCTACCGCTCCCGCGAAGACTCCAAGGCTGCCATCGATCTCTACCGCGGAAGCCTCCGCGAGTGGCGCAAGCTCGGCGACCGCTGGGGGCTCGCGCTGACCCTCAACAACCTCGGCTTCATGGAGATGAGGCACGGGGACCTGGACCAGGCGCGCGAGACCTTCGAGGAAGCCTGCGAGTTCCAGAGCGGGGAGGATGAGCGCTGGGGGCTCGCGGAGACGGTCAAGTACCTCGGCGACGTCGCCGCGCGCCAGGGACGGGACGCGGACGCGGAGGCCCTCTACCGCGAAAGCCTGGAGATGAACCGGAAGATCGGCCGCAAGCCGCTGATCCTGGGGTGCCTGGCCGGTCTCGCGGCGATCGCCTGCCGCCATGGCCATCTGCCGGAGGCGGCCCGGCTGTCCGGCGCCGTGGACGCCCTCTCGGGTCCCCGGCGCCGCACGTCCAAGCCTCTGAACTACGAGATGTGCCAGGAGGTCGCCGAGAGGCTCCGCGAAACGCGGGACGACTCCGGGGAGCTGCGGCTGGCCCGCCTCCAGGGCGAGAAGATGGACATCGAAATGATCGCCCTCCGGGCGCTCACCCGGCCCCCGTTCGCGCCCGCGGATCCCAATCCGCAGGAGGAGGAGGCTCCTTCGGTAGTGCCGGAGATGGCGGTGGTGTAGCCATCGGGCGCCGCCTGGAAGAGTATGTCCACCGCTAGACGTTCCGCTACACGCAAATGCCAGTTTGGTGCCGGAGCGTAGCGGAGACACCAAGCTGGCTCGGGTTACACCACGTACGCTCTGGACACAGACGAGGCTCCAAGCTGTTTGGCACCGGAGCGTAGCGGAGGTGCCGGGCGAGGTGCCGGGCGAGGTGCCGGGCGTTTCGCCTGGGCGTTTCGCCTGCGTGACCCGGGACGCGGACGAGGTGCCGGGCGTTTCGCCTGCGGACGAGGCGGGCGGGCGAGGTGCCGGGCGTTTCGCCTGCGTGACCCGGGACGTGGTGCCGGGCGTTTCGCCCGCCAGGGCGATTCGACGATTCCGAGTGGTAAGCAACTTTGTGCAAATGGCCCATGGAGACAACTGCCAGACCATTGCATGATCGAATTATCCAACAAGCCTGCTTGATTCCACACCGTGCCCGGCCCTGAGGGCTGGGCACGGGGCGCTGGCAGCCGGCCTCGGGGGAAAAAGGTGAGCGATTGGAGCGCGGTTTTCCGTCTTTCTATAGGCATGAGTAGAAAACTTCGCTACCTGCCAGAAGATGTACGCCTTGTCCACGTCACCTGCCGGACCATCCAGGGCCGGTACCTGTTCACCCCGAGCCCGAAGCTCAACGACATCGTCCTCGGAGTCCTCGGCCGAGCTCAGCGGCAGCACCCGATCCGGATCTGCGAGGTCGTGGTGGCCTCCAACCACGTCCACATGCTCCTCGACGCCGATAGCGTCCAGCAGGTCGCCGACTACATGGAGTACGCGGGCTCCAACCTGGCCCGGGAGATCAACCGCCTCACCGGCTGGAAGGGGCCGGTCTTCGACAGCCGCTACACGATGATCCCGGTGAGCAACGAGGAGGCTGCTCAGGTGGGGGTGCTCAAGTACGTCCTCGCCCATGGAGTCAAGGAGGGCCTCGTCGAGCGGGTGGATCAGTGGCCCGGTATCCACTCGGGCCGCGCTCGGCTGGGCGGCGAGCCTTTGGTGGGGCATTGGTTCAGCCGCTCGCAGGAGTACGCCGCCCGCCGCCGGGGAAAAGACTTCGAGCCCTTCGAATACGCCACACCGGAGACCGTGGTCCTCTCGCCCCTTCCTTGTTGGGAGCACCTCCCGCCCGAGACGTACCGGGAACGCATCCGTGGACTGGTGGAAGAGGCCGAAGAAGAAGCCGCGGCGGACCGGGAGAAGACAGAGATTCCGGTGCTCGGTCCCGACGCCATCCTGACCCAGGATCCGCAGCACCGCCCCGAAAAGATCGCCAAGTCACCCGCTCCCTTCGTACACGCCGCGACCAAAGCCGCCCGCCAGGCGCTCTACCAGTCCTATTCCTGGTTCGTCGCAGCGTTCCGTGAGGCCGCCGAGAAGCTCCGACGAGGAGACCGCGGCGTCAGTTTCCCCCCCGGCTGCTTCCCGCCGGGCTTGCCTTTCGTCCCCGGGTAGAGAAGGGAAGTAGGCCAGGCCGGACGTTGGGAGCTTGAAGTCAGGTCCAAAGTATGGACCGGAGGGATCGGTGTGCCTGGAGTCAGCCAGGCGTGTGCTCGGTGCGCGACCGTGAGCTATAAGAGAACGGAAATCGAGGCGCGAATCCGACAAAAAGGGGGAGGAGTGGGCGGACTTTCCTGCCTGACTCTCGGGAGTCCCCATCTCGAAGGGAGGAGCAGGAGAATTCTTGATGATTCTTCCCACGGGTTACCTGGCACCTATTCGGCACCTATTCGGCACCTATTCGGAGGGGGCCGCTAGCAGGAGACACGAGGATCGCGACTAGCGCCGCCAGCGGGAACCATAGCGCCAGATCGTAGCAAAGGCTGGCGAGGAGCAGGTGTCGCTCGAGGTCGACGAAGCCGTTGCCGAGCACAGCGAGCAGGGACTCAGAGAACGTCAAGGTGGCGCAGGTCACTCCGCTGATCGCCAGGAATCGCGCGGCGCCTTCTCTCCGCCATGCGATCAGGGCCGAGGCCGCCAAAGCGACCGATAGCAGCGCTATCGCCCCGCTGCCCCGGGGAAGATACTGGCTCCACTCGCCCCAAACGCTCCAGGGGAGGAAGCGACCGCGCAGGTTGGGGGGAGCGCCGTCCTCGGTCATAGAGTATGGGAGCTCGGGCCAATGGAGGCGACCGAACGCGCGCAGCAACAGCCGCGGGATGTTCTCGGGGGCGCTGCGAAGAACCAGCAACTCGGTGCGTCGGTTCAACATTCGCCCATGCGAGCGCACGAACTGGACGTTCTCGGCATCGAACGACGTCCTGCCGATTCGAGTCACGGACTCCCTGGGTAGCCCCGCTCCGTCAAGTAGCTCTGCGGGATGGTCGGCGACGGCGAGCACACCCAAGTAAAGGGCGTTGAAGACTTGATCGGGCTCGGCTTGGCGGCCGTAGCGGACCATGAAGACTGTGATTCCCATCAGAACAACGATGGCGAGAGCCCAGACTACACGCACGAGACCTCTTGGGCGCCGGCCAAACCAGAGCGACAAGCCAAGGGCAGCCGCTACAAGCATCGCGACGTCGCCATGCGCCTGCGCAGACGTCGCCACCAGCGCCGCAGCGGCCGCGATCGCGCCGCGCGCGAGCTTCCACGCGGCTGCTGCCGCACACGTAGCCGCAAACAGCCAGGCTAGCCACACGTGCGCCGCTCCGTCGCGATAGAAGCTATTGAGAAAGGACGTCGTGTGCAGGTCGAAAAACGCCACCGCAACGGGGGCGAGCACCGCGAGAGCCAGCCAACCAGTCCACACCTGGCCGCGTCCAAGAAGGCTCCGCAGCGCCCACCAGGCGACGATCATCGCGGCCAGGAGTAGGGTGCCGCCGAGAACCCCAAACCAACGGATGTCGAGCACCGTGCGGTTGGCGGAGCCGGAAGGCCCGGCCACGCGGTCGGCCAGCACGCCCAGCACCCAGATCACCTCGGCGCTGGTGTGTTCCTGCGGCTGCGCGAGCTCGAT
>DATHUD010000122.1:0-12247 GCA_035462575.1 Thermoanaerobaculia bacterium | reverse complement strand
GTCTACGAGATCAGCAAGAGCCCGACGGAGCACCAGGTGGGGGTCGAGTTCCTGCGGATCGCTCCCGCGGACCGGGCTTTCCTGGAGTCGTTCATCGCGACGCGGAAGGTGGATGGGGCCGGCAACGGTCAGGTCAGCCCGCGGCCGTCCTGAGGTCGAGCTCCGGACTGCACGCCGGAAAGGACAACCAGGACTCAAAGGACACCAGGGACAAACAACGAGCTCGGTGTCCTTGTCCTTGGCGTCCTTGAGGTCCTTTTCGTCCTTGTTTTTCTTGCCGCGCAGGTGCTACCGGCCCGCAACGGGAGCGGAGCCCGCCAACCCCCGCCCCGTCACAAGATAGGTGGCGAAGCTTCCGAGCCAGTGGCCGCCCTCGTAGTGCGCGCCGGTGACGGAGCGCAGGCCGGATTCGCGGTGGGCGTCGGCCGCGGCGCGCAGGGCCGCGAGGCGCGGGTCTGCCGCCGGGAGGCCGGAGGCGATGCCTTCGAGCATCCAGGCGCGGGAGAGGTTCAGGCCGTCCAGGTGGGCGAGCTTGCCGTCCGTGGGATCGGTGACCACGGCGGGGGTGATCCAGCCGGGCTGGCCGATCTGCGGGAGGAAGCGGGAGAGCCAGGCCGCGTACTCCTGGGGCGGAAGGAGGCGGCGGACGAGGTCGGCCTCTCCGAGGCACGGGGAGAGGAAGTCCTCGCCCGAGGGCTCGAAGCCCAGGGGGCAGCCTTGATCCTTCAGATAGAGCTCGCGAGCCCGCTTCTCGAAGAGGGCGGCGGTCTCCCGGTGGCCCGTGCCCCGGGCCGCGTCGAGGAGGAGGCCGAGGGAGAAGGCGGTCTGGTTGTGCTCGCCGGTGCGGATGGGGAAGGAGAGCTTGGGGAGCCACGTGGTGAGGCGCTTCTCGGCCGCCTGGACGAGCGGATCGAGGGCCTCGGCCCAGGCGCGCGCCTGCGGGTCGTCCCACTCCGAAAGCTCGGCGTCGAGCTGGGCGAGCCAGGCGAGGCCGTAGGGGCGCTCGAAGGTGGCGCGCCCCTCTCCTTCGAGGTATTTCACCTCGACCGCGATATTGGCGGGCGCCAGGCTCCGCGCGAGGGCCTCCCGGGCCTTGGCCGCGAGCGGCGACTCCGGGTAGAGCCGGGCCAGACGCGCGAGCAGCCAGTGGCCGTGGACGGCCGAGTGCCAGTCGTAGCAGCCGTAGAAGGAGGGGGTGAGCTCCCGGGGCGGCTTCACGTCCGCATCGCCGTTCATCACGTGGGCGATCTTGTTCGGGTATTCCTTGTGGACGCAGGTGAGCGCCAGATTGGCAAAGCGCTCGGCCGTGGCGGCATCGATGCGCGGGGTCGCGGCCGGAGCGGCCGACGCTCCGGCGGGAAGGGCGGCGGCGAGGATGAGCCAGGCGAGAGGGCGGCGGGTGTTCATGGCCGGGATGGTACCATCCATGCAAGTTTTCTCCTTGGCTCCTCGCCTCGGGGAGATCCTGTCAGAGGAAGGAGAGTCATGACGGCGACAGCGCCCTGCAACACCGCGTACTCCTTGAAGGAGGAGATCGCCCACAGCGTGACGCACGGCCTGGGCATGCTGCTCAGCATCGTGGGGCTCGTGGCTCTGGTGCTCGTCGCCCGGCAGACCGGGGACCCCTGGCAGATCGCGGCGTTCTCGGTCTACGGGGTCACGCTCATCCTGCTCTACCTCGCGTCGACTCTCTATCACTGCATCCCTTCCCCGCGCGCCAAGGAAACCCTGCGCGTGATCGACCACTCGGCGATCTATCTGCTGATCGCGGGGACCTACACCCCGTTCACCCTGATCAGCCTGCGCGGGGCTTGGGGTTGGACGCTCTTCGGGCTGATCTGGGGGATGGCCATTCTGGGGATCACGCTCAAGGTGGCGGCCAGGGGCCGCTTCAAGTGGCTTTCCATGGTGCTCTACCTGGGGATGGGCTGGCTCGTGGTGGTGGCGGTCGAGCCGCTGGTCGCGGCGGTGGCGCCGGACGGGGTGCGGCTCCTCGTGCTGGGCGGAGTGGCCTACACGTCGGGCTGCCTCTTCTACGGGTGGCGCCGCCTGCCGTACCACCACGCGGTGTGGCACCTCTTCGTGCTGGCGGGGAGCATGTTCCACTTCTTCGCCATCCTGTTCTACGTGGTGCCCGGCAAGAGCTGAGGGGCCTCGCGGGAACAATCCGCGCGTCTTTTTCGTATAGGGGGGTGTGAAAGGAGAACCCCTATGCGATTGAAGACATCTCTCGCGGCCCTCCTGGTGGCGTCCGCCGCCTGGGCCGCTCCGGTTTTCGCCGCGCCCGCCGATCTCGAGGCCCGGCGCGACTCTCTGAACAAGCTGTTGGCCGAGCAGTGGGAGTACACCCTCTCGCACTCGCCCGAGCTCGCCTCCATCCTCGGCGACAAGCGCTGGAACGACCAGCTTTCGGACTTCTCCCAGGCCGCGATCGACGCCGATCTGGCCAAGTCCCGCGAGTTCCTCACCCGCTTCGAGGCGATCGACACCACCGGCTTTCCCGAGCAGGAGGTGCTCAACAAGGAGCTCATGGTCCGGAACCTCAAGGAGCAGGTCGAGGGCGCCCGGTTCAAGGGCTGGCTGATGCCGGTCACCCAGATCTCCGGCATTCACCTGATGGCTCCCCAGCTCCCCGCGATCCTCACGTTCACCACGGTCAAGGACTACGACGACCTCATCACCCGTTACAAGAAGATGCCCACCGTCTTCGACCAGACCCTCGAGCACATGCGCGCGGGGATGGCCGCGGGGCTGATGCCTCCGAAGTTCCTCCTGGAGAAGGTCGTCGGGCAGGTCGAGGGGATCGCGGGGACGCCGGCGGAACAGTCCCCCTTCGCCCAGCCGCTCGCGAAGTTCCCCGACAGCATCCCCGAGGCCGAGCGGGCGCGTATCCGCAAGGACATGCTCGCCGCGATCAGCGAGTCGATCCTCCCGGCGTACCGCAAGTTCGGCCAGTTCGTGAAGGAGGAGTACGCGCCCAAGGGCCGGACAGAGCCCGGCATGTGGTCGCTCCCCGACGGCGGCGCGCGCTACGCCTGGGCGGTCAAGGAGTCCACGACCACGAATCTCACCCCGGAGGAGATCCATCAGATCGGTCTGCGCGAAGTGGCCCGTATCGAGGGTGAGATGGCCCAGGTCGCGAAGAAGCTCGGCTACAAGGACGTCAAGAGCCTGAACGCCGCGATCGAGAGCGATCCCAAGCTGAAGGCGAAGTCGAGAGAGCACATCATCGAGCAGTACCGCCAGTACATCGACCAGATGTACACCAAGCTCCCCGAGCTTTTCGGCCGGCTGCCGAAGGCCAAGGTCGAGGTCACCAAAGTGGAGGAGTTCCGCGAAAAAGAGGCCTCGGGCGCCCAGTACATCCCCGGCGCGCCGGACGGCTCGCGGCCCGGCCGCGTGATGGTGAACACGGGCGACTTCGCCAACCGCAAGATCATCTCGAACGAGTCGACGGCCTACCACGAGGGCGTGCCCGGGCACCACATGCAGCTCACGATCGCCCAGGAGCTGCCGGAGCTGCCGCCGTTCCGCCAGCAGGGGGGCTACACGGCCTTCATCGAGGGCTGGGCCCTCTATTCCGAGCGCCTCGGCAAGGAGGTCGGCTTCTATCAGGACCCCTACAGCGACTACGGCCGGCTCCAGGACGAGATGCTGCGCGCCATCCGCCTCGTGGTGGACACCGGCTTCCACTACAAGAAGTGGACCCGCGACCAGGTGGTCCAGTTCTTCCGGGACCACTCGGCGACGGACGAGGTGGACATCCAGAGCGAGACCGACCGCTACATCGTCTGGCCGGGCCAGGCCCTCGCCTACAAGATCGGCCAGCTCGACATCCTGGAGCTGCGCGAAAAGTCGAAGAAGGAGCTGGGCGCCAAGTTCGACGTCCGCGAGTTCCACGACGAGATCCTGGGCGCCGGCGCCCTGCCGCTCGACCTCCTGGAAGCCCGGATCGACCGCTGGATCGCCTCCCAGAAGGGGAGCGCGAAGCCTGCGGCGTAGGGCCCTCCTCCTCGTCTCCTCCGGGGCGGCTCTTCGGGGCCGCCCTTTCCCGCAGATTTCCAGAGGCTGCTGATACGATCTCCCTTCGTGCGCCCCCCTCGGGGCGTCCGAGTCCGTGGGGAGGGACGAGTCAGATGCCGTCATTTCAACACTACGTCGGAGTCCGCTACTCGGGCCGCAAGGACCCGGGGGACCGCATTCGGGAGATCAAGGTCTTCGCGGCCACGGAGGACCACGAGCCCTACCAGGAGAGAAACCCCGGGCACGCGTCGGGCCGGTGGAGCCGCCGGGACCTGGCGGAGTGGCTCCTCGAAAGGCTGGGGGAGAAGGAGCCGTACGTCATCGGCCTCGACCACGCGTTCTCTTTCCCCCAGACCTACATGGACCGGAACGACCTGAAGAGCTGGGATGACTTCCTGAAGGACTTCGAGGACAACTGGCCCACGCACCAGATCTCCGTGCGAGAGCTGATCCCCGGCAATCCGCGCAGCGGCGACCCCGACGAGCACCGGCTGACCGGCCGCTGGACCGCCTCACCCAAGAGCGTCTTCCAATTCGATATCCAGGACAGCCTCGCCAAGTCCAGCCACGCCGGGCTCCCCTGGCTCGACTATCTGCGGCGTTCGGGCGACCGCACCCATTTCTGGCCGTTCGACGGCTTCGACGTCCCCAAGGGCAAGTCGGTGATCGCCGAGGTGCGGCCCGCCCGCTTCCGTCACCGCTACCCCAAGGACGGGCTCGACAAGCTGGAGCAGGACGCCTACGCCATCTGCGCCTGGCTCCAGGACCGGGACCGGCTCGGCCTCCTGAAGCCCTACTTCACGCCCCCGCTCTCCGAGAGCGAGGCCGAGCGGGCCCGGCTCGAAGGGTGGATCCTCGGGGTGTCGTGAGCCTCAGGACACTGATCGCCGCGGGCACGTGCCTCCTGCAGACGCTCTCGGGCCCACTCCTCGCTTCCGGCTCCGCCGCAGCCCGCCCAATCGCTCCTGAGGAAAGGATCGTCATCGAGGAGGTCGCTCCCGGTTCGGCGGCCGAGCGGGCTGGCCTCCTGCCGGGCGACGAGCTCGCCGGCTGGTACAGCGAGAGGGGAAGCTCCGGCGCCCTCCGGACCCCTTTCGGCCTCGGCGAGGTGAAAGTCGATCAGGCTCCGCGAGGCCCTGTCACTCTGCGGGGATTCCGCGGGGGCGAGGAGAGGAGTTGGCGCGTGCTTCCGGGGGTCTGGGGAATCGAGGCCCGCCCGGCCCTTGCTCCCGATCTCCTGGCTCTCTACGAAAGGGGAAAGAAGCGGATCGCTGCGGGCGAGCTGGACGGCGGGGCGATGCTCTGGCGCTCGGCGCTCGAATCCCTGGAACGACAGCAGGCCGCGCCGGAGGACGTCTCGTGGCTGGAGAGCCGGCTGGCGCAGGCGTTCTTCAAGGCCCAGCGGTGGCCCGAGGCGGACGCGGCCTGGGAGCGGGCGGTCGCCCGGCTCGAGCCGCAGGGGGCTCAGGGTGCGGCCCAGATCCTGCGCGCCTGGGGGGAGACGCTCCAACAGCGCAGCGACTGGGAGCGCGCCGAGTCGTGCTACCGCCGGGCTCTCCGCCTGGAGCCTGAGGAGAGCCTCGCGGCGGCCTGGGATTGGAGCGCTCTAGGCACCCTCGCGCGCCGCCGAGGGGACCTCGCAACCGCCGAGGATCTCTACCGCAAGGCTCGTTCGATCCGGGAGAAGCGGGCTCCCGAGAGCCTCGACCTGGCGTCGAGCTTCTACGATCTCGCGGTCCTGTCCGCGGTCCGCGGCGACCTGACGGCGGCGGAAGAGCTTTTTTCGAAGGCGCTCACGCTGCGGGAGCGGCTCGCCCCGGAAAGCGTCGAGATGGGGGGGACCCTGATCAACCTGGGGAACGTCGCCTCGTTCCGGGGCGATTCCACCCTCGCCGAAGAGCTGTTTCAGCGCGCCGTGGCCCTGATCGAGCGCCTGAGCCCGGGCGACTCTGAGCTCGCGCGCGGTGACCACTCTGGGGGTCAACGAGATGATGCGCGGCGAGCTGGCGTCGGCCGAAGAGCGCTTCCGGCGCGGGCTCACGATCCGGCAGAAGATCGCACCCGAGAGCCTGGACGTCGCGGGAAGCTTCCAGAACCTGGGCGTCCTCGCTGAAAAACGGGGGGATTTCACCGCCGCCGAGGATCTCCACCGCCGCGCTCTGGAGATCCGCATGAAGATCTCCCCGGGCTCCGGCCACGTCGCGGAAAGCCTCGCCAATCTGGGGATCATCGCGCGCTGCAAGGGCGACCTCGAGAAGGCCGACGAGCTTTTTCGGCGCGCGCTGGCGATCCACGACGTCAGCCAGCCGGAGAGCATCGGCGCCACGATGATGCGCATCGAGCGGGCCATCACCGCAGTGGAGCGCGGAGACCTCCCCCTGGCCGAGGAGCTGTACCGCCGCACGCTCGCGACTCTGGAAAAGCAGTTTCCGGGAAGTCTCGAGGTCTCAGACAGCCTGGAAGGCCTGGGGGACGTCGCCTTCCAGCGCGGCAGCCTGATCGAGGCCCGGGAGCTCTTCCAGCGTGCGTTCTCGATCCGCGAGAGGATGGCGCCGGGCAGCACCCGGGTGGGGCTCGCCTTGAACCGCCTGGGCCAGGTCGACCGCCGGGAGGGCCGCCTGCCTCTCGCGGCGGAGCACTTCTGCCGGGCGACGGAGGCCTTCGACCGCCAGCGCAAGAAGCTCGGCGGGACGACCGAGGGAAAGCTCGCGTTCGGCGCCACCATGGCCGAGCCCTACCGGGACTGCCTCGGCGCCCTGATCGACGTCGGGCGGCCGGAGGAGGCCTTCCTGGCACTGGAGCGGGGGCGCGCCCGCTCGTTCCTCGATCTCCTGGCCGAGCGCGACCTCAAATGGACGGCCGCTCTGCCGCCCGAGCTCGAGCAGGAGCGCAAGCGGACGGACGCCGAGTACGACCGCACGCAGGCGGCGCTCGGCCCCCTGAGCCCCGAGCGCGACCAGGCCGAGGCCGACCGCCTGCTGGTCCGCCTGCGGGAGCTGCGCTCCAAGCAGGAGGAGATCTCGGCGAAGATCCGCCTGGCCGCGCCGCAGACCGCCGCCCTTCAGGACCCGCGGCCGCTCGACCTGGCCGGGGCCCGCGCCGCCCTCGATCCCGGAACCGTTCTCCTCGCCTGGTCCGTAGGCAAGGAGCGGAGCTTCCTGTTCGTGGTTCAGCCCGCCGGAGGGGAGGGCCCGGGCCTCGACGTCTTTCCGATCGCCCTGGGAGACGCGGCCCTGCGCAAGGAGGTGGAGAGCTTCCGCTTGCTCCTCAAGGCCCCGCGGTCCGACCGCGCGGCGCTCGCCATCCAGGCGCGGCGGCTCTACGATCTGCTGGTCCGCCCCGCCGAGGCCCGGATTGCCGGGGCCGAGCGGCTCCTCCTGTCGCCGGACGGACCGCTGCATACCCTGTCTTTCCCGGCCCTGATGCGGGAAGACCGCTATTTCATCGAATGGAAGCCGCTTCACTCCGCGCTCTCCGCCACGGTCTACGCCGAGCTGGCGCAGTCGCGGCCTCCTGCGCAGGAGCCCGCAGGGGGGCAGCTCATCGCCTTCGGAGACCCCTCCTACCGGCCTCTGGCTCCGGAGGCTCCCGCCGACCCCGAGCTCCGGGAAGCCGTCCGGAACGGCTTGGCCCTCCTCCCTCTCCCTTCGAGCGGCCGGGAGGTGAAAGCCATCGCCGCCCTCTATCCGGAGGCCGAGGTGTACCTGGGCCGCGAGGCGACCGAAGAGAGGGCCAAATCGATTAAAAAGGGATCGCGCCTCGTTCACTTCGCCTGCCACGGCATCCTGGACGAGCGCTTTCCGCTCAACTCCGCTCTGGTCTTGACGCTCCCCGGAGAGCCGGCGGAAGGCCGGGACAACGGCCTGCTCCAAGCCTGGGAGATCTTCGAGAGCGTGCGTCTCGAGGCCGACTTGGTGACCCTCTCGGCGTGCGACACCGCTCTGGGCCGGGAGATGGGGGGAGAAGGCCTCGTCGGCCTCACCCGCGCCTTCCAGTACGCCGGCGCGCGCTCTGTCGTCGCTTCGCTGTGGAGCGTCTCCGACATCTCCACCGCCCGCTTCATGAAGGGTTTTTATAGCTACCTCCGCAGCGGCAAGTCGAAGGACGAGGCTCTGCGGGCGGCGCAGGTCGACCAGATCCGGACATCCGGGTCCTCTTCCCATCCCTTCCACTGGGCGGCGTTCCAGATCACCGGCGATTGGAAATAAGGAGAGGAAACGATAATCCCGGCGTCACGCGTCCGGCATCACGAACACCCGCCGGGCGAGCTCCGAGGCGAGGGTCTCCTGCCGGTAGTAGCTTGTGAGGATCGACGGCCGCCAGGTGAGGAGGTCCGGGTTCCGGGCGGCGAACTCTTCGAAGGTCTCTCCGGAGCCTCCCCGGGCGGCCCGCTCGCGGATGAGGAGCAGGTAGGCCCAGGTGATGGTCTCGTGGTAGAGCCCGTCATGGCCGTTCGCGACCGCGTAGCGCTTCAGTCCTTCGGAGAAGCGGGTGAGGGCCTGGAGCGGCGGATGCTCGCGCAGGTAGAGCCAGGCGAGGCGCACGTGGTCCCGATGGTGGAAGTCCGTGCTGGGAAGGGTGCAGTCTTCGAAGCGAGTCACGAATTCTTTGTCGTCCATGTTCACTTTCCTCCTTCCGGCGCCTCGGTCAGGCGGTGGCTCGCGCCGGAGTCCAGGTCCAGCCCGTAGATCTTCTTGAGATCGGCGATGCGCCGCAGGGAATCCTCGGTGAAGGGGGATTTGCCTTCGAAGGCGTGGAGGACGATCCCCTCCAGGAGATCCCCCAGGGAGAGGTCGTAGAGCTCGGCCAGGGCCTTGAGCACCTTGACCAGCCGTTTCTCCATGCGAACCCCCGTCTGCACCCGCTCGACGACCAGACGCTCCGGCTCCATACTCGACCTCCTGGATTGATTGTACCATGGTACCAAGGTAACTTCTAGAATCGGGTGTGTCCTCAATGTCAGCTCGCGCTACACTTCCTCTAAGGGGTGGACGTGTGAGAATTTTAATTGTTGAAGATGAGGCTGTACTTGCCCAGGCTCTCGTTGAAGCGCTGGAAGACGAGTACTATGCTGTCGACTGGGCTCGGGACGGAGAGACCGCCTCCGAGCTGGTGGACATCAACAATTACGATCTGGTGGTGCTGGATTGGACCATCCCCCCTCCGACCGGCATCGAGCTTCTGCGAGCCTGGCGCAAGGAAGGGAAGGATCTTCCGGTCCTCATGCTGACGGGCCGGAGCGCGGTGGGCGACAAGGTGAGCGGGCTCGATACCGGGGCCGACGACTTCCTGACGAAGCCGTTCTCGCTGCTCGAGTTCCTGGCCCGGGTGCGCAGCCTGATGCGCCGGCGGGAGAAGGTCCTCAAGACGACGCTTCAGGCGGGGGATCTCGAAATGGACCGCGCCGCGCGTTCGGTGAAGGTGGCGGACTGTGTGCTGGACCTCTCGCCCAAAGAGTTTTCCCTGCTGGAGTATTTCCTCAACAAGAAGGACCAGGTGGTGACGCGGAGCGAGCTCTCCGAGCACGTGTGGGACGATTCGTTCGACTCGCTCGGTAACGTGATCGACGTCACCGTCCACCGCCTGCGCAAGAAGATCGATGGAAACCAACAAGAAAAACTGCTCCACACCCTTAAAGGCATCGGCTACGTCCTCAAGAGCGAGAGAAGCCGGCGCGCCTGAGATCGCGGCGCGCCCGCCGTACCGGATGCCTTTGGCGATCCTCGCCCTGGGGCTCATCTCGGTCGCGCTCTGGTACGGCACGAACCGGGTGCGCGAGCGGACCACGGACCAGGAGGTGGCTCTCAGGCGCTCCGCGATGCAGATCCGGCTCGCGGTCACGGTCTCCCACCTGTGGCTCGAGGAGTATCTGACCGGCGATCCCAGGGTGGACCTGCGGAGGGTCTGGGAGAGCCTCGATCAGGCGCAGAGCCTGGCGGAAGCGATGGTCGAGGGGGGAGAGGTGGGCGAGAGCCGCTTCGTCCTCCAGCCGGTCGAGGACCCGTGGATGCGGGCCCGGGCGGCGGCGATCCTGAAGCAGGTCGGCGTGCTCCGGCAGGTCGCCGAGAGGCGCCAGCAGGGGCGGGACCTGGGGAGGGATGTCGGGATCGGCTCCCAGCACGACGTGAGCTTCGACCGGCTTTTCGACACGCTGTCGGCCGACGCCGAGGAGCTCGAGGCGGCGGTGGAGCGGCAGATGGTGCGCAACAAGGCCCGGTCGCAGTTTTTTTTCAGCGCGCTGATGCTCGGGTGGGTCGGGATCGTGGCCGGCGCGGCCGGCGCTCTCTGGAGCCGCGAGTGCCACCGCCGGGACGCGGAGGAGGCGCTAAGGAAGAGCGAGGCGCAGCTCCTCCAGGCGCAGAAGATGGAGGCGGTCGGCCGCCTGGCCGGTGGGCTCGCCCACGACATCAACAACTACGTGACCGCCATTACCAGCCAGTGCGAGCTGGTGAAGATGAAGGCCCGGCCCGGCGACCGGGTGAGCGCGAAGATGGACATGGTGATCGGCACCGCGGGCAAGATCACCTTGCTCGTCCGCCAGCTCCTCGCCTTCAGCAAGCGCCAGCCGGTCGAGGTCCGCGTCGTGAGACTGAACGAGATCGTGGAGGGGTTGCGCGGGATGGTGAATCGCCTGATCGGCGAGGATCTCCAGCTCGAGACCTTCCTCCACCCGGGGCTCTGGCCGGTGCGGATGGACCCCGGTCAGATCGAGCAGATCATCGTGAACCTCCTGGTCAACGCCCGGGAGGCGAGCCCCCGGGGCGGCAAGCTCACGGTCGAGACGGCGAACGTGCTCCTCGAGCGGGAGTACCTGAAGAACAACCCCACCGTGGAGCCGGGCGAGTACGCCCTCCTCGCGGTCTCGGACAGCGGCACGGGCATCCCGCCGGAGATCCAGGACAAGATCTTCGAGCCTTTCTTCACCACCAAAGAGGGAGCCGGGGAGGCGCGCGGCCTCGGGCTCGCCACCGTCTACGGGATCGTCAAGCAGAACCGCGGGCACCTCGCGGTCTACAGTGAGGTCGGGCGGGGGACGACGTTCCGGATCTACCTGCCGCGGTCGGCCGACGCGGTGACGGAGCGGACCGAGATGTCCGTGGCGGAAGAGGCGGCCGGAGGGGTGGAGACGATCCTCCTCGTGGAGGACAACGAGGAGCTGCGCGGCTCGACCTGGGGGGTCCTCGAGGCTCTGGGGTACCGCGTCCGGACGGCGGCCGACGGTCCCGAGGCCCTCGCCGTGCTCGACCAGGAGGAGGGGGCTGTGGACCTGGTGATCAGCGACGTCGTCATGCCGGGGCTCTCCGGTCCGGACCTCGTCAACCGCATCCGGGAAAAGAGCCCCGACATCCGGGTGATCTTCATCTCCGGCTACACGGACAACGTCGTCCTGCGGCACGGCATCCTGGAAGGCGAGGTCGATTTCCTCGAAAAGCCCTACACGATCGAGCGGCTCGCCCGGAAGATCCGCGAGGTCCTGAACCGGAGCCCCGCGTCCGTCAATCCGGGCTGAACCCGAGCGAGCCCCCGCCCGTCTTCCGGGGGGCCTCCTCCAGGAGAAGAAGGGCCGCGAAGCCCCGCTCCGGCTCGTGGCCGAGGGGCCCCAGCCCCTGCATCTGCACGATCCTCCAGTCCAACAGGATCTCCTCCAGGGTCTCGCCGGTGACCGGCCGGATCGTCGGGGGGTGGCTCCCGATCTCTGTGGTCGTGACGTGGACGGTGACGAGCTTCTGCTTTTTGGTCATGGCCGGGATGGTACTCCAATCGCATTCCGGCGAGCGCGGCCTGTCCGTGCTGCGGCCGTCGGACCCTGCCGGGCGAGGAAGACCTGCGAAGAGCCGAGCGCGGCAATGACATCCCCTCGCTCCTTGAGGGGGATCGCCAGAGTCACCCGTCCCGAGGGCGCCGCGCTCGTCCCCTTCTCGATCGCGAGGACGAGTGCCTCGGCCTCGACCGCTTTCCGCACCTCGGGGTCCACCGCCGGGTCCTTGGGCGACAGGATCAGGAGCGCGTCCGCCCCCGCCGCCACCTGCGGGCCGAGAGCGGAGGGATCGATGGGCAGGGTGACGATCCAGCGCCCGGCGAGGTCGTGCCCGGTTCCGAGATCGCTCTTGCGGACGAGAGCGCCGGGCAGGAGCGGGCGCAGCAGGTAGCGGCCGGCCGCGTCGGAGGTCCGGACGATCCCTCCGGCCGTGCGGGGGCGCGGCGCCAGGCGCAGGTCGTCCCC